>JAOPXU010000313.1 GCA_025964985.1 Nocardioides sp.
CACTCGTCCGACAACGGGGCGTCGGCGCCCGGCCAGCCACACCTGGGCACGGCCTCCGGTGCAGCGGGGCAGGCCGTCGGCGTACCCCAGCGGCAGCAGGGCCAGGGTGGTCGCGCGGGGCGCCCGCCACTCGTGGCCGTAGCCGACCGACGTGCCGCGAGGGACCCTGCGGGTCCCGACGACGGGTGCGGTGAGCGTGAGCGCCGGGGCGAGCCGCGTCGTGCGGCTGGGGTCGATGCCGACCAGGCCCGCGCCCACCCGGCTCAGGGAGTGCAGGGACGCCGGGTCGGTGAGGGTCGCGGCGGTGGCGGCGAGGTGGCGCAGCGCCGGACGAAGCCCGGCGGCGCGGGCGAGGGTGACGCCCCAGGCGAAGGCGGCGCGGCCGGTGGCGTTGGCCGGGTCGTCGGGCACGTCGGCGCAACCGAGGTGGCCCATCACTCCGACGACGCGCAGCTGTCCCGACCGCTCGACGCTGCGCGCTGCGCGGCACAGGGCGGCCCACTCGGCGGGTGCGGCGCCGTCGCGGGCCATGCCGGTGTCGAGGTGCAGGTGCACCCGCGCGCCGATGCCGGCGCGGGTGACGGCGGCGAGGTGGGCCAAGTCGGGCACCGCGACGTCCACGCCCGAGCCGACCGCGGCCACGAAGTCGGCGTCGACCGGGTTGAGCCAGCTCAGGACCGGGGCCCGCAGGCCCGCGGCGCGCAGGTCCAGCGCCTCGTCGATGCTGGTCACGCCGAGCCAGGAGGCGCCGTGGACCAGGGCCGTGCGGGCGACCGCGACGGCGCCGTGGCCGAACCCGTCGGCCTTGACGACGGCCATCAGCGCGCCTGGCGTGCGCTGGGCGAACAGGCGCGTGTTGGCGGCCACCGCGTCGAGGTCGACGGCTAGCCGGGGGCCGGCCGGGGCCCGGGTCAGGAGAGCCGGGGGCAGGGTCTGGATGCTCACACGGCGACGCTAGGAGCGGGCCGTGGGTCGCGGCATCGGTCGCAGGTGCCGTCGGGTCGGCCGCAGGTACCGACCGGCTCAGTCGTCGCGGACCCGGCCGCGCAGCGCCTTGGTCGCCCCGCGCTGCTTCTTGGCCTCCATCCGGCGACGCTGCGAGCCCTTGGTCGGCTTGGTCGCCCGTCGCGTCGGCGGAGGCGGCAGGAGGGCGTCGCGCAGCCGGGAGGCCAGGCGCTCGCGGGCGGCCACCCGGTTGCGGTGCTGGGATCGGTGCTCGGAGGCGACGACGACCACCGGCGAGCCGACCCGGCCCACGACCCGGGCCCGCTGGGCGTCGGAGAGCGCGGTGGAGGTCGTCACGTCGTACTCGAGCTCGACGCGGCTGTCGGTGGTGTTGACCGACTGTCCGCCAGGGCCCGAGGACCGGCTGAAGCGCTCGACCAGCTCGACCGCGGGGATGACGGTCCCGGGTCGCACCTCGAGGTCGTCGCCTGGTCCGGGCACGCTGAGCAGGGTCCCTCAGCCCCGGGGGCTGCGCCACTCGATCGCGGGGCAGGTGTCCATGACCATCGCGACGCCGGCGGCCCGGGTGCGCTCGAAGGCGGCGTGATCGACGACGCCGAGCTGGAACCACACGGCGCGGGCGCCGATGGCCACCGCCTGGTCGGCGACCTCGCCGGCGGCCTCGCTGCGGCGGAAGACGTCGACCACGTCGACGGGGAAGGGCACGTCGGCGAGGCTGGCGTAGCCGGTCTCGCCGAGCACCTCGGCGGCATCGGGGTTGATCGGCACGATGCGCTTGCCGCGCTGCTGCAGCTGCGCGGCGATCGACCACGCCGTGCGGTCGGTGTTGGTCGTCAGTCCGACGACTGCCCACGTGGTGCAGTCGTCGAGCATCAGCGCGATCGCGGCGGGGTCCTGCCAGGCGGGGCGGGCGGGGCCGGAGGGGGTGGTCACGCTCGCCACGCTACTTCGGATCCGAGGGGCATACGCCGGGGCCGGCCGGGTACGGCGTGGGGGAGCCGCCGAGATCCCCCCACTCGGCGGCTCCTCACTTCTCCCACCTTGGAGCGCCTGCCCCGACGGGCACATCGCCCGAATTCGGTAGTTTCTGTGTCACTTCTGCCCCAGATATGACAACATCGGTCACACGAGGGCGGTTGTGCCGTGCCTCACTCAGTGTCACGATGACGATCTCGGGGCGTCGATGTTCCGACCGGAAGGTAGCTCGCACATGGGGTCGAGTCGCACCATCAGCGATGCACGTCGGCGCGTCGAGACGGCGATGTTGCTGTCGAGGGCACGCGCGAGCCGCGGCGAGGCCCGCGCCCGCTACGAGGACGAGGCGATCCGGGTCAACATGGTCGTCGCCACCGACGTCGCCCGCCGCTACCACGGTCGCGGCATCCCGGCCGAGGACATCGACCAGGTCGCCTACCTCGGTCTGGTCAAGGCCGTGCGCGGCTTCGACCCGACCGTCGGCGACGACTTCCTGAGCTACGCCGTCCCGACCCTGCGTGGAGAGATCCGCCGCTACTTCCGCGACGCCGGCTGGGCCGTGCGCCCGCCGCGCTCGGTGCAGGAGGTGCAGGCCCGGGTCACCCAGGCCGATGCCGAGCTGACCCAGCGCCTCGGTCGTGGCCCGCGTCCCGCCGAGATCGCCGTGCACCTCGACGTCCCGCTGCCGCTCGTGGTCGACGCGCTGTCGGCCAGCGGGTGCTTCAGCCCCGTCTCGCTCGACGCACCCCGTCCCGACGGCGAGTCGGTCGAGTCGCCGATCGACCGGATGGGCGACCTCGACCCGGCCTTCGCCAGCGCCGAGGCGCGCATGGCGCTCGGTCCGCTCATGGAGACGCTGACCCCGCGCGACCGCCGGATCATCGAGCTGCGGTTCTTCGACAACCGCACCCAGGCCCAGATCGGTGACGAGGTCGGCGTCAGCCAGGAGCAGGTCTCTCGCCTGCTCAGCGGCATCCTGCGCAAGCTGCGCGCCTCGCTCGCCGCCTGACGGCCGCCGAGCGTCAGGTCCTCAGGCCTCGGGGAAGATCCGCGGGGCCTCGGAGGCCTTGCCGGTGAACCGCGGCGCGCGCTTCTCGAGGAACGCCGCGACGCCCTCCTTGCCGTCGCCGATCGAGGTGTGCCACATCGCGACGGAGTCGGACAGGTGGGCCTCGATCGGGTGGTCGGCGGCGGAGTTGCGGTAGACCAGCTGCTTGGCCAGCGCCAGGGCGACCGGCGAGCGGTCGACGACGAAGGACCGGGCCAGCTCGAGCGCGGCCGGCAGCAGCTCGTCGGGCTCGTGGACCGAGCGCAGCAGCCGTCCGGCGAGCGCCTGCTCGGCGGTGAGGACCTCGGCGGCGTAGACCCACTCCAGCGCCTGCTGGACGCCGACGATGCGGGGCAGGAACCAGGTCGAGGCGGCCTCGGGCACGATGCCGAGGCGGCCGAAGACGAACCCGATGCGGGCCTTGGTCGAGGCCAGGCGCAGGTCCATCGCGAGCGTCATCGTGGCGCCGATGCCGACCGCGGGGCCGTTGATGGCGGCGATGACCGGCTTGGGCAGCGCGTGGATGGCGAGGGTGACCTTGCCGCCGGTGTCGCGCACCCCCGCGTCGTACGCCGGGTCGTGCAGGTGCTCGCGCAGCGACTCGGGCGTCACGTCGAGGGACTCGTCGAGCCCGAAGACGTTGCCCTCGGCGGAGAGGTCCATCCCGGCGCAGAACGCGCGCCCGGCGCCGGTGACGACCACCGCGCGCACGTCGTCGTCGAGCGCGTCGGTGGTGAACACGGCCAGCAGCTCGCGGGCCATCACCAGGTCGAACGCGTTGAGCGCGTCGGGCCGGTTGAGGGTCAAGGTGGCGACGCCGTCGGCGTCGACCGACCAGTCCAGGGTCTCGTAGGTCACGAGCCCCATCCTGGCCCGAGGCTCAGGGCACGATCCCGTTGGGGGTGCACTGCTGCTTCGTGATGTCGTCGGTGGTGTCGGCGATGATCGCCTCGAACATCGGGTCGGCCCGCTCGCGGTCCCAGGTGGTCGCGCTGGAGTCGGTGACCGGCATCGTGCAGGTCAGGTTGCCCCCGCCGCCCGTCTTGGTCATCGCCAGCGCCCAGCGGCTCGCGTCGATCGAGCTCATGCCGTCACCGAACGCGAAGAACGAGGGGACGGCGTTGTTGAGCCGCCACCAGCGCACGGGGTTGAGCACCGACCACGGCGAGAGGACCTTGTCGCCGATCGCGCCGATGACCTCGCGCTGGCGCCGCACGCGCTCGAGGTCGCCGAGCGCCGACTGCTTGCGCGAGCGCGAGTAGGCCAGCGCGGTGGTGCCGTCGATCTCCTTGCAGCCCTTGGTGATGTCGAGCCCCGCGAGGGGGTCCTTGATCCGCTCCTTGGGGCACACCTCGATGCCGCCGACCGCGTCGACGACGTCGGCGACCCCGCCGAGACCGATCTCGACGTACTTGTCGACGCGGATGCCGGTCTCGGTCTCGACGACCCGGGTCAGCAGCGGAGCGCCGCCACGGGCGTAGGCGCCGTTGATCTTGCCGGAGAAGAACGGCCGGTCGACCTGGGTGTCGCGGGGGATCGACAGCAGCACGCTCGGTCCGTCGCCGGTGTGGAGCAGCATCATCGTGTCGGTCAGCTCGGACTGCGGGTTGCCGGTGCTGAGCCGCTTGCGCTGCTCCTCGGTCAGGTCGCGGCGCGAGTCGCTGCCGACGAGGAGGTACGTCGTGCCGTCCTGGTCGCCGGGACGGTCGCCGTCAGGCTCGAAGGCGACCTGCTCGGAGCTCTGCCAGGTGATGAACGGGACCGCCACGATGAACAGCGCCCAGAGCAGGACCAGCACGAGCGCGGTGCGCACGTAGAAACCCGGCCGGCGCAACCGCCTGGACCAGAAGCCGCCACCGCCGCGCCCGCCGCCCGGGGGCAGGGGCTGCGGCTGCGGCTGCGGCTCGGGCTGCCGGTACGGCGCCGGGGTGGGGGCCGGGACCGGTGCGGGCGGTCGGG
>JAOPXU010000340.1 GCA_025964985.1 Nocardioides sp.
GAGGAGTTCGCCGACCTCGTGAAGTCCGGCCGCACCCACCTGATGGACGCGACCCCGGTGATGCTGGGCCAGGAGTTCGGCGGCTACGCCGCGACCGTGCGCTACGCCGCCGAACGGCTCGAGTCCGTCCTCCCCCGCGTCCGCGAGCTCCCCCTCGGCGGCACCGCCGTCGGCACCGGCATCAACACCCCCGCGGGCTTCCCGGCCCGGGTGATCGAGGTGCTCGGGGAGCTGACCGGCCAGCCGTTCACCGAGGCCCGCGACCACTTCGAGGCCCAGGCCACCCGCGACTCGCTGGTCGAGCTCAGCGGCGTCCTGAAGACGGTCGCGGTCGGGATCACCAAGATCTGCAACGACCTGCGCTGGATGTCGTCGGGCCCCACCACCGGGCTGGCCGAGATCCACCTGCCCGACCTGCAGCCGGGCTCGAGCATCATGCCCGGCAAGGTCAACCCGGTCCTGCCGGAGGCGACGCTGATGGTGTGCTTCCAGGTCGTCGGCAACGACGCGGCCGTCGCCGCGGCCGGCGCGAGCGGCAGCTTCGAGCTCAACGTGGCCATGCCGGTGATCGCACGCAACGTGCTCGAGTCGGTGCGGCTGCTGGCGTCGTCCACGACCCTGCTGGCCCACCGCTGCATCGACGGCATCACCGCCGACGCCGAGCGGATGCGCCGCTACGCCGAGTCGTCGCCCTCGGTCGTCACCCCGCTCAACAAGCAGCTCGGCTACGAGGCCGCCGCCAAGATCGCCAAGCAGGCGCTGGCCGAGGGCCGCACGATCCGCGAGACCGTGATCGCCCTCGGCTACGTCGAGCGCGGCGAGCTCACCGAGGACGAGCTCGACGCCGCCCTCGACGTCGAGCGCATGACGAGGCCCTGACCATGAGCCTCACCGACCCCGGACGCACCAGCGCGCAGTACGACACCGAGGAGCGGCTGGCGATCCGCCAGTCGGTCTGGCACCCGACGATCGACGGGCGCGAGCCCTCGACCGAGGCCCTGGCCGCCATCGTGGCCACCTCACCCCGCCACGTCCTCGAGGTCGGGTCCGGCACCGGCGCCTTCGCCGCCCGCCTCGCGGCGGCGCTGCCCGACGCCGAGGTCGTCGCCGTCGACCGCTCCGCGCGGATGGTCGAGCTGACCGCGAGCCGTGGCCTCGAGGCGCGGGTCGCCGACGCCCAGGCGCTGCCCTTCGACGACGACAGCCAGGACGCCGTCGCCGCTTGCTGGATGCTCTACCACGTGCCGTTCCTCGACACCGCCCTCGCCGAGGTACGCCGGGTGCTGCGGCCCGGTGGCACCTTCGTCGCGGTCACCAACGGCGACGAGCACGTCGCCGACCTGATCCGCGCCTCGGGCGCCGACGTCGTGCCGACCCACTTCTCCAGCGAGAACGGCGAGGCCGCGCTGCGCCGCCACTTCGACGAGGTCAGCCGCGACGACTTCGCCACCCGGGCGTTCTTCGCCGACCGCGAGACCGCCCTGGCCTACCTCGAGTCGCGCCAGGAGCCCGTCACCTGGTCGCCGCCGACCGACGGCTGGCCGCGCGAGTGCGCCGGGCACGTCACGGTCTTCGTGGCCCGGTGACCGGCATCTCCGACCAGCGGACCTTCTGGGACGCCGAGGCCGCCACCTTCGACGACGAGCCCGACCACGGGCTCGGCGACCCCGCCACCCGCGAGGCCTGGCGCCAGCTCCTGGCCGCCCATCTGCCGCCCGCCCCGTGCGACGTCGTCGACCTCGGCTGCGGCACCGGCACGCTGTCGGTGCTCCTCGCCGAGGCCGGCCACCGGGTCCGGGGCACCGACCTGTCCCCCGCGATGGTCGAGCGCGCCCGCGCCAAGGCCTCCGCCGCCGGGCTCGACGTGACCTTCGGCGTCGGAGACGCCGCCGAGCCGCCGTACGACGTGGCGACGGTCGACGTCGTCCTGTGCCGCCACGTCCTGTGGGCCCTGCCCGACCCCGAGGCCGCGCTGGCCCGCTGGGTGGGCCTGCTGCGCCCCGGCGGCCGCATCGTGCTCGTCGAGGGGCGCTGGCACACCAGCGGCGGGCTCGCCGCTGCCGACGTCGAGCGCCTCGCGGCCGCGCACCTGCCCGACGTACGGGTCGTGCCCCTCGAGGAGGAGGTCTACTGGGGCGGGCCGATCACCGACGAGCGCTACCTGCTGCTCGCCCGATAGCGGAGCGTCAGTACCAGCCCACGGACTCGGAGTGGGCCCAGGCACCGCACGGGCTGCCGTAGCGGTCCTGGATGTAGCCCAGGCCCCAGCGGATCTGGGTGACCGGGTTGGTCTCCCAGTCGGCGCCGGCGGCGGCCATCTTGGAGCCGGGCAGCGACTGCGGGATGCCGTAGGCCGAGGAGGTCGGGTTGTCGGCGTAGACGTCCCAGCCGGACTCGCGCGTGTAGAGCGAGTCGAGGCAGCCGAACTGATCGGAGGAGAAGCCGAACTCGGGCAGCAGCGCCATCGCGATGTCGCGCGGGTCGGACTCGGAGAGGTCCTTGCTGCCGGTCTCGACCTCGCCGGCGGGCTCGGCCGAGAGGGCCGCGGCCTTGACGGGGTCGGTGCGGTCGCGGCGGTCGGCCGAGCGCGACAGCGTCGGCTGGCGGCGGGTGACCGGCGCGGAGGCGAGCTGGGCCGCCGTGGGGCGCCCGAGCGCGTCGTCCGCGCTGGTGCCGGAGGTGTCGGTGGCGGTCTCGTCGACGGCCGCTGCCGTGCCGACCGCGGAGCCGGCGACGACACCGCCGCCCACGGCCACACCGGTGGTGGCGACGGCGAGCGAGCCGAGGAGCACCGTCGTGCCGACGACCTTGCGGGGCGCGGCCTCGAGGACCTCGGGGACGGCGGGTCGCTTCGGGGCGCCACGGTGCTTCGGGACGTGCTTCACGTGCTTCGACAAAGCGAGTACCCAGAGGATGGACGACAGTCGGTCGGAGGCGATCGGCTGGGCCCACGGGGGACCGCGAAAGATCTGGACCACCATGCCTGTTCGCCCGTACGGGTGCAAACCGAACGGCCGCAATCCGGTGGACTTCTCGGCCCGGATGGTGTCGGATGCGCCCCCTGCGTCACAGGAGGCGCATCCGTCACTCCAGCGTCAGACGGTGACGTTCTCCAGCATCTCGGTGACCAGCGCCGCGATGGGCGAGCGCTCGGAGCGGGTGAGGGTGATGTGGGCGAAGAGCGGGTGGCCCTTGAGCTTCTCGATCACCGCGACCACGCCGTCGTGGCGACCGACCCGCAGGTTGTCGCGCTGGGCGACGTCGTGGGTCAGCACGACCTTGGAGCCGGCTCCGATGCGGCTGAGCACCGTGAGCAGCACGTTGCGCTCGAGCGACTGGGCCTCGTCGACGATGACGAACGCGTCGTGCAGCGAGCGGCCGCGGATGTGGGTCAGCGGCAGGACCTCGAGCATGCCGCGGTCGAGGATCTCGTCGATGACCTCCTTGGAGGTGATCGAGCCGAGCGTGTCGAAGACCGCCTGGCCCCACGGTGACATCTTCTCGGTCTCCGAGCCGGGCAGGTAGCCGAGCTCCTGGCCGCCGACGGCGAAGAGCGGGCGGAAGACCACGACGCGCTGGTGCTGGCGGCGCTCCATCACCGCCTCGAGGCCGGCGCACAGCGCGAGCGCCGACTTGCCGGTGCCGGCGCGACCACCGAGGGAGACGATGCCGACCTCGGGGTCGAGCAGCATCTCGAGCGCCACCCGCTGCTCGGCGCTGCGACCGTGGATGCCGAACGCCTCGCGGTCACCGCGCACCAGGTGGACGTGCTTGTCGGGCCCGACCCGACCGAGCGCCGTACCGCGGTCGGAGACGAGCACGAGGCCCTGGTGGCAGGGGTAGTCGCGGGCGCTCTCGAGGTCGACGCTGCCGTCGTCGTAGAGCTCGTCGAGGACGTCGGCCTCGACGTCGATCTCGGCCATGCCGGAGTAGCCGGTGTCGGAGTCGCTGATCGCCTCGGCGCGGTACTCCTGGGCGTCGAGCCCGACCGCGGAGGCCTTGATGCGCATCGGCAGGTCCTTGGAGACCACGCAGACGTCGCGGCCCTCGTTGGCGAGGTTGCGCGCGACGGCGAGGATGCGCGTGTCGTTGTCGCCGAGGCGGAACCCGGAGGGCAGCGACTGCGGGTCGGTGTGGTTGAGCTCGACGCGCAGCGTGCCGCCGTGCTCGCCGATCGGCAGCGGCTCGTCGAGGCGGCCGTGGGTGACGCGGAGGTCGTCGAGCATCCGCAGGGCGGAGCGGGCGAAGTAGCCGAGCTCGGGGTGGTGCCGCTTGCCCTCGAGCTCGGTGATCACCACCACCGGGAGCACGACCTCGTGCTCCTCGAAGCGCCGGATGGCGCCGGGATCGGCGAGCAGGACGCTGGTGTCGAGGACGTAGGTGCGGGAGTTGTCTGCGGAGACGGCCACGGGGATCCCTTTGTGTGACCGCGCGCGCACTCCTCGCCCGGTCCCGTTCAGCAGATGGACCGGAGAGGAGCCCGAACGCCGGAGTGCCGACGCCCTCCCACCCGGCCGGCAGCAGTGCTGCCGGCTGTGGTGCAAAGGTCGTGATCGCTCACGCTCGGGCCTCCCGGTTGCGGCGAGCTTCCCCACTCGCCACTGCCCAGGACGCTACGACGTCGTACGGCGCGGAACCGGGCGACACGCCCGAACGCGCGGTGACCGGCAGATGACGGTCGTGTTGCGGGCGGGGCCGGCTCGGCCGCCGGTCCCTCGGTGAGGAGGGGGCGGGGTTTGCCCGGCCCGGCGAAGTGGTCAGACCCCGTGCCGGCGTTCCCGCTGGGCGTACGCACGGATGGCGCGCAGGAAGTCGACGCGGCGGAAGTCGGGCCAGTAGGCCTCGCAGAAGTAGAACTCCGACTTGGCGCTCTGCCAGAGCAGGAACCCGCCGAGGCGCTGCTCGCCGGAGGTGCGGATCACGAGGTCGGGGTCGGGCTGGCCCTTGGTGTAGAGGTGGTCGGCGATGTGCTCGACGCTGATGATGTCGGCGAGCTCCTCCAGCGAGGTGCCCTTGGCGGCGTGCTCGTGGAGCAGGGAGCGCACGGCGTCGGCGATCTCGCGGCGCCCGCCGTAGGGGACGGCGACGTTGACGAGCATGCCGTCGACGTCGGCGGTGGCCTCGGCGGCGGTCTTGAGGCGGCGGGCGATGTCGTCGGGCAGCAGGTCGAGGGCGCCGACGGGGTGCAGGCGCCAGCGGCGCTGGTCGGCGAGGGAGTCGACGGCGTCGGCGATGATCGACAGCAGCGGCCCGAGCTCCTCGGCCGGCCGGTTGAGGTTGTCGGTGCTGAGCAGCCACAGGGTGACGACCTGGATGCCGACCTCGTCGCACCAGCCGAGCAGCGGCTCGATGTTGGCGGCGCCGGCGCGGTGGCCGTCGGCGGTGTCGTGGCCGACGGCGCGGGCCCAGCGGCGGTTGCCGTCGAGCATGACGCCGACGTGCCGCGGGAGGCTCTCGGCCAGGGGTCCGGACATGCGGCGCAGCACCCGTGCCTCGTAGGCCGGGTAGAGCACCTTGCGCAGTCCCCGCTTCCAGTCCGCCACCTGGCGATGGTAGGACACCCCGTGAGGCTCACGTGCTCCCCGCGCGACTCGAGCCGCCACCCCGACCCGAGGATGCGACCCACGATGACCGCTGACTGGCACCCCGATCCGACCGGCCGCCACGAGCTCCGCTACTGGGACGGCTCCCGGTGGACCGAGCACGTCAGCGACCGGGGCGTGCAGTCCACGTCACCGATGGACGCCGGGCAGCCGGCCCAGCAGGCGCAGCCGTCGCAGCCCCAGGCGCAGCCGCAGAGCCAGGCCCAGCCCCAGTACGGCGGCCAGCAGGGCGGGCAGGCCGGGTTCACCGGCGACGCGTTCGCCGGCATCACCGGCGACCTCATCGACGGCCGCTACGCCGAGGTCACCGGGTCCGGACCGCAGCTGCAGAACAGCAAGATGCTGCGGGTGCGCGTGACCGAGCCGTTCATGGCGCGCCAGGGCTCCATGGTCGCCTACCAGGGCAACGTCACGTTCGCCTTCCAGGGCGGCGGCGCGGGCCGGGTGATCAAGAAGGCGCTCACCGGTGAGGGCCTGCCGCTGATGCGGGTCGAGGGCCAGGGCGACGTGTTCATCGCCGACACCAACAAGAACGTCCACATCCTGCAGCTCAACAACACCGGGATCTCGGCCAACGGCAAGAACGTCCTGGCGTTCTCGGCCGCGCTGCAGTGGAACATCGAGCGGGTCAAGGGCGCGAGCATGCTGGCCGGCGGGCTGTTCAACACCACGCTGCGCGGCACCGGCTGGGTCGCCATCGTCACCGACGGCGAGCCGGTGGTGCTCAACGCCGCCGAGGCGCCGACGTTCGCCGACACCGACGCGATCGTCGCCTGGTCAGCCCACCTCGACACCACGCTGAAGTCGACGATGAGCGCCGGCGCGCTGATCGGCCGCGGCTCGGGCGAGGCCGTGCAGGTGGCGTTCCAGGGACAAGGCTTCGTCATCGTCCAGCCGTCCGAGGGGATCAACATCCCCGGCCAGGCGTGAGCGCACCCCGGCGTCCGGCCGGACGGAATGCGTCCGGTCAGGTGGACCGTCGCTGCGGCGCCGCCGCTATTCTCGAGTCATGAACCAGGCCTTCCACGACGCCAACGAGGCGGTCCGCGCGGGTCTGGAGACGCTGGGTGACAAGGCGGCCGTGAAGTTCGCGGCGGTCAAGCCCAAGCTGCGCGGATGGCTCCACCTCGGCACCGCTCCTCTCGCCCTGGTCGGCGGGATCGTGCTCATCGCGCTGTCCCCCACCGACACGACGCGGCTCGGCTCGGCGGTCTTCGCGCTGAGCGCGCTGCTGCTGTTCGGGGTGTCGGCGATCTACCACACCGGCACGTGGTCGCCGAAGGTCTGGGCGTTCCTGCGCCGCTTCGACCACGCCAACATCTTCGTGCTCATCGCCGGCTCCTACACGCCGCTGACCCTGATCCTGCTCGACGGCACGCAGCAGGTCGTCCTGCTCACGACGGTCTGGACGTGCGCCGTGCTCGGGGTGCTCTTCCGGGTCTTCTGGACCGACGCCCCACGGTGGCTCTACACGCCGATCTACATCGGCATGGGGTGGGCGGCGCTGTTCTTCCTGCCGGGCTTCATCGACGGTGGCCGCGCAGTCCTCGGCCACAGCACGGCGGTCGCGGTGCTCGTGCTGATCGCGGTCGGCGGCGCTCTCTACACGCTCGGCGGCATCGTCTACGGCTTCAAGCGCCCCAACCCGTGGCCGCAGTACTTCGGCTTCCACGAGGTCTTCCACACCTTCACGATCCTGGCCTTCACCACGCACTACATCGGCGTGTCGATGGCGACCTACTCCCTGCGCTGACGCGCTGACCGGGCGGCCCCCTCAACATTCCGGGCCCGCTCCCCGTCTGAACAGGCGGAGGTGCCCATGACCGGTCACGACGAGTTCGTCGCAGCAGAGCAGCAACGGCTGCTCGGACTCGCCCACGCCCTCACCGGCGACCCGCACGACGCCTGGGACCTGACCCAGGAGACCCTCGCGCGGGTCATCGAGCGGTGGTCGCGCATCCACGGCGACCCGGGCGCCTACGCCCGGACCGTCATGGTGCGGCTCAACGTCGACCGGATCCGCCACCGCGGACGGGAGCGCCCGACCAGCGAGCCGCCGGACCGCGCCGTCGCGCCGGTGCTCGTCGGCGAGGTCGACGCGTGGCTCGTCGCCGCCCTGCGCACCCTCTCGCCGCACCAGCGCACCGCCCTGGCGCTGCGCCACGTCGAGGACCTCGACACCCGCCAGATCGCCGACCGGATGGGGTGCTCGGAGGGGACGGCGCGCAGCCACCTCTCCCGCGGCACCGCACGACTCAAGGACCACGCCCACGGGCGGGAGCAGGAGCTCAGATGAACGACGACCAGATCGAGAACGCCTACGAGCGGCTCACCACGGCCCTGGCCGCGCCACCCGACGCCTCGCGGCTCGTCGCCGGCCGGGTGGCGCAGCGACGGCGCCGCCGCCGCGGCGTCCAGGGGCTCGCCGCCGCTGCCTGCGTGGCCGCCCTGGCCGGCGGCGTCGGCCTCGCGTCCGGTGACGAGCCCGTCTCCCCCACCACCCCGACGTACGCCGCCGACACGACGGCGGCCACCAGCGACACCACCGTCTCCCCCACCCCGGTGCCGGGCGGGATCGACTGCAGCGCACCTCCGCCGGCGACCGACGAGCCGGTCAACCTCGAGCTCCTGCGGGTGCTGACCCAGACGCTCGACGACGGCCTGGTCTCGCTGGACGTCGAGACCCGGGGCGACCAGGTCGCCGTGGCCGTCTACGACGCTGGCGGCGAGATCCGCTACGTGCTCCACGTCGTCGACGACGGCGCCAGCTACCGCGTGCTGCGCCAGATCGCCTGCGACGCCCCGCGCTAGCCGGCTGGTCGTCCCGGCTCAGCCGGTGGGCTGACGGCCGCGGGCTACCGTAGGGTCCATGGCCACCATCGAGCTGACCGGGGACAACTTCGCCACGCACGTGCAGGACGACGACATCCTGTTCGTCGACTTCTGGGCCAGCTGGTGCGGCCCGTGCCAGCAGTTCGCGCCGACCTACGAGGCGGCGTCCGAGGCCCACCCCGACATCACGTTCGGCTCGATCAACACCGAGGAGCAGCGCGAGCTGTCGTCGATGGCGGGCATCCGCTCGATCCCGACGCTGATGGTCTTCCGCGAGGGCGTGCTGGTGTTCTCGCAGCCCGGTGCGCTGCCGCCCGCGGGCCTCGACCAGGTGATCGCGGGCGTGCGCGGGCTCGACATGGACGACGTGCGCCGCCAGGTCGCCGAGGCCGAGGCCGCCCAGGGCTGAGCCCCGGGCGACCCGGCGGAGGCGACTAGGCGCGCTTCTTGACCGGCTTGCCGAGCTTGGGCAGCGTCGTGCCGCGCCCGTGCAGCATCGTCATCAGCGAGACGAGCTGCTGCTCGTGCTTCTCGGTGCGCTTGAACGACGTGAGCGGCAGCGCCGCCTTGAACCGCTGGCGCGCGATGGCCTTGGCGTAGGTGAACTCCTTGAGCCCGTCGGGGCCGTGGATGCGCCCGAAGCCCGAGTCGCCGACGCCGCCGAAGGGCAGCGACGGGACGCCGGCGAAGGAGATCACGCCGTTGACCGCGGTCATGCCCGAGCGGATCCGGTCGGCGATCTCCATGCCGCGGGCCTTGGAGAACACCGTCGAGCCCAGTCCGTACGACGTGGCGTTGGTGCGCCGCACGGCCTCCTCGACCGTGCCGACGCGGGCGATGGTGACGGTCGGCCCGAAGGTCTCCTCGGTCACCGCGAGGGAGTCCTCGGGGACGTCGACCAGGATCGTCGGCTGCACGTAGCGCTCGCCGACGGCGTCGGCGCCGCCGACCAGCGCGCGGCCGCCGCGGGCCAGGGCGTCGTCGATGTGGGAGCGGATGACGTCCATCTGCTTGGGCATCGTGATCGGGCCGAGGTCGCTGCCGGCGGACTCGTCGGCGCGCAGGCCCTCGGCCTGGGCGACGATCACACGCAGGAACTCGTCGTAGACCTTCTCGTGGACGTAGACGCGCTCGACGCCGGTGCAGGTCTGCCCGGCGTTGGCGCAGGCGCCCCAGAGCACGGCGTCGGCGGCGGCCTCGATGTCGGCGTCGTGGTCGATGATGACGGCGTCCTTGCCGCCGGCCTCGATGACGACGGGCGTCAGGGTCTCGGCGCAGGCGGCCATCACGCGCTTGCCGGTGGCGGTGGAGCCGGTGAAGGCGACCTTGTCGACGCCGGCGTGGCACAGCGCGGCACCGGTCTCGCCGAGGCCGGTCACCACGGTGAAGACCGGGCGGCCCACGGCCTCGAGGAACGAGCGGGCCAGCCACTCGCCGACGCCGGGGGTGTACTCGGACGGCTTGAAGACCACGGCGTTGCCGGCGGCCAGGGCGTAGGCGATGGAACCCATCGGCGTGAACACCGGGTAGTTCCAGGGGCCAATGACGCCCACGACGCCGAGCGGCTTGTACTCGACGGTCGCGGACTGGTTGGCCATGAGCAGACCCGACGGCACCTTGCGGCGCTTGAGCACCTTCTCGGCGTTCTTGGACGCCCAGTCGAGGTGGTCGATGGCCAGCGAGGCCTCGAGCAGCGCGTCGCCGTGGGGCTTGCCGGTCTCCTGGTGCATCACGTGGGCCAGCTGCGCCAGGCGCCGGGTGATGACGCCCTTCCACTTCTGCAGGTGCTCGGCACGCTCGTCAAAGGACAGCGCCCCCCACCAGAAGGCCTCCTCCTTGGCGCGCAGGACCGCCGCGGAGACGTCCTCGGCCGAGTGGACCGGGTGGGTGGCGACGACGTCGCCGTTGATCGGGCTCAGCGAGTCGAAGGTCTGCTGCTCGGTCTGCTCGAGGGTCATCGGGTGCTCCTGATGAGATCGGCCGCCTTCTCGGCGACCATGACGGTCGGGGCGTTGGTGTTGCCGCGCGGGACGGCAGGCATGACGGAGGCGTCGACGACGCGCAGCCCGTCGACGCCGCGCACGCGCAGGTCGGCGTCGACGACGGCGTCCTCCTGGTCGGCACCGCCCATCGCGCAGGTGGACGTCGGGTGGAACGTCGTCTGCGTGTAGCGGCGGATGTGCTCGATCAGGTCGTCGTCGGACGGCGTGGTGCTCATCTCGAACGGCCGGTCGATCATCGAGGAGATCGGGCCCTGCTGGGTGATCTCGACGATGCGGCGGCAGCCCGCGAGCATCGCGTCGAGATCGGCCGGGTCGTCGAAGTAGGCTGCGTCGATGGCGGGGTGCCACGTCGGGTCGGCCGAGCGCAGCCGGACCGAGCCGCGGCTGCCGGTGCCGACGAGGGTCGACAGCACGGTGACCATGCGGGTGGTCGGCTCGACCTTGCCGTCGCCGTAGAGACCGGTGGGCAGCACGTGGGCCTGCAGGTCGGGCGCCGGCAGCCCGTCGCGGGAGTGCCAGAAGCCGCCGGTCTCGGCGACGTTGGAGGTGAGCGGGCCCTTCTTGCGAGCCTTCCACTTCACGAAGTTGGTGAGCGTGTTGAGGTCGGCCAGGTCGGTGGTGTCCTTGGTGTGCCAGAGCATCGGCGTGTAGGGGTGGTCCTGCATCCCCGCGCCGACCCCGGCGAGCTCCACCTTGGCGGTGATGCCGTGCTCGGCGAGGTGGCTGGTCGGGCCGACCCCGCTGAGCAGCAGCAGCTGCGGGCTGTTGATCGCTCCGCCGCTGAGCAGCACCTCGTGACGGGCGTGCACCGTGTGCTCGCGACCGCCCTGCCGGAACGTCAGCCCGGTCGCGCGGCTCTGCCCGCCGACGGCGTCGATCTCGATGCGCGAGGCCAGCGCCCCGGTCGCGACGGTCAGGTTGGGGCGGCCCATCGCCGGGACGAGGTAGGCGTCGTAGGTCGACCAGCGCTGCCCTGCGTTGCAGGTC
>JAOPXU010000356.1 GCA_025964985.1 Nocardioides sp.
GCCGTTGCGGACCGCGGCCATCAGGACCTTGGTGGTGGCGAGGAACGGCAGGTAGCGGTCGAGCTCGCGCTGGATCACCGCGGGGAACGCGCCGAACTCGTCGAGCACGGTGAGGAAGGTCTGGAACAGGCCGTCGGCGGCGAAGAACGCGTCGGGCAGCGCGACCCGGCGCACGACCGAGCACGACACGTCGCCCTCGTTCCACTGGTCGCCGGCGAGCTCGCCGACCATCGAGAGATAGCCGCGGGTGACCACGGCGAGCCCGTTGACCCGCTCGCAGGAGCGGGTGTTCATCTTGTGGGGCATCGCTGACGAGCCGACCTGGCCCTCCTTGAACCCCTCGGTGACGATCTCGTTGCCGGCCATCAGCCTGATCGTGGTCGCCAGGTTGGACGGCGCCGCGACGAGCTGCACGACCGCCGAGAGCACGTCGAAGTCGAGCGAGCGCGGGTAGACCTGGCCGACGGAGGTGAGCACGCGGTCGAAGCCCAGGTGCGAGGCCACCCGCTGCTCGAGGTCGGCCAGCTTGCCGTCGTCGCCGTCGAGCAGGTCGAGCATGTCCTGGGCCGTGCCCATCGGTCCCTTGATCCCGCGCAGGGGGTAGCGCGCCAGCAGCTCCTCGACGCGCTCGCCGCCGATGAGCAGCTCGTCGGCGACGGTCGCGAAGCGCTTGCCGAGCGTGGTGGCCTGCGCGGCGACGTTGTGGGAGCGCCCGGCCATCACGGTGGTCTCGTGCTCGGAGGCCAGCCGGGCCAGGCGCGACAGGGTGGCCACGGCGCGGTCGCGCAGCAGGGTCAGCGACTGCTTGACCTGCAGCTGCTCGACGTTCTCGGTGAGGTCACGCGAGGTCATGCCCTTGTGGACGTGCTCGTGGCCGGCCAGCGCGCTGAACTCCTCGATGCGCGCCTTCACGTCGTGGCGCGTGACCCGTTCGCGGGCCGCGATCGAGCCGAGGTCGACCTTGTCGACGACGTCCTCGTAGGCCTCGACGACGCCGTCGGGCACGTCGATCCCCAGGTCGCGCTGGGCCTTGAGCACCGCGATCCACAGGCGCCGCTCGAGCACGATCTTGTGCTCGGGCGACCAGATCTCGGCGAGGTCGGCGCCGGCGTAGCGGGTGGCCAGGACGTTGGGGACGGTCACAGGCCCCATTCTCGCCCGCTGCGGTAGTCCCTGACGAAATGGCCCTTCCGGGCGGCCATCAGGGGCCGAAATGTCAGGGACTACCCCAACCGGGCCGGCGCGCCGCGCTCGCTCAGAGGCGGCGCGCCACGTCCGAGCGGAGCGAGGACCAACAACAGAGCGTCACATCCCGGCGGCTATGTCGGTCCTGTTCTGGGAGCCGTCGAACCGGATCCGCGCCACCCCGTCGTACGCCGCAGCGCGCGCCTGGGCGACCGACGCACCCGTGGCGACGACGGCGAGCACCCGGCCGCCGGCGGTCAGGAGGTCACCGGACTCGGAGAGCGCGGTGCCGGCCTGGATGACGTGCACGCCGGGGACGGTCTCGGCGCCGTCGATGCCGGTGATGACGTCGCCGGAGGACGAGCTCTCGGGGTAGCCGGCCGAGGCCATGACGACGCCCACGGCGGCACCGGGCTTCCAGCCGGGCGGGGGAACGTCGGCGAGGGTGCCGGTGGCGGCGCCGAGCAGCAGGGGCAGCAGCGGCGCGTCGAGCAGGGCGAGCAGGGGCTGGGTCTCCGGGTCGCCGAAGCGGGCGTTGAACTCGATGACGCGCACGCCGCGGGAGGTGAGCGCGAGGCCGGCGTACAGCAGTCCGGCGAAGGGGGTGCCGCGCCGGGCCATCTCGTCGACGGTCGGCTGGAGCACGTCGCGCAGCACCTCGACGACGAGGTCGGGCGGCGCCCACGGCAGCGGCGTGTAGGCGCCCATGCCGCCGGTGTTGGGGCCGGCGTCGCCGTCGCCGATCCGCTTGAAGTCCTGAGCCGGCTGCATCGGGTAGACCGTGCGGCCGTCGGTGATGGCGAAGAGCGAGACCTCGGGGCCGTCGAGGAACTCCTCGATGACGACCCGCTCGCAGCCGGCCGCGTGGGCGAGCGCCTCGTCGAGGGAGTCGGTGACGACGACGCCCTTGCCGGCGGCGAGACCGTCGTCCTTGACGACGTACGGCGCGCCCAGCTCGTCGAGGGCGGCGGCGGCCTGCTCGGGCGTGGTGCAGACGCGCGCGGCGGCGGTCGGTACGCCGGCGGCGGCCATCACCTCCTTGGCGAAGGCCTTCGACCCCTCGAGGCGGGCCGCGGCCCCGCTCGGCCCGAAGACCGGGATGCCGCGCGTGGTGATCGCGTCGGCGACGCCGGCGACCAGGGGCGCCTCGGGGCCGACGACGACCAGGTCGACGTCGAGCACCATCGCCAGCGCGGCCACGGCCTCGCCGTCGAGCGGGTCGACGTCGTGGAGCGTGGCGACGGCCGCGATGCCGGGGTTGCCCGGCGCGCAGTGCACCTCGTCGACCTCGGGGTCGCGCGCGAGGGCGCGGGAGAGGGCGTGCTCGCGGCCGCCGGTGCCGATGACGAGGATCTTCACGGGCCACGACCCTAGTGCCCGCCGCGTCCCCGCCGCCGGGGCCGACCTGGGGCATGATGTGCCGCTGTCGACCCGCCGGGGTGTCGGCACCCGGAATCGTGGGGAAGGACGAGCTGTGGCGCTCCCCCAGGTCGGCCAGGTGTTCGGCCGCTACCGCATCGACGACGTGATCGGTCGTGGCGGCATGGGCGTCGTGCTCGGCGCGACCGACACCGGGCTCGGCCGCCGGGTCGCGCTCAAGGTCGTCGCCGCCGACCTCGGCGGCACCGAGGAGTTCCGAGCCCGCTTCGAGCGCGAGGCCGCGACCCTGGCCCGGCTCGACTCGCCGCACGTCATCGCGATCTACGACTACGGCACCCAGGACGACTGCCCCTACATCGCCACCCAGTACGTCGCCGGCGGCGACCTCGGCTCGCTGCTGCACTCGCGCGGAGCGATGCGTGCGGCCGACGCCCTGCGGGTCTGCGCGCAGGTGGCCGACGCGCTCGACGACGCCCACCGCGCCGGCATCGTGCACCGCGACGTCAAGCCCACCAACGTCCTGGTCCGCGACCCCGACGCCGACGAGCCCCACGTCTACCTGTGCGACTTCGGCATCGCCCGCACCGGCACCGACGGCCTCACCGCCCCCGGCGCCGTCGCCGGCACCTGGTCCTACCTGGCCCCCGAGAACGGCCGCGGCGCCCCGGCCACCGCCTCCTCCGACGTCTACGCGCTGGGCTGCCTGCTGTGGGCCGCGCTGACCGGCCACCCGCCCTATCGCGGCACCGACGTCGAGATCGCCCTCGCCCACCAGCGCGACCCCGTGCCGCGGGTGCCCGGCAGCTCCTCGCTGGTGCGCGCGGTCAACGAGGTCGTCGGGCGCAGCATGGCCAAGGACGCCGCCGACCGCTTCCCCGACGCCGCGGCCATGCGCACCGCGCTGCTCGCCGCCGCCGACCTGCCCGGTGCCGACGCCGTGCTGCCCGTCGAGGTCAGCGACCCTACGGTCCCGCCGCACACCGGCGTCCGGCCCGCCTCACCGGCGCCGGTCGGTCCGCCACCGCCGCGCCCGCCGTCGTACCCCTCGCAGCCCAGCCAGCCGGCCCCGGCCGGACGCCGCCGCGGCCGACTGGTGGTGGCGGCGGTCGCCGTCCTCGCGCTGGTCGGCGCCGGAGCCGCAGCCGTCGTGGTCGGCACCGGCGACGACGAGCCCGACGACCTGGCCACCAGCGCCGCACCCACGCCCGACCCGACCGGCGACCCGACCTGCGACCCGACCGGCGACCCGACGGGCGAGCCCACAGGTCCCGTCGTCGGCGACCTCGACGGCGACGACCTCGGCGACCTCAGCTTCGACTACGACCC
>JAOPXU010000113.1 GCA_025964985.1 Nocardioides sp.
CGTCCGGCTGCACACGCGCATCGACGAGCGCTCCGCCGGCTTCCTGGCCCTCGGGCTGACCCGCAGCCACGCCCGCGCCGCCGTCGTGTGCACCTCGGGCACGGCCGTCGCCAACCTGCACCCGGCCGTCCTCGAGGCCGCGCACGCCGGCGTGCCGCTCGTCGTGCTCACCGCCGACCGGCCGGCGCGGCTGCGCGGCACCGACGCCAACCAGACCACCGACCAGGTGGGCGTCTTCGGCCGGCTGGTGACCACCGTCGACCTCGTCGCGCCGCAGCCGCTCGACCTGCACCCCGACGGCCCGACCCACCTCAACGTCCAGCTCGACGAGCCGCTGCTGCCCACCGACAGCTGGACGCCTCGGCCCTCGACGCGGACCTGGCAGCGACCCGACGCCCCCGACGCCGTCACGCTGCCGCTCGGACCGCGCACCGTGGTGGTGGCCGGCGACGACTCCGGCCCGGCCGCGCGTCGGCTCGCCGAGACCGCCGGGTGGCCACTGCTCGCCGAGCCGTCGTCGGGCGCGCGCACCGGCGACCACGCCCTGCGCTGCTACCGCCTGCTGCTCGAGACCGACCTCGGCGCGCGCGTCGAGCGGGTCGTCGTCCTCGGCCGCCCGACCCTGT
This sequence comes from Nocardioides sp., assembly GCA_025964985.1. Classification (GTDB taxonomy): domain Bacteria; phylum Actinomycetota; class Actinomycetes; order Propionibacteriales; family Nocardioidaceae; genus Nocardioides. Next base: position 627 of record JAOPXU010000113.1, read on the forward strand.
CCCGGCCGGTCACCCGGCTGCTCGGCCGCGCCGACGTCGAGGTGCACGAGGTGCCGTCGCCCGGCGCCTGGAACGCCCGGCCCTACCCCGTCGCCTCCCGCGCCCCGCGTTACTCGGCCGAGCCCGACGACTCCGCGTGGCTGGCGGAGTGGCGCGCCGCCGACCGCGCCGTCGGACGCCGCCTCGACGCGCTGCTGGCCGCCGAGGCCGACCTGACGCCGTACGAGGTGGCGGGGGCGGTGCACCGCGCGCTGGTCCCCGGGATGCAGCTGGTCGTCGGCGCCTCGAGCCCGATCCGCGACCTCGACCTGATGGCTCGACCGACCCCGGTGGGGGAGCGGCGCAAGGTCGTGGCCAACCGCGGCTTGGCCGGGATCGACGGCACGATCTCCACCTCGATCGGCGCCGCCCTCGGCCGCGACGAGGGCCCGACGCTGGCGCTGATGGGCGACGTTACGTTCCTGCACGACAGCAACGGCCTGATGCTCGGGCCCCGCGAGCCCCGTCCGGACCTGACGATCGTCGTGGTCAACGACGACGGCGGCTCGATCTTCGCGATGCTCGAGCAGGGCGCCCCCGAGCACGCCGACCGCTTCGAGGACCTCTTCGCCACCCCGCACGGCGTCGACCTCGAGGCCCTTTGCGCCGCGACGCGCACCCCGCACCTGCGCGTCGACTCGCTGCCCGCCCTCGAGCAGGCCCTCGCGGCTCCCAACGGCGGCATCGAGGTCGTCGAGGCACGCGTGCGCCGTGACGACCGACGCGCGCTCGACGCCCGCATCCGCGCGCTGCGTCCGTGAGGGCGCCGGGGAGCCCCTGAGCGGCCTACGATGCGGCCCATGGAGCTCCACGACCACCTGCACGCCCTCGGCCTCCAGACGGGCCGTCAGGTCTTCGACGACCCCGACCGGCTGCGGGCCGCGCTGACCGCCGCCGGGGCGCCGCAGGGCGACGTCGAGCTCGTCGTCGACGCGGTGCGCCGGGGCGCCCTGCGCGGACTCGTGGGCGCGCTCGACAGTGGCGCCGACCGGGCCCGTGCCGTCGAGCAGACCGGCGACCGGCTGGCCGCCGAGCGCGGTACCGACCCGACCGCCGCCCGCTCGGCCCTGGCGGCGCTCGGCTTCGCCGTCGGCCGGCTCGGCGAGAACGACGTGCGCCGCCAGCTGGGCGCCGCACCGGCCTGGCCGCCCCCGCCGCCGACCGCGCTGCCGCCGAGCGAGACCCCCACGCGGATCGGGCAGGTGCCGCCGTCCGGCTTCCCGCCCGCCACCCCGGCGTACGCCGCCCCGCAGCAGCCCTACCAGCAGCCGTACCAGCAGCCGTACCAGCAGCCGCCCTACTCGCAGCAGCCGTTCCAGCAGGCCTACCCGCAGCTCGGCGGCGGCGCCTGGGCGACCGGGCCCGCGAAGAAGTCGAAGCTGCCGCTGCTCCTCGGCGTCGGCGGCACCCTGGTCGCGGTCGTCGTGGCCGTCGTCCTGGCGCTGGTGCTGACCAGCGGCGACGACGACGGCGAGGGCACCGACGAGGCCGCCACCACCTCGGTCAGCTCCAGTGCGGCGACCGGGCCGACGACCGAGCCCACGACGGAGCCCACGACAGAGCCGGCGACCGAGACCCCGACGGTGGACGCCGGCAGGGTCTCCGACGAGGCCGCGACCGGCTACACGACGGCACTCCTGGCGTTCTCCACCGACTTCGGCGACGGCGGCACCAATCTCTCCGACGCCAGCACCCGCGACAACACCCGGGGTGCGAAGGCGGCCGCCCGCGACATGCGCGCCGCCGTCTACGACCTCGACCTCGCGGTGCGTGACCTCGACCTGAGCGCGGTGCAGCCCGAGCTGACGGCGTTCCTCACCGAGAGCGGCTCGATGATCAGCGGCTTCGACGACATCGAGCGGACGGCCGGGACGGCCCTCGACGTCAACGTCGGCGTCGCCGGCCTGCCGATCACCGGCTACACCGACGCATTCCAGGCGCTCGCCGACGCCATCGACGCCAGCCGCACCGGCGGCTGAGGCCAGGGCGTCCCGGGGGAAACCGCGCGGCGCGGCGGGCTCCCGTCGTAAGGGAGACTTCTCCCGTGGAGATCGCCCTGCTGCTGGTCGTCCTCGCCGCGAGCGTCCTGGTGGTGACGGCCCTCGCCGACCGGGTCGACGTCCCTGCGCCGCTGGTGCTCATCGTCGCCGGCGCCGCGGCGTCGTACGTGCCCGGCATGCCGCGCATCGAGCTCGAGGCCGAGGTGGTCCTCCTCGGGCTGCTGCCCCCGCTGCTCTACGCGACCGCCCTGCAGACGTCGCTGGTCGACTTCAACGCCAACCGGCGCTCGATCCTCCTGCTCTCGGTCGGGCTCGTCGTGTTCACCACGGCCGGCGTCGCGCTGCTCGTCCACGCGCTGATCCCAGGCCTCGGCTGGGGAGCCGCCTTCGCCATCGGCGCCGTCGTCGCCCCGCCCGACGCTGTCGCGGCCACCGCCGTCGGACGCCGGATCGGGCTGCCCCGCCGGATCACCACGATCCTCGAGGGCGAGTCGCTCCTCAACGACGCCACCGCGCTGGTCTCGCTGCGCACCGCGATCGCCGCGGGCGGCCTGGCCGCCGACCACCACGACGAGGTGACCGCGCTGAGCGTGGCCCTCGACTTCCTGGTCGCCGCGGGCGGTGGCGTCGCCATCGGACTGGCGTTCTACGTCCTGGTCGCCAAGGTGCGCCGTCACCTCGACGACCCGGTGATGGACACCGCCGTCTCGCTGGTCGTGCCGTTCGCGGCGTACGTCGCGGCGGAGGAGGTGCACGCCTCCGGCGTCATCTCCGTGGTCGTCGCCGGGCTGCTGCTGGGTCACCGGGCGCCGGTCCTGCAGTCCGCGCAGAGCCGGATCGCGGAGCGGATGAACTGGCGCACCATCGCCTTCGTCCTCGAGAACGCCGTGTTCCTGCTGATCGGCCTGCAGGCGGCGATGCTGCTCGAGGACGTCGAGCAGAGCTCGCTCTCGGGCGCCCGGATCGCGGCCGTCTGCGGGTTGTCGCTGGTGGCCGTGATCGCGCTGCGGCTGCTGTGGGTCTTCCCGGCCCGCTACCTGCTCGTGCGCCCCGGTGCCGACCCCGCGACCGGGGCGACGCCGCCCGCGTCGTACACGTTCCTGCTGGGGTGGGCCGGCATGCGCGGCGTCGTCACCCTCGCTGCGGCGTTCATCATCCCCGAGGAGACCGAGCACCGTGAGGTGCTGCTGCTCATCGCGTTCACGGTCGTGGCCGGCACGCTGCTCCTGCAGGGCCTCACGCTTCCGGTGCTGGCGCGCCGCATGCAGGTGCCCTCGCCGGACCCCATGGACGACGCCCTCGCCCGCGCCACGCTGCTGCAGCAGGCGTCCAAGGCCGGCTTCGGCTACCTCAAGGAGAACGACGTCGACGACGTCCACGGGGTCGTCGAGCTGATCAAGCAGCGCATCGAGCAGCGCAACTTCGCCGCCTGGGAGCGCCTCGGTACCACCGCCGACGAGGAGACCCCCAGCGAGGTCTACGGACGCATCCGGCTCGCGATGATCGAGGTCGAGCGCGAGCGGGTCCTCGAGATCCGCTCCGAGGGCCGCACCCCGTCCGTCGTCGTCGCCGAGGTCCTGGCGATGCTCGACGTCGAGGAGTCGATGCTCGACCGCGCCACCCAGGAGCGGGCCGAGCTGCGCAGCTCCTCGGTGCGTCGGCCCGGCGAGGAGTGCGCCGAGCTCGAGGCGCACCCCGTCGTCGAGACCGTCACCGACGGGACCTGCCCCGACTGCGTCGCCGCCGGGCACCGCTGGGTCGCCCTGCGTCAGTGCCTCGAGTGCGGGCACATCGGCTGCTGCGACTCCTCACCCGACCGCCACGCCACCGGCCACTTCCACGAGTCCGGGCACCCCGTCATGCAGTCCGCCGAGCCGGGCGAGGACTGGCGCTGGTGCTACGTCCACCATCTGACTGCGTGAGCTCTGCCTGATGGCGAGAGCGGAGCTCACGCGGGCGCGCCGCCTCTGAGAGGCCGACCCCGGGCCACTGCGGACGCACGCGCTCCGCTCGTTCCTCGCTGCGCTCGCACCCCCGCAGCGACCCGGCGCGGCCTCGCGGCGCGCCACCTGTCTGCGCGACCGGAACTCACGCGGGCGCGCCGCCTCTGAGAGGCCGACCTCGCGCCATGTCACGGTTTGAGCGCCTGCTCGAGCGCGCGGGGCGGGTGCCCGGCCAGGCGGCGTACGTCGTCGCTGACGGTGGCGCACGACCCGTCGGCGATCGCCACGTAGGTGCTCACCCAGGCGTCGAGCTGCCAGTCGGCGGCGTCGGGGTAGGCGGCACGGCGGGCGGCCCACGCCTCATCGACGGTCTCCGGCTCGTAGCGCAGTTCACGGCCCAGGACGGCGCCCGCGCGCTGCGCGACCTCGTCGAGCGTGAGCGCCTCCGGCCCCGTCAGCGTGTACGTCGCCCCCGCGTGAGTGCCGGGATCGCGCAGCACCGCCGCCGCTACATCAGCCACGTCGGCGCGAGCGACAGCCGCCACCCGCCCCCGGGCAGCCGGCCCGCGCAGCGCCCCGTCGTCGCCGGCGAACAGCGGCAGGACGTCGAGGTAGAAGTTGTCGCGCAGCACCGTCCACGCCATCCCGCTCTCGTGCAGGGCCGCCTCGGTGTCGTGGTGGTCGCGCCCGAGGGTGAAGGTCGCGTCGGCCGCCGCACCCTCGAACGACGTGTAGACGACGTGCTGCACGCCGGCGCCCGCAGCCGCCTCGATGAAGGTCCGGTGCTCGAGGCGCCGCTGGCCCGACTCGGCCGCCGAGACCATGAACAGCACCTCCACGCCCTCGAGCGCGGCGGTCGCGGCCGCGCGGTCGGCGTACGTCGCGGCGCGGACGTCGAGCCCGAGCTCCGGCGCACGGGACGGGTCGCGCACCACGAGGCGCGGGTGCAGGTCGGCGAGGGCGCGGGCGACGAGGCCGCCGAGGGCGCCGGTGGATCCGGTGAGTGCGAGCACCCGTCCACCCTCGCACCGTAGGTTGCTCGCGTGGAGGAGACCCCGGGTCACGACGGCAGGCCGATGGTCCACCCCGAGACGCTCGCGCAGTGGCACGACTGGCTCGCCGCGCACCACGACCGCGGCAGCGGCGTGTGGGTCGCCTCGTGGAAGCGGGCGACCGGGCGGCCGGCCGTCGGCTACGAGGAGCTGGTCTGCGAGGCCCTCGCGTGGGGCTGGATCGACAGCACCGCCGGCACCGTCGACGCCGAGCGCTCGCGCCTGTGGTTCGCACCGCGCAAGCCGACGAGCGGGTGGGCGCGGCCCAACAAGCGGCGCGTAGAGCGGCTGCTCGCCGAGGGACGGATGCAGCCGGCCGGTCAGGCCGCCCTCGACACCGCCCACGCCAACGGCAGCTGGACCCTGCTCGACGACGTCGAGGACCTCGTCGAGCCGGCCGACCTGACCAAGGCCCTCGACGCCCGGCCCGGCGCCCGCGCGACCTGGGACGCCTACCCGCCGTCGGTCAAGAAGGTCGTGCTGACCGCGCTCGTGCAGGCCAAGAAGGCGGAGACCCGGGCAGCGCGGGTGACGAGGTACGCGGACCTCGCAGCCGCCGGCGACCGCCCCTAGGGTCGGGGCGCATGAGGATCACCAAGTTCGGCCACGCGTGCGTCCGGGTCGAGCACGCCGGCGTCCGCATCGTCCTCGACCCGGGCATGTTCACCGGGCGCGAGGCCGTCGACGGCGCCGACGTCGTGCTCATCACCCACCAGCACCCCGACCACTACGACGCCGACCACCTGCGCGCCACCACCGCCCAGATCCACACCATCGCCGCAGTCGCCGACGTCATCCGCGACCAGGCCCCCGACCTCGCCGACCGGCTGCACGTCGTCGTCCCGGGCGACGTCCTCGACGTCGGCGTACCGGTGACCGTCGTCGGCGAGCAGCACGCGGTCATCCACCCCGACTACCCGCGCATCGACAACTCCGGCTACCTGCTCGACCTCAGCGGTACGACGCTCCTGCACCCCGGCGACGCGCTGACGGTGCCCGCGGCGCGGGTCGACGTCCTGCTGGCGCCGGTCTCGGCACCCTGGCTCAAGGTGTCGGAGGCGATCGACTTCGTGCGCGCGGTCGGGGCCACGCAGACCCTGGCGATCCACGACCGGGTCTACTCCGACGCCGGCCTGGCGATGGTGGAGACCCACATGGGCAACCTCGCGGTGGGCGAGGGGCGCACGTTCGTGCGCCTCGCCGACGGCGAGGACCTCGACCACTGAGACTCGCTCAGTGGCCTGGCTCAGTGGCCTGGCTCAGTGGCCCTGCTGGGCGACCGCGGCGGCAGCGGCCGCGGCGGCCTCGGGGTCGAGGTAGCGGCCGCCGGGCGTGGAGGGCCGCATGTCGTCGTCGAGCTCGTAGAGCAGCGGCATGCCGGTGGGGATGTTGAGCCCCGCGATGTCCTCGTCGCTGATGCCGTCGAGGTGCTTGACGATCCCGCGCAGGCTGTTGCCGTGGGCCGCGACCAGCACGACGTGGCCGGCCCGGAGGTCGGGCACGACCGAGGCGTCCCAGTAGGGGAGCATCCGCTCGATGACGTCCTTGAGGCACTCGCTGCGGGGCAGGTCGTCACCGAGGTCGGCGTACTGCGGCAGGTGGGCCTGGCTGAACTCGTCGTCGTCGGCCAGGGGCGGCGGGGGCACGTCGAACGAGCGGCGCCAGAGCATGAACTGCTCCTCGCCGTACTCGTCGCGGACCTGCTTCTTGTCCTTGCCCTGCAGCGCGCCGTAGTGGCGCTCGTTGAGACGCCACGAGCGGCGCACGGGGATCCAGTGCCGGTCGCAGGCGTCGAGGGAGAGGTGCGCGGTGGTGATCGCGCGGCGCTGCAGCGAGGTGTGGACGACGTCGGGCAGCAGCCCGGCCTCGGCCAGCATCCGGCCGCCGGCGACGGCCTCGTCGCGACCCTTCTCGGTCAGGTCGACGTCGACCCAGCCGGTGAAGAGGTTCTTGGCGTTCCAGTCGCTCTGGCCGTGGCGCAGCAGGACGAGGGTGGCACTCACTCCGCCTGCTCCTCGCCGGGCGCCTCGCCCGTGCCGCCCTCCTCGGCGCCCTCGCCGCCGTGCTCGACGGGGGACGCGGGCTCGCACGAGTAGGGGCCGGGCTCGGCCTCGTCGCTGTGGCCCTCGGCGCCCTCCTCGGACTCGGTCGACTCGGACTCGGTCGACTCGGTCGGCTCCGTCTCGGTCGCCTCGGTCTCGGTGCCGGCCGCGGTCTCGCCCTGCGGCAGCTCGAGCTCGGTCAGCTTGTCGAGGGAGTACTGGCGGCACGCGGTGACGACGTTGATCTCGAGCGTCGAGGTCTGGCCGGAGTCGAACGACAGCGACACCGTCACGAAGTCGCCGGCCTTGAAGGCGCCCTCGACGGGGATGCCGCCGGTCTGGAACAGGTTGGCCTGGCCGCCGGCCGGGATCTCGGTGCCCGCGGTCTCCTCGAGCGGGCCGATCTCGTCGGTGGCCTGCAGCGCCTCGAAGGTCACGGGCTCCTCGGAGGTGTTGACGAGGGTGGCCACGAACAGGCCGAGGTCGTCCTGTCCGGCGATCACCACGGCGCCGAGGACGTCGACGTCACCGGAGCGCTCGTTGATGCCGGCGCTGATCACGTTGACCTGGTCGGTCTGGTAGTTGAAGCCGCAGCCGCCGAGGAGCGGCGAGGCGAGCAGTGCGCCCGCGGCGAGGAGGGTCAGTCGGTGGGACCGGAGGGGCCGCATCAGCATGGTGAGACCTTCGCGAGGACGGGACGGGCAAGTTCCCCCAGCGTAGTGGGGCCCGACCTCACCCCGCTCACCCCCACTCACCCCCGGGCGGGGGCGGCCCGGGCGTGCGCCTACTGGCGCAGGCCGACGGTGCTGCCGACCACGACCATCGCGGCGAGGACGAGCCCGGTGAACGTCGCCGAGACGACCAGCAGCCGGCTCGCGCCGAGCTTGCGGCCGAGCTTGAGGGGCAGGTAGGTCCACCCGTCGGCGTCGTCGGCCACGAGCCCCCAGATCGAGCGCAGGAAGTGCACGCCGACGCCGAGCAGCGCGAAGAGGACGACCATCGCGACCTCGGGTGGGGAGCCGTCGGCGCCGCCGCCCCAGCCGCCGAAGGACAGGTACGGCGCGAACAGCGCGTACTGGCCGGCCCAGGACAGCCACGAGAAGCGGCCACGGCGCAGGGCGACGTTGCCGAGCAGGCCGACCGCCAGCGAGCCGAGGAACCAGGTGCCGGCGGTGACGCCGGTCGAGATCGACAGCGGGATGACCAGCAGGACCGCCAGCACCACGGCGTACCAGGCGCTGCCGACGTCGAGGCGGCCCTCGGCCACGGGCTTGCGCTGGGTCTGGTGGCGGGCATCGGTGTCGCGGTCGACGATGTCGTTGTGCCAGCCCAGGATCGCCTGGCCGACGAGGCCGGTGGCGGCGACCACGGCGGCCTCGCGCAGCGGCCGGTCGGAGGCCAGGGCGGCGACGCCCAGCCCGAAGCCGGTGAACAGGGCCTGGCGCGGGTGGGCGGCCTGCGCCAGCAGCACCGGCGTCGCCTCCGCCAGCGACAGCCGGAGCCGTCGTGCCGGCGTACGACGGACCGGACCGTGGTCCGTTCCGGCCGCGGGGTCCGGGTCGGTGGGCGGCGTCTCGACGAGGGTGTCGGAGACAGCCGCGACGGGCTCGTCCCCGGCCTGGTCGCGTCGCTTCCTGCGCTGCAGCTTCGCCATGCCGGTCAGTATCGACCACGGGCGGCGCGACGTCTGCCCGCCACTCCCGAGGGGGTCCAGAGGTGTCTCAGCAGGGGGTCCGCAGGACCTTCGCCACCACACGATCTGGGTTCTGTCAAGATCTGGAAGTAGGTCCTTCAGGCCTCTGACCTGCACAAACGTCGCCTGAGAGCCTCCTGAGGCGTGCTAGGATGGAGGCCTAGGAAGGGGTTCATCACATATGACTTTCACCGTCGGCGAAACGGTCGTCTATCCCAATCACGGGGCCGCTGTCATCGAGGACATCGAGATGCGGAAGATCAAGGGAGAGGACCGCGAGTACCTGGTGCTCCGCATCGTCGCCCAGCAAGACCTCGTGGTCCGCGTGCCCGCCTGCAACCTCGATCTCGTGGGTGTCCGCGACGTCGTCGACAAGGCCGGTCTCGACCGCGTGTTCGACGTCCTGCGGGCCGAGCACGTCGAGGAGCCGACCAACTGGTCGCGCCGCTACAAGGCCAACCTCGAGAAGCTCCACAGCGGGGACGTCATGAAGGTCGCCGAGGTCGTGCGTGACCTGTGGCGCCGCGAGCGCGACCGCGGCCTGTCCGCCGGCGAGAAGCGGATGCTGGCCAAGGCGCGCCAGATCCTCGTCTCCGAGCTGGCCCTGGCCGAGCACACCAACGAGGACAAGGCCGAGACCATCCTCGACGAGGTCCTCGCTTCCTGATCCGTTCCACCGTTCGGCCCCGGCGCTGTCGCCGGGGCCGTTCGTCGTCGTGGCCCCTAGGCTGATCCCGTGTACGACGACGAAGAGCCGCTCGTGCTGGGCACCGTGCTGACCGACGAGCGCGGGTCGCTGCCGTTCCTGCTGGTGCACGGCGAGGCGCTGGCCGCCGCGGCCGCGTGGTCGCTGGGCGAGGCCGGGGTGCGCATCGTCGACCTGTCGGTGCCCTGGGAGGACCTGGTCGAGGCCGCGGAGCCGTTCGTGCTCCACGACAGCCTCTGCCCGCTGACCCCGCCCGAGTTCATCGCCGAGTGCGTGCGCCGCAGCGCCGAGACCGGCTCTGTCGTCGTCGGCACCCGCCCGGTCACCGACACCGTCAAGCAGGTCGCCGACGGCGTGGTCGGCGCGACCGTCGACCGCGAGCAGCTGCTCACCGTCTGCTCGCCGGTGGTGCTGCCCGGCGCCGTGGTGGCCGCCCTCCCGTCGCTGCCCTCGCTGGACCTGACCGAGCTCGTCGCCACCCTCCGGACGTCGTACGACGTCGTGACGGTCGAGGCGCCGCCCACGGCCGCGCGGGTCTCAGGACCCGACGACGTCCGCCTGCTGGAGGGACTCCGCGAGGGCTAGGTCGTCGGGCCAGGTCACCTTGAGGTTGAGCACGCTGCTGGGCACCGCGGCGACCACGACGTCGGGGGCGTGGCGCTCGAGGCAGGCGGCGGTGTCGGTGCCGCGGAACCCCTCGGCCTCCGCGGCGGCGTACGCCGCGAGCAGGCGGGGTGCGGCGAAGGCCTGCGGCGTCTGCACCGCGGCCAGGCCCTTCACGACGCCGTCGGGGCCGAGCAGCGGCGGGGCGGGCGCGACCGGGATAGCGCCGCCGTGCACGCGGGCGGCCGCGAGGACCGCCTCGAACAGCTCGACCGACGCGAGTGGGCGAGCGCCGTCGTGGATCGCGACCACGTCGACCCGACCGGCGTCGACGTCGGCGCGCAGCACCTGCAGCGCGGCCCACTCGGAGTCGTGGCGCGTCGCCCCACCGACCACCAGGTCGACGCGGGCCTCGCCCAGGTACGGGACGAGGGCGGCGCCCACGGCGTCCTGCTCGCCGTCGCGCACGACCACGACGACCCGGGCGACGTCGGCGACCGCCAGCGCGGTCAGCACCGAGCGGGCCAGGACCGGTACTTCCCGCAGCGGCAGCAGGACCTTGTTGACCTCGGCGCCGACGCGGGTCCCGGACCCGGCGGCGAGGACGACGACCGCGGCAGGCACGCCCCGATCATCGCAGGGCGCCCAGCCGTCGACGGCGGGGTCCCGGTCGGGTGTCGCACAGCTGCTGGCGGAAGTGCGGGTCCACCGACCGGATCACGCCTGGCGAGCGGCTCGACGGCTCACGTCCACCAGTGGTTCTGCGCGGGCCTGAGGATTTTCACGCCCGTAACACGGCGAAACGTCACCGTGCCGAGCGCCGATCTACGTTCCAGGACATGACGCCTCGGTCGCCCTCTCGGGAGTGGCAGCCCGTGTGCAGGGTCG
>JAOPXU010000410.1 GCA_025964985.1 Nocardioides sp.
CGACGACACGGTGCCGGCGTCGTGGACGACCCCGGTGACGTCGGTGGCGAGGTGCATGACGTTGGGCAGGTGCAGGACGAACGGTGCCTCGGGCACGTTCATCGACGAGCAGTGCGGCTCGAACGCGTCGGCCACGGAGCGGACGGCGTACTCGTGCTCCTCGAGGTCCTTCGACGAGCGGGCGAGCGTCGCGGCGAGCATGAGGTCGCGGGAGTCGTCGCCCGTGCGTCGGATCGTGCCGGCCAGGACCCGCGAGGTCACGAGCCCGAGCTCGCGGCGGACCAGCAGCTCGGGGGTGGCGCCGAAGAACCCGTCGACGTGGAACGTCCAGCACGTCGGGTACGACGCGGCGAGGCGGCGCAGCGGCCAGCGCACGTCGATGTCGTCGTCGGCGAGAGCGACGAGGTCGCGGGCCAGCACGACCTTCTCGAGGTCGCCGGCGTCGATGCGTGCGACAGCGTCGGCCACGACCGACATCCACTGCTCGCCGTTGAGGTGGCCGTCGGCGAAGCGGAGGTTGACCGGCGCGGCGGGCGGGTCGGTCGGCTCCGGCGGCTCGGCGGCCGGTGCGATGCCGGAGGCGGAGACCGTCGTGAGCCAGGCGACGTCGCCGCGACGGCCGACGACGACCTCGGGCACCACCAGGGTCGAGCCCTCGTCGGCGGGGGAGAAGGCCATGGTCCCGAAGCAGACGAGACCGCTGCCGGGCCCCGCGACGTCGTCGCGCACGACCGCCTGCGTGGCGGTCTCGGACCACCAGGCGTCGGCGTCGGCGAAGCGGTCGGCGCCCGACGTACGGACCTCGGTGGCGGAGCCCCAGCCGACCAGGCCCTCACCTCGGCGCAGCCAGGCGAGCGGCGCCTCGGCGGGCAGCAGGTCGACGAGCGACGCCAGCCGGTCGAGGTCGAGGCGCGTCGTCCGCACGAGGAGCGGAGCCGCCGACCGGTCCGCAGGGGCACCCTGGGTCACCGCAGGAGCGTACCGAGAGCCCCGCGGGAGCCGTGCCCAGGCGGCTGCGACACTCGAACCCATGCGTGACAACCCTCGGACCCCTGTCCTCAGCGCCCTCGCGGGAGCCGTGCTCCTGGGCGGGATGGTCACCTTCGTGCTGGCACTGCCCGACGGTGAAGAGCCGGAGGCGACCTCGGCCGAGTCGAGCGAGACGAGCCTGCCCGGCGGCGACAACGGTGCCCTCGAGCTGCCCGACGAGCTCACCGGCGGCCTGGTCGCCGTCGACCTCGGCACCCTGCCCGCCGAGCTGACCGAGGGCTTCGGCGACGTCGCCCGGCTCGCCGAGCAGGAGGCCTCGATCGCCGAGGGCCTCGAGGAGACCTTCGGCGTCCCCGGCGCCTTCCGCGTGTACGCCGCCGAGGACGGCTCCGCCCTGGCCCAGGTCACGGCGCTCGACCGGGCGCCCGGGCTGTTCACGCCCGACGCGCTGCCGATCGACCCGGGCGTGCTCGGGGTCGAGCGCGCCCAGGCCGAGCTGGTCAAGGTCGACGACGCGGTCTGCTCGCTCGACTGGGGCGCCGAGGTCGCAGCCGGTCAGCCGGTCCCCGAGACCCCGCCGCGCGCCATCCGCTGCCAGCTCGGCGACGGCGACCGCACCTACGAGCTCACCGCCCAGGGCCTCTCGCCCGACGACGGCGCGGCCGTGCTGCAGGGCCTCGCCGACGCCTGAGGGGCGTCCTCGTCAGGAGCGGTAGACGACCACCCGGTCGCCGAGGGCGACCCGGTCGAACAGTCCGGCGATGGCGTCGTAGTCGCGCACGTTGACGCAGCCGTGCGAGGCACCGTTGTAGCCGTTGGCGGCGAAGTCGGGCGAGTAGTGCACCGCCTGGCCGCCGGAGAAGAACATCGCGAACGGCATCGAGGTGTCGTAGAGCGTCGAGACGTGGTCGCGGCTCTTGGAGAACACCGAGAACGTGCCCTCGCGGGTCGGCAGCTCGTCGGACCCGAACCGTACGTCGACCGTCAGCTGGACCTGGCCCTCGACGACCCAGCGGAGGGTCTGCGACGACTTGTCGACGCACAGCACGCGCCCGGTCTGGCAGCGGGCGTCGAGCGCACCGGGCGCGTTGCCGCCCAGCTGGTTGGCCAGCTCGGCCGCCGTGGGCTCGCTGGTCATCGCGAGCAGCCGGTCCATGGTGCGCTGGTCGACCTCACCGGTCACCGGGATCTCGCGCTTGGCCTGGAAGCCCTCGACCGCCACGCGGGTGACGTCGCCGTAGGAGTCGGTGACGTCCTGGTTGAACCAGTCGATCTGGCGCAGCCGGGCCTGCAGCGCGCGCACCTCGGGACCCTGGTCGCCGGGGGCGAGCAGCGCCGGGCCGGGGACCAGCTCGGGCTCCGGCTCCGGGGTGGGCGTGGGCTCAGGCGTGGGGTCCGGCGTCGTCGGTTCCACCGTCGGCGTGCTCGTCGGCTGGGGCTCGGGGGTGACGTCGGCCGTCGCGGTCTCGCGGGCGGTGCCCGTCGCGGTGGGGTCGACGTCGGCCCCGTTCTGCGACCAGGCGACGCCGAAGGCGGCGAGCACGACGAGGGTGCCCAGGACGAGGACGAGGAGGGAGCGGCGGACGGCATTCATGGCGGACTTTCCGGGACGGGAGGGGCTGGTGCGTCTGACGTGATCATGCGTGTTCCTACAAGCAGGAGACGCCAGGCAGGGCCGTTTGGTTGCGGCGTGGCGCCGCGACCTACGCTCGACCCGTGGCCCGCGCCGATCTCGACAAGCAACCGACCGACGTACGCCGCATGTTCGACGCGGTCGCCCAGCGCTACGACGTGACCAACGACGTCCTCTCCCTGGGCCAGGACCGCCGCTGGCGCCGCGACGTGATCGACGCCGTCGACCCGCAGTTCGGCGAGCGCGTGCTGGACCTCGCCGCCGGCACCGGCACCTCGAGCGAGCCGTTCGACGAGCGCGGCGCGATGGTCGTGCCCTGCGACTTCTCGCTCGGCATGCTCCGGGTCGGCAAGAAGGCGCGCCCGCACCTGCCGTTCACCGCCGGTGACGGCACCCGCCTGCCGTTCGCCGACCACACCTTTGACGCGGTCACCATCTCCTTCGGCCTGCGCAACATCGTCGACCCGGCGGCCGGCCTGCGCGAGATGCTCCGGGTCACCAGGCCCGGTGGTCGACTCGTCGTCTGCGAGTTCAGCCACCCGACCTGGTCGCCGTTCCGCACCGTCTACGTCGAGTACCTCATGAAGGCCCTGCCGCCCGTCGCCCGCACGGTCTCGTCGTCACCCGACGCCTACGTCTACCTCGCCGAGTCGATCCGCGCCTGGCCCGACCAGGCCCGCCTCGCGGCGATGGTCGGCGACGCCGGGTGGAAGTCGCCCGAGTGGCGCAACATCAGCGGCGGCATCGTCGCCCTGCACCGCGCGACCGCCTAGTCCCGGCGGGGCAACCTCCCGGGCCTCCCGGGCGTCCCCAGGTCAGGGCCGCCGCTCGGAGCGGCCCGCCGACCCCAGGAGACCCCCCCCGTGCCCCGGACCTGCCTCGCCCTGGTTTGCGCCCTCGTCCTCGTCCTCGGCGCAGCTCCGGCCCCGGCCGCCCGCTGGCACCACGTCGCCCCGCCCGAGCCACGACCCGGGTACGGCGACATCGTCAGCGCCACGGTCGTCGCCGGCGAGCAGCGGGTGCGGCTGCGGCTCGAGTCCGGCCGGGTGCCCTACCAGACGGTGTTCTTCATCGACGTCGACGCGGACCGTCCTGGCCCGGAGTTCACCGCCTACCGGTTCAGCGACGGGGCGCCGTTCAACCAGCGGGTGTTCGTCTACCGCAGCCGCGACTGGAGCGGCTACAGCGACGAGACGCGGTGCCGCCCCCGCACGGCCTTGGTCAGCGCCGACTCCCGCGTGCTGACGGCGTCCTTCGCGCTGCGCTGCCTGGGCTACCAGGGCTCGCTCCCGACCCGGCTCCGCGTGGCTGTCCACACCCGTGACGACGCCGTCGGCACCGACTGGGCGCCGGGCGCCCGGCGAGAGCTCGGCCGGTGGGTCCGGGTGGGGTGACTACTGCTGCTGCGACCGGGCGATGAGCTTGTGGCCCAGCTGCCCGGCGGTGTTGGCGTCGAGCAGGTTGGTCTGCGACTCGACGAGCCGCAGCAGCGCCCCGTCGGCGCGCAGCATCTCCGACGACTGCATGAGGATCGTGCCGGCGCCGGTGAAGTCGTACTGGCGCTCCTCGCCCGACTCGCGCCCGAACATGCCCTGGACGCCGGCCATGAACGACTGCGCCATCCAGTTGTGGTCGTAGTGGATCGACGGCGACGGGCAGTCGGCCCAGCCCAGGAGGGCGTCGGGGTCGGCGCGGAACGGCGGCTCGACGAAGATCACCGGGCCCACCGAGGAGGCGAGGAACTTGCCGGTGCCGATCAGGGTCAGGAAGCCCGGCACGATCGACTGCTTGAGCTCGAGCCCGGTCTCGAAGGCCAGCAGGTTCTTGGCCTTGATGGTCAGGTTGCCGACCTCGAGGTCGTAGGAGTTGATGTCGTTGCCGCGGTCGCCGATGACGAGCTTGCCCCGGCCCGAGGCGACCACCCAGTCCTGGGTGTAGAGGGGCGAGGAGAAGCGCGAGGCGACCCACGCGGCGCGGGAGGCGAACGCCGCCACGCCGGAGAAGTCGACGTTGCCGTAGTAGGCGATCATCGCGCCGGCGGCGGTGAACCACTCGCCGTCGAGGTCGATGCAGAACGAGTAGGCGTTGACGTTGTCGTTGGACGGCAGCGTCTGCGCGTCGAGGACGGCGGTGCCGCCGGGGACGTCGATCATCAGAACTTCTCCTCCGAGGCCTGGATGTAGACCCGGCCGTGGCCGGTGCAGTGCAGCTGGGTCGCCTCGCCGGACCCGCGTCCGACGACGTCGCGGATGCCGGCGCTGACCTTGAGGTCGACCTGCAGCGCGCCGACGTGGCCGACGTAGGCCTGCGGGTCGACGCCGACCATCCCGGTGCCGTCGAGGGGGATCTCGAAAGTGCTGCCGTGCGAGAGCATCGCCACCGAGCCGGTGCCGCTGACCTTGGTGGTGAAGAGGCCCTGCCCCGCCACGGCACCGCGCACGGCCTGCCGCACGCCGCCCGAGCCGATCATCTCGACCGAGGTGGAGAGGTTGGCGTGGTGGGCCAGGAGCCGGTCGGCCTCGACGGTGAGGGTCTCGTTGTGCAGCTGGACGAGGGTGACGTAGAGGCCGCGGAAGCCGTAGAGCGCGTTGCCCTGGCCCTCGGCGACCATCATCGCGACGCACTCGCCGGACATCGCGCGCCCGACCATGCCGCCGACCCCGCCGGCGCCGCTGATCGGGCGGAACGTCACGCCGCCGGAGTAGCCCAGCATCGCGCCGCGGCGGGCGATCACCTCCCCGCCGGGGAAGACGTCGGTGCGGACGACCTTCTTGTTGACCTGCTCGAACGTGGTGGTCATGGCCTCGTCACCTCTCCGCGGGCTGGATGTAGACGGTGCCCTGGCCCTCGAAGCGCAGGCTGAACGGCTCGCCGCCGCCCTCGCCGACCAGGCTGCGCCAGGTCACGCCGGAGACCAGGGACATCTGCAGCTGCCCGGTGCTGGCGACGTAGGCGTCCGGGTCGACGACGAGCGGCATGCCGGGTCCCACCGCCAGGGGGATCATCGGGCCGTCGGACGTGATCGCGCACTGGCCCGAGCCGTTGACCGAGGTCGTCGCGAGGCCCTGCCCGGAGGTCATGCCGCGCAGGCCGGAGAACTGGACGTCGAGCTTGAGCCCGGCGGTCACCGCGAGGATGTGCTCGGACTCGACGGTGAGCTTGTCGTCGTCGAGCAGCACGACGGTGACGTCGAGGGCGTCCTTGGCGAGGTAGACCCGGCCCTGTCCCTGGCACTCCATCAGCGTGATGCTCTCGCCGGCCACGCGCTGGCGCACGGCGGCCCGCAGGCCCCCGCCGCCGCCCATCCCGGCGTGCTTGAAGGTGACGGCGCCGGTGTAGGCGACCATCGCGCCCTGGGCGGCGCGGACGCTGTCGCCGGCCAGGTCGGCGTGCAACACCTTCTTGTCGGCGGTGAGGGTCGCCATCGGGCCTCCGGTGCTCGTCGGGCGGGACTGTGTCGAGCGGCACCATAGCCACGGCGGCCGTCCGCCAACCCTCCGCCGGCGTGACGTCTTGGTGACGACCTCCCGGCCCGTCAATTACACAAGGCGTTCGTGCGGTAAATACCCAGGTCAGGACGGGTTTTGCGGGTCACCCCCCGGTGTGACGCAGGCCGCGCGGAGTGGCAGTATGAGCGGCGAGCGCGCCTCGTGATTCAATTCACAAAGTCACAAGAATCACAGCCACGACCCCGCGCGCGACCTCGAAGGGAACAGGCCGGATGGACCTCTACACCCCCGTCCTCGTGCTGGCGGCACTCGCGGCGGTCTTCGCGGTCGGGTCGATCGCCACGAGCGCGTTCGTGATCGGCCCCAAGCGCTACAACCGGGCCAAGCTCGACTCCTACGAGTGCGGCATCGAGCCGACGCCGCAGCCCGTGGGCGGCGGCCGGTTCCCGGTGAAGTACTTCATCACCGCGATGCTCTTCATCGTCTTCGACATCGAGATCATCTTCCTCTACCCGTGGGCCGTCCACTTCGACGCGATGC
>JAOPXU010000415.1 GCA_025964985.1 Nocardioides sp.
ACCGAGAAGATCAGCCGGCTGCGCAAGATCATCGCCGAGCGGATGGTCGACTCGCTGCAGTCGGGCGCCCAGCTCACGCAGGTGGTCGAGGTCGACGTCACCAACGTCGCCCGCATGCGCGACGCCAAGAAGGCGGAGTTCCTGTCCCGCGAGGGCGTGAAGCTGTCCTACCTGCCGTTCTTCGCCAAGGCCGCGATCGACGCGCTCAAGCAGCACCCCAAGCTCAACGCGACGATCGACACCGACGAGGGCACGATCACCTACTACGACCGCGAGAACATCGCGTTCGCGGTGGACACCGAGAAGGGCCTCATCACCCCGGTCGTCAAGGACGCCGGCGACTTGTCGATCGCCGGGCTGGCCAAGAAGATCGCCGACGTCGCCGAGCGCACCCGCACCAACAAGATCGGTCCCGACGAGCTCGGTGGTGGCACGTTCACCATCACCAACCTCGGCAGCGTCGGTGCGCTGTGGGACACCCCGATCATCAACAAGCCGCAGGTCGCGATCCTCGGCCCCGGTGCCGTGGTCAAGCGTCCCGTCGTGATCGACGACCCCAACCTGGGCGAGACGATCGCGGTGCGCCACATGGTCTACCTCGCGCTGACCTACGACCACCGCCTGGTCGACGGCGCCGACGCCGGCCGGTTCTTGCAGGAGATCAAGAAGCGCCTCGAGGCCGGTCAGTTCGAGGTCTGACCCCCGACGACGAACGGCCCCGGGAGCTCACGCTCGTGGGGCCGTTCGGCTGTCCAGGGGTCCGGCGGCTGCGTCAGGGCCACGGGGGACGGTCGGACGGACCGAACCCGCCGATCAGGACCTGCGTGACGCACACGGGCGTGCCGGTGTCGGGCGCGGAGATCTCGAACGACGTGACCGCACCCGTCACCTTGAGCTGCACGCTCTGCAGCCCGGCGGCCAGGTCGAGGTCGACGACGTCGGTGTCGGTCCTGACCTGCACCTGCGTGGCCAGCTCGGCGAAGTAGTCGAGGCGGACGCCCCAGCCGAACGGGTAGAGGTCGATGCTCATCGGGACGGTGGTCGTGCGCCCGGCCTGGACGAGGAACCCGCACGCGGGGTCGGCCGACGGCAGGTTGGTGGCCGCGACGTCGACGACGTCGGCCTCCCACAGGTGCCCGTCCTCGTCCGGGACGAGCAGCCGCGACGACGGCTCGTCGTACGCCAGCGGCAGGTCGAGGGGACCGAGCAGGCGGCTGAGGGCGGCGTACTCCTGGAACAGGACGGGGTGGATGACGCGGGGCGGCGACGACACGTCGACCAGGGTCGCCTCGCCCACCCGCCGACTGTCGGCCACCATCGCGTCGACCCACGACCGCGGGGAGCTGCCGCGGGCCGCGTCCCAGGTCGCGGCGTTGGTGACGACCATGGCGGCCACCACGGCCAGGGCCCCGCCGGCCAGGACGAGGCGCCCCGCGCCTTCGACCCGACGAGGCAGCGGTCGCCGCAGGGCGGTGCCGGCCGGCTCCAGGACGGTCCGCGTCGTCAGGAGCGCGATGCCGAGGGCGGCCACCGGGAGGATGTCGACGGCGTAGCGTCCGGTCCCGGCGGCGGTGAGGATGGTGTCCTCGTAGCGGTCGCTCGTGAGGACCAGGCCCCAGCTGACCGCGGCGTAGGACAGGACCCCGGCGACGGCCGGCACGCTCGTGCGCCGCACGACCAGCGCGACGGCTGTCAGGGCGAGGAAGACGACGGTGAGCGTGACCGACAGGGTCGTCGACACGGGTTGGTAGATGTCCCAGGCGTCCGTGAGCCTCTCGAAGGGACCGCCGGCCAGCGCGGGCAGGCCGACGTTCTGTGCGGAGTCGTTGAGGAAGCCCGTCCAGTCACCCAGCGAGCGCGGTGAGAACTCGGTGCGGGGCACGGCGAGCGCGCCCGCGCGCCTGGTCGAGAAGAACACGACGGCGTAGGCGACGCTCACGACCACCAGCAGCGCCGACGTCCTGGCCAGGCTGGTCAGACGCTCACGCGCCGAGCCGGGGGTCAGGACCCAGCCGACCACGACCAGGGGGATCGCGATGAGGAGCGCCTTCTCCCAGAAGAAGAGGCCCATCGCGTAGCTGAGCACGAGCCAGGCCATGTCGCGCCTGCGGCGACCGCGCAGCAGGTAGCGCGCCAGGAACAGCACGCTCAGCCCCATCGACAGCTGCAGCGGCAGCACCTGGATCCCGGAGGCCCACCACACCGTCGGCATGAGGAGCAGCGGCGAGAGCGCGAGGAGCGCCAGCGGGAAGAGAACCCGCACCCGCTCGCCGAACATCTCGCGGAACGCCGCCGCCCAGGCGACCAGCGACGCCACGGCGAAGAACGTGAGCAGCAGCGCCGCCCAGCGGTAGTCGAGGGGATCGGCCTCGGTGATGACCCACGTCAGCAGGAACTGCCCGGGCATCAAGTGGCTGTTGTAGCCCTGGAACACGTACTCCAGGAAGCCCATCGACTGCGTCTGGTCGAGGTAGACCCAGTCGTCGGCGAACCAGGACCAGCGTGAGGTGGTCCACCAGCGCCAGGCGGCGGTGAGGACCACGAGGACCAGGACGCCGATCCGGAAGTGGCCGGAACGGTCGCGCGGGGTGGTGGTGCCCGCGGTGGAGCTGATGGTCACGTCACTCCAGGTGGGGTGGCTGGCTCCGCGACACTCTAGGCGGACCGCAGCCGCACGCAGGTGCGGACGTCCACACCTGCGTGCCGGGCCGCGCGGGACCTACAGCTCGAACTCGGACGGCGCGATGCCCACCGCGTGGCAGCACTCGCGCACGACGGCCTTCTCCTGCTCGTCGAAGTGGCCGTCGGCGCCGCCGATGATGATGCCGATCTGGACCACGGCGCGGGCCTCGGCCGGCTTCTTCTTCGTCTTGCCGACGACCTGGACGAGCTCGACCTTGCCGAGCTGGTAGTCGGCCGTGAGCTTGGCGCAGTAGCCCTCGAAGGCGTTGCGCAGCGTCTCGGGCGGGAAGTTGGACAGCGCGTCGTTGCTCGTGATGAGGCCCGAGACCTTCTGGCGCTCGGATGCGTCGATGCTGCCGTCGGCCGCGGCGACCAGGGCGCACATCGCCATGCTCGCGTCACGGAACGCGCCGCTCTGCAGCTCGTTCTTCTTCGACAGCAGCTGCGCCTGCATGTCCTGCGTGGCCTGGCGGAGCCGGTTCCAGATGGGCATGCGATTCCTTCGGTGCGGGGACGGGTGGTGGGGCCATCGTGCCCGAGCGCGCAACCCCACGGGGTGTGCCCCGGTCTGGGAGGCTGGGGCCATGTCGTCGCCCCACTCGTCCTCCCTCTCCGTCGTGCTCGCCGGCGGTTCCGGCTTCCTGGGCCACCACCTGCGCGAGGCCCTGGGTGCGCGTGGCCACACCGTCACCTCGCTGGTGCGCCGAGCGGCGGACGGACGTGGGGAGTCGACCTGGGACCCCTACGCCGGGCAGGTCGACCGCACGCTCGTGCGCACCGCCGACGTCGTCGTCAACCTCGCGGGCTCGCCCACGCTCGGCAACCCGCACTCCAAGAAGTGGGCGCGCGAGCTGCGCGAGAGCCGGGTGACCACGACCCGGCTCCTGGCCGAGACCATCGCCGGTGCGGGGTCCGGGCACCGACCCGCCTTCCTGGCCGGCAACGGCATCTCCTACTACGGCGACCACGGCTCGGCGGTGCTCACCGAGGCCTCCGACACCCGGGGGCACGCCCTGCTCACCGACGTGACCCGCGAGTGGCAGGCCGCCGCCGAGCCGGCCGCCGCGGTGGGCTCCCGGGTCTGCGTGCTGCGCACCGCGCCGGTGATGGACCGCCGGGCCGCGCCGTTGCAGCAGCTGCGGCTGCTCTTCCGCGCCGGGCTCGGCGGGCGGATCGGCACCGGGCGCCAGCACATGGCGATGATCTCCCTGCGCGACTGGGTGGGCGGGGTGGTCCACCTCGCCGAGCACCCGGACGTGTCGGGCCCGGTCAACCTCTGCCTGCCCCAGGCCCCGACCAACGCCGAGTTCACCAAGGCCCTCGCGGGCGCCGTACGACGGCCCGCGTTCGTGCCCGTGCCGGGCGTGGCGATCCGGGCCGCCGGGGGCCGGATGGCGCCCGAGCTGCTCGGCTCGCTCAACGTGCGGCCCGC
>JAOPXU010000022.1 GCA_025964985.1 Nocardioides sp.
CGGCGACGAGGGGGACGCTGGCGCGGCGCCACACCTGTGGCGGGACGAACTGGCCGAGAGCGGCGCCGGTGCGGACGACGGGGCCGAGGGTGCGGGTGCGCCAGCCGGGCTCGGCGTACGAGCGGGCGTTGTCGCGGGGGATCGAGTCGACGTGGCCCTCGCCGATGCCGAGGAACCGGCAGGCGGTGTCGACGGCGACCGCCGGCTCGTCGACCAGGGCGCGGTAGCGCATCACGAGCACCTGCTCGCGGGGCACGTGCTCGAAGAGGCGGGCGAGCTGCTCGCCGTAGAGGCCGAGCTCGCGGTAGCGCCAGAAGGGGGCGTAGCCCGCGGCGGCGCGCTCGTCCTGCAGGTCGAAGGCCCTGCGGAAGTCGGGGACGTGCTCGAGGCCGTCGGACCACAGGTGCATCCAGTTGCTGTAGGCCCGGTCGACCGGGTCGCGGACGACGGCGATGAGCGTGACGCCGGGCAGCGCCTCCCCGATCCGGCGGTGGGCGCCGCGGCTCCACAGGTAGAACGGCGTGCTCTCGCCGCGCACCTGCTGGGGGCGGGCGCCGGCGAACAGGGCGGCGTAGTCGTCTCCGCGCCAGACCCACTCCTGCTGCGAGTGGCGGTCGCCCGGGCCGCGCCAGTGCGGCGGCGGGGCCCCGTCGCAGAGCCAGAACTTCGGCTCCTTGGGGTCGGTCACGAAGACCTCGGGGTGCTGGGCGAGCGCGGCGTGCAGCGCGGTCGTGCCGGCCTTGGGCGCGCCGATGATCAGGAAGTCGGGTCCGGGGGCCTGCACCATGAAACAAGAGTAAGCCACGTGAGATAGGCGGCACAGTCGTCCAGCCGTCCGGAGCACTAGGCTCGTCCCGTGCTCAACATCCCGGAGGCGCCGGTCATCGACGGGGCCACCCACCTCCACTCGGGCAAGGTGCGCGACCTCTACGAGGTGCAGGGCGGCCCGCACGACGGCCACCTGCTCATGGTCGCCAGCGACCGGATCTCGATCTTCGACTTCGTGCTCGCCTCGACCATCCCCGACAAGGGCGAGATCCTCACCCGGATGTCGCTGTGGTGGTTCGAGCAGCTGGCCGACCTCGTGCCCGGCCACGTCGTCTCCACCGACGTGCCCGCCGCCGTCGCCGGCCGTGCGGTCGTCTGCGAGCGCCTCGACATGTTCCCCGTCGAGTGCGTCGCCCGCGGCTACCTGTCCGGCTCCGGCCTGGTCGACTACGACGCCACCGGTGAGGTCTGCGGCATCCCGCTGCCCGCCGGCCTGGTCGACGGCAGCCGGCTGCCCGAGCCGGTGTTCACCCCGGCCCCCAAGGCCGAGCTCGGCGACCACGACGAGAACGTCTCCTACGCCGCCGTCGAGACCACGATCGGCGCCGACGCCGCTGCGACCCTGCGCGATCTGACCCTCGCGGTCTACGCCCGCGCCGAGGACGTCGCCCGCGAGCGCGGCATCGTCCTGGCCGACACCAAGCTCGAGTTCGGCCGCCGCCTCGACGCCTCCGGCACCATCGTGCTCGGCGACGAGGTGCTCACGCCCGACTCGTCGCGCTTCTGGCCGGCCGACGCGTGGACGCCGGGCCGTCCGCAGGCGTCCTACGACAAGCAGATCGTGCGCAACTGGGCGCTCTCGCCGGAGTCGGGCTGGGACCGCTCGTCCGGCGAGGGGCCGCCACCGCTGCCGGCCGAGGTGGTCGACCGGACCCGGGCCCGCTACGTCGAGGCCTTCGAGCTCCTGACCGGGGAGAGGTGGTAGCCGTGGCCGCTCCCGTGCGCTTCGAGGTGTCCTGCGCCGACGCCTACGACTACCTGGTCGCCCCCGCCAACCGCGCCGAGTGGCAGTCGAGCCTGCGCTCGGTCATCGACGTCGTCGGCCCCGACGACGTCGTGGGGCAGAGCTGGACCGACGTCACCGTCGCCGGCGTCCGCCCGCGCATGGAGCTCACCGACGCCGACCGCCCGCACCGGTGGTCCGAGCGCGGCACCTGGCGCGGCTTCCACGCCACGCTCACACTGACGTTCACGCCGGTCGGCTCGTTCTGCGACGTCGGCATCACGATGCACGTCGGCGGCAGCGGCATCGCCCGGCCGGTCGCCGCGCTGCTCAACCGGACCGCGGCCCCGGCCGTGCGCTCCGACCTCAAGCGCGCCGCCAAGATCCTGGCTGCCCGCTAGCCCCTCACCCACGCCGCCGCGTGGCGCCCCACGCGCCGACGCCGATCCCGACCGCGGCGCCGCCCAGGCCGATCGCGCGCTGCGACGGCGTCATCTCGCCGTGCACGCTCAGCCCGCCGAGCAGGTCGGCGGCGTCGGCACCGCCGGAGGCCAGGAACCAGCCGCGGGTGTCGCGCCCGCGCAGCGCGGCGGAGACCAGCAGGCCGCCGACCAGGGCGTCGCGGTAGCCCATCGAGCGCAGGAGCAGGCGGGTCGTGGTCACCGGCGGCTCGGGGTCGCCCCACCACCGGTTGGCGCGCACGGGGTCGACGAGGAACGACAGGCCGGAGGCGAGGCGGATCCCGCCGACGACGAGGGCGGCGCGATCGACAGGCATGCCGCCAACCTAGGCCGGCGGTGCCCCTGCCGTCACTGGTCGCGGCGCCGGCCCTCGACCACCAGCTCGTCCTCGGCGACGAGGTGCCCCGCGCTGCAGCGTGTCTCGAGATGGACGGGCTCGCCGCAGCCGGCGTGGCTCAGGGCGAGCTCGCCGCGCTCGGCCGGCACGTGGGCCTGGCCCCACTCGATGAGGGCCAGGAGGACCGGGAGGAACGCGTGGCCGCTCTCGGTGAGGACGTACTGGTGACGGGTGCGCTGCCCGGCCTCGCGGTAGGGCTCGCGCTCGAGCAGGCCGGCCTCGACCAGGCCGCGCAGCCGCTGGGCGGCGGCGGCCTCGGTCATGCCGGTGCGCCGGACGAGGGCGTCGAAGCGGCCGGTGCCGTAGAAGACCTCGCGCAGCAGGAGCATCGACGTGCGGTGACCGACGAGCTGCAGGGTGCGGTCGACCGGGCAGCGGTCGCCGAGAGGGGTGTCGCCGCGGTCGGCGAGGGTGCCGGTGAGCTGCACGGGAGGCATGCGTCCACCCTACGACCCTGGCTTGCCAGAAACATAGTCAGCCCGGCAGGATGCTGGCTGTGCCCGCCCGGAGTCAGCGTCTCGTCACCCTCGTCCTGATCGGCTCGGCGTTCCTCACGGGCATCGACCTCTTCATCGTCAACGTCGCCTTCGACGACATCGGCCGCGACTTCGCCGCCCGCGGCGCCGCCCCCACGCTGTCCCAGCTCAGCTGGGTGCTCAACGCCTACGCCGTCGTCTTCGCCGCGCTGCTCGTGCCGATGGGTCGCCTGACCGACCGCTACGGACGCAAGGCCGGGTTCGTCGCCGGGGTCGTGGTCTTCACCGCCGCCAGCGCGGCCTGCGGGTTCAGCACCGACGTCTGGCAGCTGGTCGCCTTCCGCGCGCTGCAGGCGGTCGGCGCCGCTGCGATGACCCCGGCCAGCCTCGGCCTCCTGCTGGCCGCGCTGCCCGTCGAGCGCAAGGCGCCGGCCGCCCGGCTCTGGGCGCTGACCGGCGCGCTGGCCGCGGCGCTCGGCCCCGCGGTGGGTGGCTCGCTCGTGCAGCTCTCGTGGCAGTGGGCCTTCTGGATCAACCTCCCGGTCGGCGTGCTGCTCGTCGTCGGCGCCGTGCGGTTCGTGCCCGACGTGCGCCACAACGACGGGGCGCCGCGTCCCGACCTGGCCGGCGCTGCGCTGGTCGCCCTCGCCGTGGGTGCCCTGGTGCTCGGGCTCGTGCAGGGCGGCGAGTGGGGCTGGTCGAGCGCCGGGGTGCTCGCGTCGTTCGGGGCGTCCGTGCTCGCCGCGGCGGCGTTCGTGCGCCGCAGCCGCCACCACGCCTCGCCCGTGGTCGACCCGGCGCTGCTGCGCGTGCCGTCGTTCACCTGGGCCAGCGTGACGACGCTCGTCTTCCACGTCGGCTTCGGCGCCGCCCTGCTCGCCGGCATCCTCTGGATGCAGCAGGTGTGGGAGTACTCCGCCCTGCGCACCGGCCTCGCCGTCGCGCTCGGGCCGCTGCTCGTGCCCGTGACGTCGATCCTCGTCCACCGCCTGCTCCCGCGGGTGCGGCCCGGCACGCTCGTCGTCACCGGCAGCCTCCTCGCGGCGCTCGGAGCGGTCGTGATGGCGACGTCGCTGAGCAGCACCCCGTCGTACTGGACGACGGTCGTCCCCGGCTGGGCGCTCATCGGCATCGCCGTCGGCCTCGCCCTGCCCAACCTGGTCGCCTCGGCCACGTCGGGCCTGCCGCCCGCGCAGGCCTCGACCGGGGGCGGCGTCGTGACCATGGCGCGCCAGGTCGGACTGGTGCTCGGCGTGAGCGTCCTGGTCGCGATCGTCGGCACCCAGGCGCCGTCGGTGGAGTCGTTCCGCACGGCCTGGTGGGTGGTGGCCGGCGCCTCCCTGCTCGCGGCCGTGTCGGCCACCGCGATCGAACGCCGTCCGGCGCCTCGGCGCCGGGCCGAGGTCGCCCCGGTCTGAGGGCTCAGGCCGGCGGCGTGCCGACGTCGCGGCGGGCCGCCTCGGTGGCCGCGCCGACCTCCTCGAGGAAGGCCGCGATCAGCTCGAGCTCCTCGTCGGTGCGGCTGTCGAGCACCGGCGTGATGTGGGCCGCGAGCCGCCCGAACATCCGGGACCCGACGTCGATCGCGTGCTCGGTCACCTCGACGACGACCGAGCGCCGGTCGTCGGGGTGGGGGGAGCGGGTGACGTGGCCCTGCCGCTCGAGGCGGTCGAGCATCGCGGAGGTGGCCGGGGCGCTGAGCTGCATCGACGAGCTGAGCCGGCCCGGGGTGGCGTGCTCGCCCTGCAGGCCCCAGTCCATGACCAGGGCCAGGCCGTTGAGGTCGGTGCGGTGCATCTCGCTCTCGCGACCGGCGGCGGCGACGTAGAGGTCGGACTCGGTGCTGTAGCGCCGCAGGGCCCGGGTCACCCGGCGGCCCGCCTCGCTGCGACCGGGGTCGGGGGGAGGGGTGGCGGACGGCACGACCACACCTTACTCTTTCCATCATGGAAATATCGTCGTCGTCGAGGTTCCGCTTCCCGCACCTCGTCGGGAAGCGGCTGAGCTGGGTCGTGGTGCTGATCGCGATCCTCTTCTCCGGCGCCCTGCTCGGCTCCGGCGTCGAGGCCGAGACCTCCGAC
Source organism: Nocardioides sp. (assembly GCA_025964985.1). Taxonomy (GTDB): domain Bacteria; phylum Actinomycetota; class Actinomycetes; order Propionibacteriales; family Nocardioidaceae; genus Nocardioides. The sequence goes on from JAOPXU010000022.1 coordinate 5,187, forward strand.
AACTCCACCGCCAACCTGCCGCTCGACGCCGAGTCGGCGCGTGCCGCCGAGCTGCAGGACCGTCTCGGGACGGCCGAGTTCACGCCCGCGATCGTCGTCCTCGATCGCGGCGGCGAGGCGCTCAGCGAAGCCGACCGGGCCGCGGCCGACGAGCAGGCCCGCGCCCTGCAGGACTACGCCGCTGAGGGCCAGCGGACCTTCTCGGTGGTCGCCGAGGACGGTGAGGCGGCGTTCATCGGCGTCCCCATCGCCGCCGACACCCCCGAGGAGGAGCTGACCACCGTCGTCGGCGACATCCGCGAGGCGGCGGCCGAGGGCCTGCCCGACGGGCTGGAGGCCCAGGTCACCGGCGGCCCGGCGTTCATCGTCGACCTGTCGCAGGTCTTCGACGGCGCCGACGTGCGGCTGCTCGTCGTCACCGCCTCCGTGGTCGCGCTGCTCCTGCTGCTGACCTACCGCAGCCCGTGGCTGTGGCTGGTGCCGTTGAGCGTCGTCGGCGTCGCCGACCAGGTCGCCGTCCAGGTCGTGGCCTTCGCGACCAAGGTCTTCGGCTTCAGCACCGACGGTGCCTCGGTCGGCATCACCTCCGTGCTCGTCTTCGGCGCCGGCACCAACTACGCGCTGCTCCTCATCGCCCGCTACCGCGAGGAGCTGCGCCGCGTCGACGACCGCTACGACGCCATGCGCCACGCCGTCGACCGCGCGGCACCCGCCATCCTCGCCAGCTCCGGCACCGTCGTGCTCGCCCTGCTCTGCCTGGGCCTGGCCGACAACCCCGGCAGCCGCAACATCGGCTACGGCGGCGCCCTCGGCATCGCCACCGCCGTCGTCTACGCGCTGCTGGTGCTGCCCGCCGCGATGACCTGCTTCGGGCGCGGCCTGTTCTGGCCGTTCGTCCCGCGCGTCGGCCAGGACGACCCGACCCGCACCGGCGTCTGGGCCCGCGTCGGCGCCGCCGTCACCGCCCGTCCCGTCGCCGTCATCCTCGTCGCCGTCGTCGCGCTGGTCGCCCTCGCGCTGCCGCTGGTCGGGCTCAAGGTCGGTCTCTCGCAGACCGAGCAGTTCCGGGCCACCCCCGAGTCGGTCACCGGCCAGGAGGTCCTCGCCGAGCACTTCCCGGCCGGCTCCTCGCAGCCCACGACCGTCGTCCTGCCGGCCGGCTCCGCCGACGCGGTGGCGCGCGACCTCGGCGAGGTCGAGGGTGTGCAGCGCGTCGAGCCCGCAGGCGAGGCCGAGGGCACCGCCGTGCTCTCCGTCGTGCTCACCGCCGAGCCGGCCTCCGAGGACGCCTTCGACGTGGTCGAGGAGGTCCGCGACCGGGCCGGCGCGGTCGACCCCGCCGCACTCGTGGGCGGACCGGACGCCGAGGCGCTCGACGCCGCCGACGCCGCCGACCGCGACCAGAAGCTGATCGTGCCGCTCATCCTCCTCGTCGTGCTGGCCGTGCTGCTGGTGCTGCTGCGCTCGGTGGTCGCCGCCGTGCTGCTCGTGCTCACCGTCGTCGCGACGTACGTCGCCAGCCTGGGTGCGTCGTGGTTCGCATTCACGCAGTGGTTCGGCTTCCCGGCGCTCGACCTCAGCGTGCCGCTGCTGTCGTTCCTCTTCCTGGTCGCGCTCGGCGTCGACTACAACATCTTCCTGACCACTCGGGCCAAGGAGGAGGCCGAGCACGTCGACACCGCCGAGTCGATCCGGGTGGCGCTCGCCGTCACCGGCGGCGTCATCACCAGCGCCGGCATCCTGCTGGCCGCGGTGTTCACCGTGCTCGGCGTCCTGCCGCTCATCGTGCTCACCCAGATCGGCGTGATCGTCGGCTTCGGCGTCCTGCTCGACACCCTGGTGGTGCGCAGCGTCCTCGTGCCGGCCCTGGTCGCCGTGCTCGGCCGCCGCTTCTGGTGGCCCGGCCGGCTCTCACGTGAAGGGGCGTGGCGGGGGTCACCTACGGATGAGTAGGTTGTCGATCGTGACCGACTACAACCTCGCCAGCCTGCTCGAGGACACCGCAGCCGCCCACCCCGACCGCACCGCGATCGTCTTCGGTGACACGCGGCTGAGCTATGCGGAGGTCAACGGCGCGGCCAGCATGGTGGCCGGCCTGCTCGCCTCGCGCGGCATCGAGCGCGGCGACAAGGTGGCGGTCAGCTGCCCCAACCTGCCTTACTTCACGATCGTCTACTACGGCATCCTCAAGGCCGGCGCGACCGTCGTACCGCTCAACGTGCTGCTCAAGGGCCGCGAGGTGGCCTACCACCTCGCCGACTCCGACGCGAAGGCCTACTTCTGCTTCCAGGGCACCCCCGAGCTGGCCATCGGCAAGGAGGGCCACGCGGGCTTCGAGCAGACCGACGCCTGCGAGCACTTCTTCATGATCACCGCCGACCCCGCCGCCGCGAGCCCGATCGAGGGCACCGAGACGCTCGGACAGGGCATGGCCGGACAGTCGCCGGCCTTCGAGACGGTCACCACCGACGAGGACGACACCGCGGTCATCCTCTACACCTCCGGCACCACCGGTCAGCCGAAGGGCGCCGAGCTGCGCCACCGCAACATGCGCGACAACGCCGGCCTCGGCGCCGAGCTGTTCGGCGCCGACGCCGACAATCCCGACACGCTGCTGTGCGTGCTGCCGCTGTTCCACTCCTTCGGCCAGACCGTCATCCAGAACGGCGGCTTCCTCTATGGCGGCACCGTGGTGATGCTGCCCCGCTTCGAGGCCGACGCGGCGCTGAAGCTCATGGCCAAGGAGGAGGTCACCTTCTTCGCCGGCGTCCCGACGATGTACTGGGGCCTGCTCGGCGCGCTCGACGACGCCGGCATCGACGTCGAGGCCGTCGCCGCCAAGGTGCGCGTCGCCGTGGCCGGTGGCTCCGCGCTGCCCGTCGAGGTGCACAAGGACTTCGAGAAGCGCTTCGGCGTCAAGATCCTCGAGGGCTACGGACTGTCCGAGACCTCGCCCGTGGCGTCGTTCTCCCGCCTGGGCGCCGACATCCGCGTCGGCTCGATCGGCACCCCGGTGCCCGGCGTGGAGATGAAGCTCCTGCAGCCCGACACCTGGGACGAGGTCCAGCCCGCCGAGGGCGACGACCCCGAGCAGACGGTGGGCGAGATCGCCATCAAGGGCCACAACATCATGAAGGGCTACTACGGCCGCCAGGACGCGACCGACGAGGCCATCCAGGACGGGTGGTTCCGCTCCGGCGACCTCGGTCGTCGCGACTCCGACGGCTGGTACTACATCGTCGACCGGTCCAAGGACATGATCATCCGCGGCGGTTTCAACGTCTACCCGCGCGAGATCGAGGAGGTCCTGCTGACCCACCCCGACGTCTCGCTGGCCGCCGTCATCGGCGTGGCGCACGACAGCCACGGCGAGGAGATCAAGGCCGTCGTCATCCGCGAGAAGGGCGCCTCGGTCACCGAGGACGAGCTCGTCGCCTGGGGCAAGGAGCAGATGGCCGGCTACAAGTACCCCCGCATCGTCCAGTTCGTCGACGAGCTGCCGATGACCGCGACCGGCAAGATCCTCAAGCGCGAGCTCTCCTAGGCGCCGACGATGGTCCTGCGGACCCTGGGCCTGGTGCTGGCGGTGCTCCTCGTGGCCGTCGGTGCGCTGTGGACCTTCCAGGGACTCGGCTACGTCGAGGGCAGCTTCATGACCGGCGAGCGCACCTGGTCGGTCGTCGGCCCCCTGGTCGCCGGGTTCGGCGTCGCGCTGTTCCTCGTCGTCGTGAGGCCCCGTCCGTAGCCTGGTGACGTGAACGGGAACGACGTCGACTACGCCGTCCCCGCCGCCGTGCCCCGCTCGCGGCGCGTCCGCGACAGCGGACCGGTCGGCCCGCTGTGGGGCGGCCGGCAGCGCTCGCTGGTCCAGGCCGGCTGCTGGGCGCTGGCCGCGGTGCTCACCCTCGTGCTGCTCGTGCCGCTGCTCACCGGCCAGGAGGCCGGCGCCGACTCGCCCGAGGACGCCGTCAGCCGCCTGCTCGGCGGCATCGCCGACACCGACCCCGTCGCGATCGTCGGCTCGCTCGACCCGTCCGAGACCGACGACCCCGACCGCGCCGCCGCGGCCTACGAGCGGCTCGGCAACCGGCTGATGCGTGCCGGCGAGGTGCCGCCCGCCGACGTGACCGCGGTGCTGGCCGCCGCCGAGAGCCAGGTCGACGGGTCCGTCGACCTCACCGCCGTCGCCACCGTCGCCGCGCTCGACATGGACCTCGACGGCCTCCGGCTGCGCGTCGAGCCCGACCCTGCCGGCCTCGAGTCGCGCGCCCGGGTCTTCCTCATCGGGGGCGACCTCGACGTGGCCCTCGACCCCGCCCGACTGCCCGACGCCGTCGTGGGGCTGGGGCGGGCGACGTACAGCATGCCGCTGGCGGAGGGCTGGCGCCGCGACCGCACCGAGCCGATCGAGCCGTTCCTCGTCACCGTCGAGGTCGAGGGCCGCTGGTACGTCAGCCTCGAGGGCAGCGCCGACGCGCTCCTCGCCGGAGGACGGCGGTGACCGACCGGCGCGGGCGCGAGCTGACCGCCGTCGTGCTCTGGGCGCTGGCCGCAGCGGCCTGGGTCGCCGCGATGCTCGTGCCGTGGTTCCGCGCCGGCGTCGCGTCCTCGGCCACGCCGCTCGAGGTGGCCGGTCTGCTGCGGTCCGGGGTGTTCGGCGTACCGCCCGTCGCCGGGTACGCCGTCCTCGCGCTCCCCGCGATCGCCCTGCTCCTGCTGGGGATCGCGCCACTGCGCGGCGGCTCGGCCATGGCCGTGCGGATCTCGCTCTGGGTGCTCGGCACCGCCGTCGGCCTGCTGCTGGTGGCCTTCCTCGGCAGCATCTCCGCCCGCACGGTCGGCGCGGGTGCGGTGCTGGTCGTGCTGGGGTGCGTGCTCGGCGGGGTGGCGCTGGGCTTCGCGACCGTGCGGGTGCCGGCCGGGTCCCGGGACGACGGGGCCGAGCAGGTGTGGTCCGGGGACGCTCCCTAGCTACTCGAAGGCGTTGGGCAGGGCGCCGGGGAGCTTGGCGAGCAGCTCGCGGGCCTGGCCGGCGACCTTGTGCTCGACGAGCACCTCGTAGCGGGTGGCGATGACGGCGGTGACGGACTGGAAGTCGCGCTGGCCGCGGGTCATCGCGTAGCCGAGCAGTCCCCAGATCACGAAGAACGCCGCACCGATGACCACGGTCGACAGGATCGTGGCCAGGGCGTTGTCGTCGCCGAAGAGCGTGAAGACGACGCCGATGAAGAGGCCGAACCACGCGCCGGAGGCGGCGGCGCCGGCGGCCACGCGGGCGGTGGTCAGCCGGCCGGTGATGCGCTCGATCCGCTTGAGGTCGGTGCCGACGATCATGCAGTTCTGCACGGGGAAGTGCTCGTCGGAGAGGAAGTCGACGGTCTTCTGGGCCTGGGCGTAGTCGTCGTAGACGGCCAGGGACTGCGGGAACTCCAGACGCATGGGGTTCTGTCCGGGGCGGGCGGAGCGGCCGATCGGGGAAGTTGTGCTCATGAGTCCAGTGTGCCCCTCCGGTGCACGGCCACGCCCCGACCCGGAGGGGGTGACGGGGCGGACGGGGCCGGTGACCGCCGGGCACCTAGGATGGAGGTCGTGCCCAAGGTCGTCGTCGACGTCATGCCCAAGCCCGAGATCCTCGACCCCCAGGGGAAGGCGGTGCTCGGAGCCCTGCCACGACTGGGGTTCGACGGAGTGACCGACGTCCGCCAGGGCAAGCGGTTCGAGCTCGAGGTCGCCGGTGAGGTGACCGACGAGGTGCTCGCCCAGGTCCACGAGATGGCCGGCACGCTGCTGTCCAACCCGGTCATCGAGAACTTCACGGTCCACGTCGAGGAGTCGGTCCGGTGAAGGTCGGGGTCGTCACCTTCCCCGGCTCGCTCGACGACGTCGACGCGCAGCGCGCCGTCCGCATCGGCGGCCACGAGGCCGTCGCCCTGTGGCACGGCGACCACGACCTGCAGGGCGTCGACGCGGTCGTGCTGCCCGGCGGCTTCTCCTACGGCGACTACCTGCGCTGCGGCGCGATCTCGCGCTTCGCGCCGGTGATGGCCGAGGTCATCGAGGCCGCGGGCAAGGGGATGCCGGTGCTCGGCATCTGCAACGGCTTCCAGATCCTGTGCGAGTCGCACCTGCTGCCCGGCGCGCTGATCCGCAACGACCACCGCAGGTTCGTGTGCCGCGACCAGCGGCTGCGCATCGACAACGCCCGCACCGCCTGGACGTCGTCCTACACCGAGGGCCAGGAGGTGACGATCGTGCTCAAGAACGGCGAGGGCGGCTTCGTCGCCGACGCCGAGACCCTCGACCGCCTCGAGGGTGAGGGCCAGGTCGTCGCGACCTACGTCGGCGACAACCCCAACGGCTCGATGCGCGCGATCGCCGGCATCACCAACGAGCGCGGCAACGTCGTCGGCCTGATGCCGCACCCCGAGCACGCGGTCGAGGACCTCACCGGGGCCGGCACCGACGGCCTCGGCTTCTTCACCTCGCTCGCCGCCGCGACGTTCGCCTGAGCGTCCGCCGATGACCCCGCAGGCGCTGTTCCGCCGCGTCGCCGTCGCCGAGGCGATCACCTGGGCGCTGCTCCTGGGCGGCATGTTCCTCAAGTACGTCACCGAGACGACCGAGGTCGGCGTCCGCATCGGCGGCATGCTCCACGGCGTCGTGTTCGTCGCCTACTGCGTCACCACCGTGGTCGTCGCGATCGACCAGCGCTGGACGCTGGGTCGCACTGCACTCGGCCTGCTGGCCTCGATCCCGCCGTTCGTCACCGTCGTGTTCGACGTGCTGATGGAGCGCCGCGGGGCGTTCGGCCCGTGGCGCCTGACCGTCGAGCCGCCGGCCCGCGCGGTCGAGCGGCCGGTCGCCTGGATGCTGCGCAACCCGCTGCTCGGGCTGGTCGCGGCCATCGGCACCGTCGCGGTGCTCACCGGCCTGGCCCTGCTGGTCGGCCCCCCCGTCGGCTCCTAGGCGCGCGCGGTCACCAGCCAGCACGCCCCCGGCAGCCGTACGGCGTCCTCGGTCAGCTGCGTTCGCAGGAACGTGCGCACCTCGTCGACCAGCGCGTCCCACCGCTCGGGTCCGAGCACCGGCGCGAGCTCGGTCAGCGCGCGCCGTCCGGTCGTGGTGGCGAGGATGATCGCGAGCCGGTTCTCCACCCCGTCGGTGCCGTCGGTGCCGTAGTCGAGCGTGACGTCGAGGGGCGCGACGTCGACCTCGCGCCAGCCGGCCCCGCCGAGCACCGCCCGGACGTGGTCGGGGTCGGCGAACCCCATCGGGCCCGGAGTGCCCGGCTGCAGCGGGGCCGGGTCCTCGCCGAGCGCCGTGGTCAGCACCTGCTGGCCGTGCCAGAAGATCGGGTTCTCCTCGTAGGTGCGCCAGCAGGCGAAGGCGAGGCGGCCGTTGTCGGCGGTCGCGGCCCGGACCGTGGTGAACGCCGTGACCGGGTCGTCGAAGAACATGACGCCGAAGCGCGACACCACGCGGTCGAAGGGCCGGCCCGGAGCGGCGGCCAGCAGGTCGGTGCTCTGCGCGTCGGCCAGCAGCACCTCGGCCGCCGGGACCCGGCGCCGCGCCGCCTCGACCATCGCGGGGGAGACGTCGACGCCGACCGCCTCGGCCCCCACCGCGTCGGCCGCGGCGAGCAGCGTGCCCGAGCCGCAGCCCACGTCGAGGACCCGCTGTCCGGCCCGCAGGTCGGCCGCGGCCAGGACCGCCGCGGTGACCGGTGCGAAGGTGGCGTCGAAGAGCGACTCCTGCTCGACCCACCCCGCGGCGGTGTCGGTCCAGGTCCGCCGGGTCTCCTCGTTGGCCATGGCCGGAGCCTAGGCCGGTCGGGGCGCCGGGGTCAGCGGGCGCCGGCCTGCAGCTTGGCCCACGTGGGGACGTCGACGATGCCCGACTGGGTCAGGCCCACGCGGCGCTGGTAGCGCTTGATCGCGGCGGTCGTGTCGGAGCTGAACGTGCCGTCGACGGTGGCCTTGACACCGGTGTCGGCGGCGTTGACCGCACGCTGCACGCGGCGGACGTAGGGGCCGTAGGCGCTCGACGAGCCGAGCTTGAGGATCGGGCGCGAGCCGCCCGAGAGCAGCGCGGTCCAGTCCTTGCGGAACCAGCGGTCGTCGGCCGGCTGGCTGCGCTCGGCCTTCCAGC
>JAOPXU010000044.1 GCA_025964985.1 Nocardioides sp.
GCGCCGGCGACGACGCCGGTGAGGTTCCACGGCGCCGACCAACGGGCCGACTGCTGGACCGCGCGCCAGTGCCGCAGCTCCTGCACCGCCGCCGGTACGCCGTCCGGCAGCCACCGCACGAGGGCGAGCTGGTGCTCGCGGGCCTGCTCGGCGGTGGCCGACCAGCGCAGCCCGCCGTCGGCCGCCCGCGAGGCGAACGCCGTGGCCTCGATCGCCCAGCGGCTGGTGATCCAGGAGATGCCGAAGGCCCAGCAGGCCACGACGGCGAGCGGCAGGAGCGCGTCGGGGGTCCCGAGGTCGACGGCGAGGCCCATCCCGGTGACGGCCCGCAGCGCGTAGCCGGCGCCGATGACGACCCAGATCGCGACGACGCCGGGTGCCAGCGGGGCCGGCACCTGGCCGGTGCGGCCGGTGCTGGTGGCCCGCAGCGCCTCGTAGACCGAGGCCAGGGCAAACACCGCGACGACGAGCCCGGCCACCACCCAGCCCGTGCGCAGGTCCAGCAGACCGCACAGCGCGACGGCGGCGACCACCTTGGCCACGGCCGTCCCCGCGCTCCAGGCGACCCGCGACGTACGACGGCTGAGCGGCCCGGGCAGCCGGCCCCGGTCGCCGTCGGGGTGGCGCTGGTCGGCCTCGAAGCCGCGGATGTCGTTCCACTGGTAGCGCGCCTGGTAGATGAGCAGCTCGAGCGCGAGCCACACCACGACGGCGCGCAGCGCAGCGTCGGTGCCGGGCCACTCGCGGACGCTGCCGACGGCGAACCCGAGCGGCAGGATCAGCCACTTGACGGTGTCGCCGGGTCGCGGCAGCGCCAGGTAGGACGCCAGGTGCCGCGGTGGGGGGACCGTCCGCGGCGTGGCGGAGCGGGTCGTCGCGGTGGTCGCGCTGCTCACGTGCGGCCGGTGGCGAGCGCGCTGCGCCCGCCGTCCACGGTGTCGGGATCCTCGAGGAGGTCCTGCGCGATCTCGTCCCAGCTCGAGGCGATGGCGGTCGCGCCGGCCGCCCGGAGCAGGTCTGCGAGGTGCTCGGCCTCGCCGGCGGGCGCGAAGTGCACCAGCCCGACCACGGGGAACCCGGCGGCGACGGCGGCACGGACGCCGACCTCGGAGTCCTCGACGGCCAGGGCCTCGGTGCCGGTCACGCCGAGACGGGCTCCGGCCCAGGAGTAGATCGCGGGGTCGGGCTTGCTGATCGGGCGCGGCAGGGAGTCCTCGGCGCTGAACAGCCGGCCGTCGGGCACGAGCGGCGCGAGCCCGGTGGCCTCCAGGCAGGCCGCCACCCGCTTGGCGGCGCTCGAGCTCACCACCGCCACCTCGAAGGCGTCGGCCAGGCGTCGCAGCGGCTCCCCGACCTCGGGGTCGGGTCGGAGCACGCGCGCCAGGTGAGCGGTCACGGCCTCCTTCTCGGCGGCAACCCAGTGCTCGAGCACGTCGGCCGGGAGCGCGACGTCGTTCTCGGCGGCGAGCAGCGGAGCGGTCGCGCGGAAGTTGCGTCCGGTGTGGTCGCGCCGCAGCTCGACGGCGGTGTAGCGGCGGGCGACGCCGAGCGACTCCATCAGGTCGTTGGTGACGTCGGCCGAGGCGTCGTAGGCCGGGGCCTCGGACGGGAACAGGCACCCGTCGGCGTCGAGGAGCAGCGCCCTGAACGGCAGGAGCGGTCGCAGGCTGGGGGTCACGAGATCAGTCCCGCCCGGATGTCGAGGCGTGGGTGGGCACCAGCGGTGACCGCCCGGGTGGTGGGTCGGGTCGAGGGTCCGGACAGCCGCCGGCGGACCGCCGTGCGGACGCCGAGCTCGAGGTCCTGCAGGGCACTGGTGAGGTCCTGCACCAGCGCACCGTCGGCCCGGAGGTCCGCGGCGGCGCCCATCGCGTCGAGCAGCGGCCGGGGGTCGGTGCCGCCCCGCAGGGCCACCGGCTGCAGCGCCTCGAGCCGTGCGTCGGTGACCTCGATCGGGGCGCCCTCGAGGTCGGTGCCCTGCAGGTAGCGGAACCACCCGGCCACGGCGAGCGTGAGCAGCGGGGACGGTCGCCCCTGGGCACGCGCCTCGACCAGCGACGGCAGCACGTACGCCGGCACCTTGGTCGACCCACGCCGGCAGAGCCGGGCCAGCGGGTCGGCGACCGCGACGTTGTCGAGCCGCGCCATCACCGTGTCGACGTAGGCGTCGGCGTCCATGCCGGGCACGCGGGGCAGGAGCGGGGCGACCTCGTCGCGCAGCAGCTGCACCACGAACGCCCGCAGGACCGGGTCGGCCACCGTCTCCGCGCTCGTGCGGTGCCCGGCCAGCCAGGCGAGGTAGGCCATGGCGGTGTGGGCGCCGTTGAGCAGCCGCGTCTTCACCAGCTTGTACGGCGCCACGTCGCCCACCACCTGCACGCCGACGTCCTCGAGCGGCGGACGGCCCTGGCAGAAGTCGTCCTCGACGACCCACTGCGTGAACGGCTCGGTCGCGACGGGCAGCCGGTCGCGGACGCCGTACTCACGGGCGACGAGGTCGCGCAGGGCGTCGTCGGAGCCAGGGGTGATCCGGTCGACCATGCTGTCGGGGAAGCTCACGTGGCGCTCGATCCAGCGGGCGAGGGTCTCGTCACGCAGCCGCGCGTAGCCGACGAGGGCCGCGCGGGTGGTGGCCCCGCTGTCGGCCAGGTTGTCGCAGGACAGCACGGTGAAGCCGCCGTCCCCGGCCTGGCGCCGACGGGCCAGCGCCTCGGTCAGGTGGCCCACCCAGGTGCGCGGCGAGCCCGGGTCGGCCAGGTCGCGCGCCACCTCGGGGTCGGTGTGGTCGAGCGTGCCGTCGGCGCCGACGCGGTAGGCGTCACCGGTGATCGTCATGGTGACGATGCGGGTGCGCTCGTCGGCCAGGCGCTCGACGACGCGCTGCGGCTCGTCGCCGCCGTAGACGTAGTCGCACATGGCGCCCACGACCCGAGCGCTCGCGCCGTCGGAGTCCCGCTGGACGACGGTGAACAGGCTGTCCTGGCCGCTCAGGGCGGACCGCACACCCGGGGAGCGCAGGCCGACGCCGACCTCTCCCCAAGCGGTGGCACCGCGGCGCGCCAGGTCGTCGAGGTAGACCGCCTGGTGAGCGCGGTGGAAGCCACCGACTCCCAGGTGGACGATCGACGGCACGAGCCGGCTGCGGTCGTAGCGGGGCACGTCGACCCGGCGGGAGACACGGCGCAGCGTGGTGTCGGAGAGGGGAAGCATGAGACCTCGTCTGGGTCCTGATGCAGGGCGGGCCGTTGCTCGACCCGCTCCTTCGGTACCCCTCGTCCCGCGCGGGGAGCCTCGTTCGCCCGGGTGAACCTGCCGCCTCAGGCGTCCGTGGTGGCGCGTCCCCGCGCGCGCACCCGGCGTACGACGAACCACGCCAGGGCCAGGACGACCAGCACGACCACGACGTTGGACAGCACGCCGCTGAAGCGGGTCAGCAGCGGCTCCATGGCCGGCCCGAGCCCGTAGCCGAGGCCGATCCAGAGCCCGTTCCACACCAGGGAGCCGACGGTCGTGTAGACGGTGAACTGCAGGAACGGCATGTGCGCGATGCCCGCGGGGATCGACACGAAGCTGCGCACGAGCGGGATGCACCGGCCCAGGAGCACGGCGAGCGGCCCGTGGCGGTCGAAGTAGGACTCGGCGCGGTCGAAGTCGGTGCCGTGCAGCAGCGGGACCCGCTCGACCAGCGCGCGGGTGCGGTGCCGGCCGAGCGCGCGACCGACCGCCCACCACACCCAGGCCCCGACGACCGAGCCGGCCGTCGCCCAGGCGGTGGCCAGCCAGGGGTCCATCCGCCCCTCGTAGGCGAGGTAGCCGGCCACCGGCAGCACGGCCTCGGACGGGATCGGCGGCAGGAAGGTCTCGGCGAACACCGCGACGGCCACGCCGACCTCGCCGAGCCGCTCCATCAGGTCGAGGACCCAGCCGACGAGTCCGCTCGAGTCGGACGTGGTGGCGCTGAGGGTCGTCACCGGACGAGCTCTCCTCGGGGAGGTGGGGGCGGGCGCCGGCAACGATGCCAGAGCAGCCAAGGGCGCCGGGTCAGCGCACCTGGACGCAGGCCGACGGCCCGGCCGGCCCGGCGCCGGCGAGGTTGCGGGCGACGAGCCGGACCCGGACGACGGGCTGCCGCACGACCAGGGTCGCGACCGGCCGAGCGAGGCCGCGTCGCGCGGTGCGGTAGGTGAGGGCCTCGGACCGGCAGGACCGCGCGGCGGCCACCTGGACGGCGTACGTGTCGGCGCGGGCGGCGGGGGCCGCGGCCACGACGACCCGGTCCGGCCGGGGCGTGCGCAGCGTCGGGCGACCTGGTGCTCCGGGCCGTGGCGGCAGCGGGCGGACGGTGGCCAGCGCCAGGACGTCGTCCGCACCGGCCTGCCAGCCCCGGACCGGGCGGAGCCGGGTCGCGTAGGTGTGCCCGTTGACCAGGCCGGTCAGCCTGCGCGTGCCGCTCGGTCCGAGGTCGTCGAGCCGCCGCCAGGGCTGCCCGGCCGTCCGGTCCCGCCACAGCCACTGGTGGCTGTCGACCCCGGCAGCACCGGTCCACCGCAGCGTCGCCGTGGCGTCGCCCGCGGTGAGGGACAGCGACGACGCACGCCGCGGCCCGACCGGCACCACGGGCAGCGGCCGGGGGTACGGCGCCGCCAGCCCGAGCCCGTGGAGCGCGTCGGCGACGGAGGCCGCGACGACCAGCTCACCGCGGGCGTTGAGGTGCACCCGGTCCCAGGTGTGGGCGCGTTCCTGGAGACCGGCCGAGGTGGTGGCGACGACGACGGGCGACGCCGCGGAGTCCAGCTCGTCCGCCAGTCCCCGCAGCCCCGCGTTGTACGCCGCCGCGCCGGTCGCCCAGCTCTGCGCGACCTCGCCCAGCACGACGTCGACCGTCGGGTCGGCCCGGCGGGCGGAGGCCACGAAGGACCGGGCCCGCTCGAGCACCTCGGCCGGCGGGCTCGCGAGCGGCACCAGGTCGTTGAACCCGAGCAGCTCCACCACGACGTCGGGCTGGTGGGCGGTGACGAGGTCGCCGACGTCCTGGTCGGCGTACTCGAAGCTCATGCCCCACCGGGCCGCGTGGTCGCGGTCGAACGCCCCGTCGAGGTAGTCCGGCGAGCCGTGCGCCCCCGCGAGGTGGTCGAACAGGTCGTCGCGGGGGCCGACGAGGTCGACGGGCCGCTCACCGCGGCTCAGGTGCCGCCACAGCCGGTAGCGCCACGTCCAGTCACCCGCCGCGCCCTGGGTGACCGAGTCGCCGACGACGAGCACCCGCAGCGGTGTCGCCGCGGCCGGCTGCCCGCCGTCGTCGGCAGACGCCGGCGCGCCCACCGGCCCGGTCGGGACCGCGAGCGCCAGGAGCACGGTGAGCGCACACGTCAGTCTCCGGCCACGGGACACCGGGCCACGCTGCGGTCGGGGCCGCGGGTGACCGGTGGCTGGGCGCACGGTGTCAGAGGGCGCGGACGGCGGACTGGGTGCCGACTGCGGCGCCCACGGCGCGAGGCAGGGCCAGGCGGAACGTCGAGCCGCCTCCCGGGGTGGGCTCGTAGGTGATGTCGCCGTCGTTCGCGAGCAGCAGGCTGCGGGTGATGTAGAGCCCGAGCCCCGTGCCCTTCTGGTCGCCGGTGCGGGCCTCCTCCGCGCGGGAGAACCTCTCGAAGAGGTGGGGGACGAAGGACGCCGCGACGCCGTGGCCCGAGTCGACGACCCGCACGACCACGTGGTCGGGATCCTCCTCGCAGCGGACCTCGAACGGCCCCCCGCCGTACTTGACCGCGTTGGTGAGGACGTTCGTGAGCGCCTGGTGCAGGTGACCGACGTCCACGCAGGCGGTGGCGGCCCGCAGCTCGTCGAGGTGGACCACGGGGAGGTCACCCGGCAGTGTCGCCAGCACCTCTCGGACGGCCTCGTCGACCCGGACCGGGACCGGCCGCGGTCGGACGCCACCCCCGTCGAGCACCGACACCGTCAGCGCGTCGTCGAGCATGGCGTGCAACCGGTGACCGGCCGCGTTGATCTTGCTGACCGAGCCCATCTGCTCGCGCGCATTCATCTCCGGCCACCCCTCCAACGCCATCTCGGAGTAGCCGATGATCGACACCAGGGGCGTGCGCAGGTCGTGCGCCAGCATCGCCACCAGGTCCGCGACCGCGACGTTGGCCCGCGAGAGTTCGTCGTTGGTCCGCTTCAGTGCCTCGTGGGTGCTGCGTTCGGCGTCCAGCGCCTCCTCGGTCACCTTCCAGAAGACGAGGCAGGCCACGCTCTCGGCCAGCACGGCGCCACCGTGGATGAAGGCGAACAGCCACGGGTTGTCGATGGCCACCGCGTGGTTGTAGGCGTGGCCCGGCAGCAGGGTGCCGTAGGCCAGGTGGTGGACGAGCACGAACCCGACGGCCAGGAAGTACGGCGTCCAGCACTGGTACAGCGAGACCACCGCGACCGTGAAGAAGAAGTGGAAGTGCGCCTCGATGAGTCCGTCGAAGAACTCGACGAGGAACGCGGAGCTGGCCAGCAGCCCCATCGTCGCCAGCAGGGCCCGGGTCGTCTGGCCCAGCCGCGTCCGGCCCGCTGCGATCGTCAGGGCGGCGACCACCACCGGCGCCAGCACCCACACCGCGAGCGGCTCCTCGGTGGCAGCGCCGACGAGCGCCAGGGCCCCGACGTGGACCCAGAGCAGCACGACGATGCCCCGGTGACGCGCGAGCCAGGCCCGCTGCGGCAGCGCCGCACCACGGGGCACGGCCTCCAGGACCGCACGGCGGACACGCGATCGGGTCTGTGTCACTGAGCTCCCACCCTCATGACGCGGGTCGCGCCGGGTCTGGGCGCGGGCTTCGCACAGTAACGACGATCACACCGCCGCGTGCCGAAGCCGCAAGATCTCCATGGGCGTCTCCGACCGTGGTGGGGCCGCGCTGCCCCGGCTCCGTGCACGGGGTGCCGGGCCGAGGTGTCGGACGTCGTCCTGTCGCTCCTGCAGGGCGGTGAGGTCGTCACCGCCTCGGAGGTGGCTCGGACCCTGCGGCCTCACACGTTCAAGCGGAACGTTGATGACGCTTTCGATCGCCTTTCGACATCTGCCGAAAAGTGGCTCTGACCTGCACAAACAGCGCGCCGTGGACCCTCGTCACCTGCACTCGTTTGGGGTCTCTGGGCGTTCTGGTGAGGGCAGATTGAGGGCAAGCTTGCGGTAGTTGGCTCTTTAACGACCGTCAATTCGTCCCGCCAGCATGCACTGCGGGCCTGGCCGGAACGGCTCAAGAAGCGCCCTCCGCGGCATGGCCGGGAGCGCCCGCTGGGCGGCAGAGTCGGGTGGTACCTCGAGGGCCACACTTTCTGGGGCGACGTGGTCGGTCCGGGCCATGTCGGCTGAATCGCTGACCAGGCGGGGGCGTCAAGCGCTATAGCCCGTGGGTTCGGTGGCGTCCGAGGCGAGGCACGACCGCATGCGTCATCATGTTCAGGGACCGGCAACGGAGGTACCGCATGGTCCAGGAAGTGCGCACGCGCGATCCGGAACGCCGGTCCCGCATCATCGAGGCGGTGGCCGACCTGATCGTCGACCACGGCTACCAGGGCGTGTCCATGGCCGACGTCGGTCAGCGGGTGGGCATCAGCGCAGCCGCGATCTACCGGCATTTCCCGAGCAAGGGCGCGCTCCTGGTGGCTGTGTTCGACCGGGCCATCGACCAGCTCCTCGAGGAAGAGCGACGCACGCGCCAGCGCCTCGCCGACCCGGGGGACGCGCTGGCCGCCCTGGTGGCGCGGCAGATCGACTTCGTCGTTGATGACCGGGAGTTCGCCCGGATCTACCACGGCGAGGCCGACCAGCTGCCCGAGGAGGACCGCCTGCGGTTGCGCCGCAAGCAGCGCGCCTACCTCCACGAGTGGGAGACGGTCCTGCTCGAGCTGAGGCCGGCCCTGACACCGGCCGAGGCACGAACTGTCGTCCACTCCGCGATCGGCGCCATCCAAGCGCCCTTGTTCCACCGTCTCGAGACCTCACCGGACCGGCTCAAACGACTCCTCACGGAGATGGCGCACGCCGTCCTGGGGGTCCCGCTGGAGGTTCCTCCAGCGAAGCATGCGCCACAGGATGGTCAGATAAGTTAATCGAGATTAACTTGAGGGCTCCTTCACCTACCGAGGAGCTCCCGTGACGAGCATCAGTGTCGATCCGTCCAACGACCAGCTGAGTAGAGCTGCCGACTACCGCGCCCGGGGCTATTGGGACGACGGATTCCTGACCGACTACGTCGACCGCTGGGCCGAGGAGGACCCCGACCACCCGTACCTGTCCGATGGGACGAGCCGGCTTTCCTACGGGGAGTTCCGCCAGCAGGCCCGATCGCTCGCCGCGTCGCTACGGGGCCTCGGCGTCCGCCCCGGGGACCGGGTCGCGGTCCAGCTGCCGAACTGGAACGAGTACTTCCTGGTCTACGCGGCGTGCAGCTCTCTCGCCGCGGTGATGATCCCCGTCGTCGGGGTCTACCGCGAGAGCGAGGTCCGCTACATCGTCGAGAGCTCCGGTGCCGTCGGACTGGTCACGCCCGGTGCGTTCCGCGGCTTCGACCACGCCGCGATGGCCGCGGACGTGGGTCGGGCCGTCCCCTCCTTGGCCTTCCGCGTCGTGGTGCGCGGCGAGGCGACGCAGGGCGCCGTCTCGTTCGCCGACCTCGTCGCGGCTCCGGTCGAGGACGGGTGGGACCCCGGTCGACGGGCCTCGGCCGACGACCCCCACCTGATCTTGTTCAGCTCCGGCACGGAAGCCAGGCCCAAGGCGTGCCTGCACACCTGGAGCACGAGCTCGTTCCTGCCCAAGCAGGCAGTGGCGGCCCTGGGGATGGGCCGCGACGACGTCATGTTCATGCCGGCGCCCGTCACGCACGCCCTCGGCATGACCCTCGGGGTGATGGCACCCACCATCGCCGGCGCAGCGGTCGAACTGATCGATGTCTTCGAGCCGACCGCCGCTCTCGAGCAGATCACCCGGGGCGGCTGCACCGGCACCGCGTCGCCGGCCCCGTTCATCCGGCTCCTCCTCGACGCCTACGACCCGGCGGTCCACGACATGTCGCGGCTGCGGTTCTGGCTCTCGGCCGGCGCCCCCATCCCCAAGACCCTGGTCGAGGAGGCTGCTGCCACCATCCCGGGCTGCCGGGTCGTCAGCGCCTACGGCTCCAGCGAGGTGATGATGGCGACGGTCTGCCGCCCCGGTGACTCGGTGGACCGCGTGGCGTCGTCCGACGGCGCGCCCGTCGACGGTGTCGAGCTGCGGATCGTCGACCAGGACGAGAACGAGGCCGCGGTGGGGGTCGAGGGCGAGATCCGCTACCGCGGACCGGGTCGGATCCTGGAGTACCTCGGCCGGCCCGACCTGACCGCAGCGGCGCTGGACGCTGACGGGTGGTGGCGCACGGGTGACCTCGGCCGGATGGACGACGAGGGCTACCTGCGCGTGACCGGGCGGCTCAAGGACATCATCATCCGCGGCGGCTTCAACATCAGCGCTCGAGAGGTCGAGGAGGCGCTCCTCGAGCACCCCGCCGTCGCCAACGTCGCCGTTGTCGGGCTGCCGGACGAGCGCCTCGGGGAGCGGGCCTGCGCGGTGGTGGTCCCGCGGGGTGACCAGCGCGTGACACTCGCCGAGCTGCGCACCTTCCTCGCCGACAAGCGCAAGATCGCTACCTGGAAAGTTCCAGAGCGCATCGAGTTCGTCGACGGGTTCCCGCTCACCGCGACCGGCAAGGTCCAGAAGTTCGCCCTGCGCGACCGCTACCGGGGCGTCGCGGACGGCGGGACGTCATGACCTACGGCTCCGTGTTCGCCCCGGGTCTCCTCGCCGGTACGACGGTGCTCGTCACGGGCGCCGGCAGCGGCCTGGGTCGCTGCACCGCTCACGAGATCGCGGCCCTGGGGGCCCACGTCGTGCTGGTGGGCCGCACGCCCGAGAAGCTCGAGGCGGTGCTGGCCGAGATCACCGAGGACGGTGGCAGCGCGTCGATGCGGGCGCTCGACATCCGTGACGAGCAGGCAGTGGTCGCGATGGTCGACGCCGTGGTCGCCGAGCGCGGGCGCATCGACGGGCTCGTCAACAACGCGGGCGGGCAGTACCGCTCCGCGCTCAAGGACATTTCGACCAAGGGCTTCGAGGCGGTGGTGCGGACCAACCTCACCGGCGGGTTCATCGTCATGCGCGAGGTCTACAACCGCTCGATGGCCCAGCACGGCGGGTCCATCGTCAACATGATCGCCGACATCTGGAACGGGTGGCCCAACTTCTCGCACTCCGCAGCGGCACGGGGCGGTATGCACACCCTGACCGAGTGCGCGGCCGCCGAGTGGGCCGAGTCCGGCGTCCGCGTCAACTCGGTGGCACCGGGCTCCATCGCCACCAGTGGCCTCGACACCTATGACGCCAAGGACCGCACCTTTATCCAGCACGAGGTCACCACCGGCATCCCGCTGCAGCGCTTCGGCACCGAGTCCGAGGTGTCGGCCGCCATCGTGTTCCTGCTCTCGCCGGCCGCCGGGTTCGTCACCGGATCGTGCCTGCGGGTCGACGGAGGAGCCCCGAACGCCCGGGCCGGCTGGATCCAACTCCAGCCGGTGAGCAACGACCGGCCCTTCGAGGGCTTCCACCGGTCGCAGGCGCCGCAGATCCTCGCCGAGCTCGACCTGTCCTGACGTCCAGAACCCAGAGCCCAAAACCAGTAGCCAGGAGCACCATGTCCACGAACACCGCCAAGGTCGTCTACGAGAAGCGCGGGCCGGTGGCGCACATCCGGCTCAACCGGCCCGAGGTCAAGAACGCCATCGACGTCGAGACCCACGAAATGCTGCGCGACATCTGGCGTGACTTCGCTGACGACCCCGACCTGCGCGTCGCCGTCCTGACCGGCACCGGGGACGCGTTCTGTGCCGGCGCCGACCTCAAGACCCACGTGCCCGAGTGGGACGGCGTCGGTCCAATGCTCGCGCGCAGCAAGCTGCCCGACGGGTTCGCCGGGGGCATCACCCGCGGCCAGCACCGGATCTACAAGCCTGTGGTCGCCGCCCTCAACGGCTGGGTCCTCGGTGGCGGGCTCGAGCTCGCCCTCGCCTGCGACATCCGGATCGCCTCGGAGCGGGCCCAGTTCGGCTCCTTCGAGCTGCGACGCGGCATGCACCCAGCCGATGGCGGCATCGTCCGGCTCGTCAACATCTGCGGGGCAGGCATCGCGCTCGAGATGGAGCTGACCGGTGAGGCCATCGACGCCCAGCGGGCGCTGCAGTGCAACATGGTTTCGCGCGTAGTGCCGCACGAGGACCTCATGGCCACGGTCGACACCGTCGTGGCCTCGATCCTGCGCAACGACCGCCGCGCCGTCGAATCGGCCAAGGAGACGATCCTCGAGGTGATCGGGCGCCCCCTCGACGACCAGCTCCGGCTCGAGGCCCTGCTCGGCTATGCGATCTGTGGTGACAACCCGGCAATCCGCGAACGCTCGGAACGCTTCTTCGACAAGTCCGACGAGGGTCGGGTCGGCACGCACGCCACGCCGCTCGCCCCCGTGGTCGGGGCCCCGTGACCACCCGGACGCTGCCCCGTCGCGCCGTCTACGGCCAGGACCACGAGGACTTCCGGGCCTCGGCCCGACGCTTCGTCGAGCGCGAGATCGCGCCGCACTTCGAGGCCTGGGAGGCGGCGTCCATCGTCGACCGCGACCTGTGGCTCCGCGCTGGCGCCGCCGGCATGCTCTGCCCGCAGCTGCCGGAGAAGTACGGAGGCACCGGAGACTTCCGCTACAACGCGGTCCTCATCGAGGAGTGCTCCTACGCCGGCTTCGCGGGGCCCACCGGCAACTTCACCGCCCACAGCGACGTGGCCTGCGGTTACCTGCTCAACTTCGGGTCCGAGGGAATCAAGGCGACCTGGCTGCCGCGGATGCTGTCCGGCGAGGCCGTGTGCTCGATCGCAATGAGCGAACCCGACGCCGGGAGCGACCTCCAGGGGCTGCGCACGAACGCGCGCCGGGAGGGCGAGGAGTGGGTGATCAACGGACAGAAGACCTTCATCTCCAACGGCCAGCACTGCGACATCGCGGTCGTGGTGGCCCGCACCAGCCCCGAACGGTCGGGACGTGCGCTGAGCATCTTCCTGGTCGAGGCCGACCGGCCCGGCTTCGAGCGCGGCCGCAACCTCGAGAAGCTCGGTCACCACTCCTCCGACACCTCCGAGCTGTCGTTCACCGACGTTCGGGTCCCGATCGGCAACCTGCTGGGCGAGGTCGGGGGCGGGATGACCCACATGATGAGAGAGCTGCCCCAGGAGCGGCTCATCATCGCCGTGGCCTCCATCGCCGCGGCCCAGCGCGCCTTCGACCTCACCTGCGACTACGTCGCCAGCCGTCAGGCCTTCGGCGGACCACTCGCCAGCCTCCAGAACACCCGCTTCCGCCTCGCGGACCTCAAGGCCGACCTGGAGGTCGGCTGGGCCTACGTCGACCAGTGCCTGGCCCAAGTGGCCGACCGCACGCTCACCACCGAGCGCGCCTCGATCGCCAAGCTCTGGGTCACCGAGATGCAGGGCCGGGTCGTCGACACCTGCCTTCAACTCTTCGGCGGGTACGGCTTCATGAAGGAGTACGAGATCTCCCGGCTCTACGCCGACGCCCGGGTGCAACGCATCTACGGAGGTTCGTCGGAGATCATGCGTGAGATCATCGGTCGCTCCCTCTAGAGGACGGCGGAAGGCCCTCCACCCGCGCACGACGCCCGACTTCGCGACGGGCCAGGAACAGGGTTAGATGGCGCCGTCAATGTCGGTGGCGACGACGGCCGGGCGCCCGCACATCGGCAATTGCAGGCCCGTTTCCCTGTACGTCACCGATGGTCAAGCGGGCCTTGACTACAGACGACGCTGCCCGACTACGAAGTGTCCGACTACGGACAACTATCGAAGTTCGATCAGCCGGTTGCCCGAGTCGACCATCTCAACAATCTGCTGGATGAGCGGCTCGAACCAGACAAGTATCGCCGCTCGTCGGGTGTTGCCGACGCGGACCCACACGACCGCGGGCGCCTCGCGGCCGGTGGCCACCATGTCGGCGAAGTCTTCGTCTTCGTCACGATGACCGCGCCGTTCTGGAGGGCGGCTGCCAGATGTCGCGATCAGGTGCGTCGGCAGGGCCGATCTCGGTGACGTGTTTGGCCTCGTGACCTCGGTCGCGCAGTAGTCGCGCTAAGGCCGGCGGCAGCTGCGCGTCGACCAGGAAGCGCATCAGGTCAGGAAGCGATGATCGCGTGGTCGGCCTGGGCCGCGGCATAGGCGAGGCAGGCCCCAACGTCCTCCGAAGTCAGGTAGGGGTAGTCCTCAAGGATCTCGACCTCGTCTGCTCCCGCGGCGAGCAGGGATAGGACGTCAGAGACTCGCATCCGCGTTCCTCGCACAGTAGGACGACCGTGCACGACCTCGGGATCGATCGAGATGCGGTCCAGGAGCGACATGCCCCAAGCGTAGCGATGATCGCTATGAACGGCCGCGGACACCGTCCGCGAAGACGGATGAGCGAACGGCACGCATGCTACGGACCGCTGATTCCGGCGGACGATATCGACGCATCGTCAGCGCGGCCGCGCGTCGACACCGCTCGGCCACCGCTTGACCGCCACCGGAGTGCCGCCCGATCGGCGCCCGATCACCGCCCGATCACCGCCTGAGCACCGCCCGAGCACCGCCCGACCACCGCTCGATCGCCGCACCAGGAACGCAGCAATGCCACGACCCACACACCTCTTGCATCGCCGGCTCAGTTCTGGCGGGCGTAATCATCGTTGCGGGCTCGCACCGGAGGTGGTCGCGGATGCGGCCAAACCAACGCCGCTCACGTGATCGCCAGGGAGACCCTTCGCGCCTTATCTAAGTGACAGGGGCTATTGCCCAAGCACTCCGAAGGAGGCAGCGACATGACGAACAACGCCGAGAGCCAACACCAGCCGGCGCTGTGGGAGGCGCCGACCGGCCAGCCCGGTCCACAGCGCGTCCCCACGACGCGACGATCCGTCGGCTCGGAGCCCAAGGGTCCGCAGCCGACGTCGCCGATGGAGTTCAGCAAGCTGTGGACGATCGAGGAGGTCGCAAGCTACCTCGGGGTGCCGAAGCAGACCATTTATTGCTGGCGCACATCGGGCTACGGCCCGCAGGGCTTCCGTGTCGGCAAGCACCTGCGGTGGAGGGCCGCGACGGTCATCGCCTGGACCCTCGAGATGGAACGGCAACAGTGATCGTCGAGCGGCCGTGTCCGCGGTGTGGCGCCACGATCCACGAGGTGTCACCGCGGTCGCCTGGGCGTCCGCGACGCTGGTGCTCGCCGCGCTGTCGCCGCGCGGCGTCCGAGGAGCAGCGAGCGGCAGCGAACGGCGCCATCGCTGTCAGAGAGGTGCGGGTCGAGGTGTCGCTCGACGAGCACGTGCGCGCGGTCCTCGACTCCCCCGCAGCCTGTCGACGCGTTCTTCGTGACGTCCGGGAACGAGCCGAGGCCGGGCTGCTCAAGGACGCCAGGTGGGAGAGCCTGCAGTCCGAGGTCGAGCGCTTCCAGCACCAACCCCGCACCCACCTGGGGTGGGGAGGCAGGTGAGCCGACAGCAGCAGCGTCAGCGGGCGCGTCGCGACCGGGCCGAGGGCAGGACCGGCCCGGCACGAGCCCGACGAGACCGGGAGCACGAGGCGGAGCGGCTGGTCGCCCAGGTCCTCGACGTGCTCGCCCAGCGCGAGGTCCTAGTCAGGGAGCTTGACGCCAAGGCCGGCCGGCTGCTCGCCGACATCAAGGCGTTGGGGTGGCCGCCGGCACGGGAGGCAGCTGCTGCATGCGGGCTGACGGTCCGCGAAGCAGCCAGGCTCCGCGACCTGGTGCGGCCGTCCGTGTCGGCGCCTACCCTGGACGGTTCGGCGACGGCGAGCGATGCCCGGCGTCGGCAACGGATCGACGAGGAGTAGCCATGTCCGAGGGAATTCAGCGTCGAGGCGACCGCTGGCGAGCGCGCTACCGCCACCCGGAGACAGGTCGCCAGCACGAGCAGTCCTTCGCCCGGCAGGTCGACGCCGTCCGCTGGCGCCGCCAGCAGCTCGACGCCTTCGACCGGGGCCGGTGGGTCGATCCGCAGGCCGGCAAGGTGTCGTTCCTGCGCTACTTCGAGGCGTGGGAGCAGAACCAGGTCTGGACCGACGGCACCCGCAAGGCCATGTCACTCGCGGCCCGGTCGGCCACGTTCGGCGATATCGACCTGCGCCAGATCAAGGTGAGCCACGTCGAGGCCTGGGTGAAGTCGATGACGGTCGCGACCAACGACCGGCCACGACCACTGGCGCCCGGCACCATCAAGACCGGGTTCGTCAACGTCCGCACCGTCTTCAAGGCCGCAGTCCGCGACGGCATGATCGGCGCCGACCCGACCCTCGCGGTCCGCCTACCGCGTCAACGCAAGCGCGAGGCGGCGATGGAGATCCCGTCGCCCGAGGTCGTGCGCAACATCCTCGAGGCTTCCGATCCGAGGTTCCGGGCATTCGTCGCGCTGTGTGCCTTCGCCGGGCTGCGGCTCGGCGAGGCAGCCGCGCTCAAGGTCAGCGATGTCGATTTCCTGCGTCGACAGCTGCACGTTCGCCGCCAGGTCCAGCGCCTCGGTGCCGGCGAGGTCGAGATCCGGCTGCCGAAGTACAACTCCGAGCGCACCATCGCTGTGCCGGACTCACTGCTCGAGATGCTGTCCCAGCACGTCAGTCTCGGCTTGGCCAACGAGTGGCTGTTCTCCGGTGTCGAGGACGTGCCGCCGCACCAGAACACCATCGGGCACCGCTGGCGCACGACGCTGAAGCGAGCCGGAGTCGAGGGTGTGCGACTGCACGACCTGCGTCACTTCTACGCGTCAGGTCTGATCGCTTCTGGTTGTGACGTGGTGGCCGTGCAGCGGGCGCTGGGACACGCGAAGTCGACCACGACGCTGACGACGTATGCGCACCTGTGGCCCTCGGCTGAGGACCGGGTGCGCGAAGCAGCCGCGTCTTTAGTTGTTGAAGTCAACCGTTCTACTGAGGGCACTGTGAGGGCAGATCGGCCATAAATGGCCTCTGACCTGCGGCTTTACACGTTGAAGCGGAACTCCACCACGTCGCCGTCGGCCATGACGTAGTCCTTGCCCTCCATGCGCACCTTGCCGGCCTCCTTGGCCTTCTGCATCGAGCCGAGCTGCACCAGGTCGTCGAACGAGACGATCTCGGCCTTGATGAAACCGCGCTGGAAGTCGGTGTGGATGACGCCGGCGGCCTCGGGGGCGGTCGCGCCCTTGCGGACCGTCCAGGCGCGCGACTCCTTGGGGCCGGCGGTCAGGTAGGTCTGGAGGCCGAGGGTGTCGAAGCCGACGCGCGCCAGGGTGTCGAGGCCCGGCTCGGTCACGCCCATCTCGGCGAGCATCTCGCGGGCCTCGTCCTCGTCACCGAGCTCGACGAGCTCGGCCTCGAACTTGGCGTCGAGGAAGATAGCCTCGGCCGGCGCGATGAGCGCACGCATCTGGTCCTTGAGCGCCTCGTCGGCCAGCTCGTCGGCGTCGCAGTTGAAGACGTAGATGAACGGCTTGGCCGTCAGCAGCGACAGCTCGCGGATCAGGTCGCGGTCGATGTCGGTCGAGATGATCGGCGTACCGGCCTCGAGCGCGGACATCGCGTCCTTGGCGGCGGCGAGGTTGGCGGTCAGGTCCTTCCTGGTCCGGGCCTCCTTCTCCAGCCGCGGGATCGCCTTCTCGACGGTCTGCAGGTCGGCGAGGATCAGCTCGGTCTGGATCGTGGAGATGTCGCTGCCGGGGTTGACCTCGCCGTCGACGTGGGTGACGTCCTCGTC
>JAOPXU010000054.1 GCA_025964985.1 Nocardioides sp.
CGGCGTTGACGACCGCGTCGACGTCCTGCGTGGTCACGTCGCCCTGGACGACGGTGACCTCCATCAGGCGACCTGCTTGATCAGCTTCAGGGTCGCCCGCTCGAGCGCCGCCTGGCGCTCGTCGGGGCTGTCGTAGGTGCGGCGCGTGGTCTTCTGGATCGTGATGCCGCGCTCGTAGGCCTCGATCACCCGCGGGTCGACGTACGACGAGCGCGCAAGGGTCGGGGTGTTGCCGAGGAAGTCCGAGACCTCCTTCATCGCCCCCGAGACCGCGCGCTTGCGCGAGGCCTTGGTGTGGCCGGGCTCGGGGCTCTCGGCGAGCGCGGCGGCCGCGAGCACGGTGGCGTGCCAGGTGCGGAAGTCCTTGGCGGTGGCCTCGAGGCCGGTCGCCTCGCGCACGTAGGTGTTGACCAGGTCGGGGATCACCGAGCGCCAGGACCGTCCGTCCTGGTAGGCCATCAGCCGCGGGTCGTCCTTGCCGCGGCGGCGCCGCATGATCTCGACGGCCTCGATGACGGTGCGGTCGTCGATCTCGATGCGGTGGTCGACGCCTGACTTGCCGGTGAAGGTGAACACCAGCCGGTCCTGGTGCTTCTTGACGTGCCGGCGCTCCAGCGTGGTCAGGCCGAACGAGCCGTTGGTGTCGGCGTAGACGTCGTTGCCGATGCGGAAGTAGCCGAGGTCGAGCAGCCGTACGGCGGCCGCGCAGGCCCGCTCCAGCGGCATGCCCTCACGACCGAGGTCGGTGAGCACCCGCTCGCGCGCCTTGACCAGGCCCTTGCCGAACAGCAGCATCCGCTCGAACTTCTCCGCGTCGCGCCGCAGGCGCCACTCCGGGTGGTAGAGGTACTGGCGCCGCCCGGCGTCGTCGGTGCCGACGGACTGCAGGTGCCCGTTGGCGTAGGGCGTGATCCACACGTCCTTCCACGCCGGGGGGATGACCAGCGCCTTGATGCGCGCGACGTCCTCGGGGGGCAGCCGCTGGCCGTGCTGGTCGAGGTAGACGAACCCCTTGCCGGCCTTGCGGCGCGTCCAGCCGGCCTGGTGCGGCGACGTACGGCGGAGGCGGACCACCCCCTGACCCTAGGGACCGGCGTACGGTGCGGTCCTCACCCACGCGGACGGAGCGAGCGCACCAGCAGCACGAGCATCACGACGGCGAAGCCGATGCCGATCAGGAACGACCGGTTGCCCTGGTCGGACATGTCGACGACGGACGGGTCGTCCGTCGGGATCCGCGGGCGGGGGGACTCCTCGTCCGAGGGTGCGGGCGTGCTGGTGGCGACGGTCGGCTCGGCCGTCAGCTCGGGGACCGGGGCCACGGCCCGGACCACCGAGCGCGGCAGCCGCACGCGCAGCACGTCGGACCGGGCGCCCTCGGTGCTGACGAGCACGGTGCCGTCGGCGTCGACGGCGACGCCCTCGCCCTGCTGCTGCTCGGGCAGGTCGAAGCGACCGACGACGTCGAGCCCGGGCCAGGTGTAGGTCACGGCCGAGGAGTAGCCGCGGACGACGAGGTGGCGGCCGTCGGGGAAGAACGCCCCGTCGGTGGCGATCGAGGTGGCGGTGCCGACCGAGCGCAGGCGGTTGGGCCGGTCGGGGTCGAGCCGGGTGGGCGCGACGAGCACGTCGCCGCCGAAGATCTCCTTGGTCACCACGACGAGGCGGCCCGAGGCGGGGTCGAGCAGCAGGGTCTCGGCGTCGCGGGCGCCGTCGGGGTAGGTGAGCTCGTAGGTCACGACCTCGCCGCGCACGTCGCGGTCGCCCTCCCCCACCGGCACCAGCGCGACCTCGACCGACGAGCGCTCCTGCGCGTTGTCGCCGATGTCGGCGACCCAGACCTGTCCGGGCCGGGGCCCGGGAGCGAGCGCCTCGACGTCGGCGGGGTCGTCTGCCCAGGTCGTGACGCCGACGGTCCGGCCGGTGGCCCGGTCGACGCTGAAGACGCGGCCGGTGTCGCCGGAGTCGTTGACGGTGTGCACGAGGTCGGCGTCGGCCGTCAGCCCGCTCGACTCCACGATCTCGGGGTCGGCGAAGGTCAGCTCGACCTGCCCGGGCGGCGTCGCGCCGGCGGCCGCCATCCCGGCGACGAACGGCAGCGCTGTCGCCAGGGCCAGGAGCCGGCCCACGCGCCTCATGCCCCGAGCAGCTCGGCCAGGCGCGGCCTCAGCCGCCACTGGTCGACCATCGCTGCGTAGTCGTCGGCGTGCTGGCGGCGGGTGTCGTCGGCGAGCGGTCCGGTGCGCACGGCGCGGAGCATCGTGTTGCGGGGTGTGTGCTCGCTCCCGACGAACTGCACGACGTCGACGCGGTAGCCCTGCAGGCGCACGAGCGAGGCGCGCAGCGCGTCGGTGAGGGTGTCGGCCAGGCGCTCGCGCAGGATGCCGTGCCGGGTCAGCTCGGCGTACGGCGCCGGGGTCGGCTCGCGGCGCAGCTGGGCTGCGACGTCGTGGTGGCAGCAGGGTGCGGCCAGCACGAGCGAGGCCTGCCAGCCGACCGCGCGGGCCAGGGCCTCGTCGGTCGCGGTGTCGCAGGCGTGCAGCGCCAGCACCACCTCGGGTGCGGGCTCGACGACGGCGTCGGCGATGGTGCCGACCACGAACGTCGCCTCGAGACCGAGGTCGGCCGCGACGCGGGAGTTGTGCTCGCGCGACTGCTCCTTGACGTCGACGCCGGTCATCGCGACCGGCAGGCCTCGCACGCCACCGAGGTAGCGCAGGGCGGCAAAGGTCAGGTAGGCGTTGCCACACCCGAGGTCGACCACGCGCAGCGGGTCCTCGGGCGTCGGCTCGCGCAGGTGCCCGGAGGCGCGGGCGTCGGTGATCGCGGCGTCGAGCAGCCGCAGGAACTCCTCGACCTGGCGCACCTTGGCCATCCGGCTGGGCTTGAGCCGGCCGTCGGCGCCGGCGAGGCCGAGCGCGCGGTAGAGCGGGTCGTCGGCCGGCAGCAGCCGGTCCTTGCTGCGGTCGTGGTCGTGCTCGACCGGCAGGGACTCGGCGCGCGCCTTGCTCGACACCATGGCCTCGCCGCGCTTGGTCACCCGCACCTGGTGGGTGTGCGTGGCGGTCTCGACGTGCCAGTTGCCGAACGGCTCGGCGAGCAGCACGTCGACCTCCTCCGCCGCCCCGGCCCCGGCCGCGTGGTTGGCGGTGTGGGCCTGCGTGGCGTCGTACGACGTCAGCTGGAGGTGCCGGCCGGCCTTGAGGTCGACGTAACGCGCCTCCACCCGGCGCCACGCCGGAGCAGCGCTCTTGCGCCGCCCGGACGCCACGGCCCGGACGAGCGCGTCGGGGTCGAGGAGGGCCTCGCGCACCAGCGCGAGCGCCGCCTGGAGGGACTCCGTCACTGCCGCACCGCCGCGACCACCACGATCAGGAGGAGGGCCACCAGCGCCAGGGAGATCACGAGACGGCGGTGGCGGGGATTCACCTCCCCAGCCTAGGTGGGCCGCCCCACCCGGGACACCGGCCCCGGTCACGGGCCGGCTGGCCACACGTCGCTCAAGGAGGTCGCCCCGCGACCTTGAGCAGGTACGGACCGGCCGCACCACACGCCGGTCGAGGAGGTCGCCCCGCGACCGTCACGAGACCACACCACCGCAGGGTCCGTGGTCGACCCGACCTGTTCCTGCGGTGGGGTGGTCTCGTGACGCTCCCCAGCGGGAGCTCCTCGACCAACGTGCGGACCGAGTGGCTTGCACGTCAGCCGAGCCGGGGACGACAAGACCGACCGCACCACACGTCGGTCGAGGAGGTCGCCCCGCGACCGTCACGAGACCACACCACCGCAGATTCCGTGGTCGACCCGACCACGTCCCTCGGTCGCGGTGGACGGTCCTATAGACGTCAAGGGGTCATGAGGTCGGTTCTTGAGGGCTCGGTAGGTGCTGCGGGCGAGGTGTCGTTTGAGGCAGCGGATGATCTCGGGGTTGGACATGCCTTGGGCGCGTCGCCGATCGACGTAGGCGATGGTTTCGGGGTGGTTCTTCATTCGTCCCACGATGATGAGGTAGAGCGCTGCGTTGGCTTGGCGGTCCCCGCCGCGGTTGAGCCGGTGGCGGGTGCTGGTCTTGCCTGAGGACGCTGGCAAGGGTGCGACGCCGGCAAGTTTCGCGAAGGCAGCCTCAGAGGTCATCCGTTCGATGTTCTGCCCTGCGGTGATGACGAGTTGGGCGGCTGTTTGCGGTCCGACCTGACGCATCGCCAGCAGGCTCGGCACCAGCAATTTGGTCAGCTGATGGATGTGTTTGTCCGCGGCCGCGATCTCGGCGTCGAGGAAGGTGATGCGCCGCGCCACGGCCTGCAACGCGTGGCCGGTGGCCTGGACCGGGTCGCTGATCTGGGTGAGGTCGGGGCGCATGGCCAACGCTGCCGCGACGCGTTGTTTACCGGTCAGGCCGATCAGGTCGTCCTTCAAGGCACCGGGTGCGGTGGTGATGAGGTCGCGTAGCTGGCTGTAGGCGCGGGTGCGGTCCTTGACCGCGCTGTCGCGGGGCACTTTCAAGGCCCGCAACGCCTCGACCGCACCGGTGGTGAGCTTCGGACGCCCGGCGGCGCGGCCGGTGTGGACCTGGACCGCAGCGGAGTAGGCGTCGATGGGGTCGGACTTGCCGTGCTTGAGGCGCGTGGACTTCTCCGGCCGATCGACCTCAAAGACCTCCACGCCCGCAATCTGGGTTAACAGGTGGCGAGTCAGCCCGGCGCCGTAGGACCCGGTCGACTCGATCCCGTAGGCGCCCGCCGTCCCGAACCCGTTCACGTAGGCCACCAGGTCGGCGTACCCGGCCTGGGAGGCCGGGAACTGCGCGTGCCCCAGCTGGCTGTGCGTGGCGTCGATGACCGCGACGTGATGCGTCAGCTGGTGAGTATCGACCCCCGCCCACACCACCGGCCGCGAACCAGTACCAGACCCAGTGTGGGAGCTAGTGCGGGAACTAGATCGGGGACCCGGTTGCGCCGGGTGTTGAACAGCGTTCATGCTCATCAGGTCTCTTTCACTCGACTTCGACTCGTGTGATCGATGACCTTCCAGGTCGGGCGGACAAGACAGTGATGGGAACTGTTCAAGGTCCTATGAGGTCACACCCGCCCGGCCTGGCCATCAGATACGGACACCCCGGCCTGGAAGCCGACAGGTCCATACAAAGACAACCCACATGCGGCGTCAGTCTCGTGAGAGGTCAGACCCCCAGACCAGGGAACTACATCCTCACTGTCTCGTGACGCTCCCCAGTGGGAGCTCCTCGACCAGCGTGCGGGCCGGCCGGAGGCGACCAGACCTACCAGTGCTCCATGGAGCGGCGGAAGACCCCGGCGAGGTCCTCGCCGGTGACGTCCTTGGGCGCGGTGGCGAGCAGCCGCTGCTGCTTGAGCGAGCCCTCGACCAGGGCGTCGACGTCGCCATCGCCGTAGCCGACCTCGGCCAAACCGTTGGGGATGCCGACGTCACGCATCAGCGTGGCCAGCACGTCGGGCAGCACGTCGGGGCCCTGGGCCGACGACGACAGGGTCGGGTCGAGCAGCCGTGCCGCGGTCAGGTGGCGCTCGGGGGCGGCGTCAAACGTGAACCGGAAGGCCTCGGGCGCGGTCAGCGAGACGGCCATGCCGTGCGGCACGATCGCCTCGTCGGCCGGGTAGCCCTCGGGTCGGTAGCCGCGCACCCGCCCGGCGATCGGGTAGGCGTTGGCGTGCGGCACGTGCACGCCGGCGTTGCCGAAGCCGAGGCCGGCGAATGTCGCGGCGAGCGCCATCTGCTCGCGCGCGGCGACGTCGGATCCCTCGGCGACGGCGGCCCGGAACGACGTGGCCAGCAGCGACATGGCCTTCTCCGACCACAGGTCGGCGATCGGGTTGGCGCCGCAGTAGGGCACCCGCTGCTCGGGCTGCTTGGCGTCGAAGTCGCCGAACCAGCGGGCGGTGTAGCTCTCCAGGGCGTGGCACAGGATGTCCATGCCGGCGGCGGCCGTGACCATGGCCGGCTGCGTGAGCGTCAGCGACGGGTCGACGACGGCCATCGTCGGGCGCAGCTTGGGGTGGCTGATGCCGGTCTTGACGTGCAGCGACAGCACGTCCAGCACGCAGATCGTGGTGCTCTCGCTGCCGGTGCCGGTCGTGGTCGGCACCGCGACGAGGGGCAGCAGCGGCTGCGTGGGCGCCTGGGCCTTGCCGACGGGGGCGTTGATGTAGTCCATCAGCTCGCCCGGGTTGGTGATCAGCAGGTTGACCGCCTTGGCGGTGTCGATGGCCGAGCCGCCGCCGACGGCGAGGATGGCGTCGAAGGGCCCGGCGTCGCGGGCGAAGGCGATCGCGTGGGCCATCGACTCGTCGGTCGGCTCGACCCGCGCGGCGTCGTACGTCGTCACCTCGAGGCCCCGGGCGGTGGCCTGCTCGGCGATCCGGGCCGGGTGGCCGGTCGCGGCGACGCCGGGGTCGGTGACCAGGAGCACCCGCCGCGCCCCCAGCTGCACCAGGTCGTGGCCGATCTCGGCGGAGGCCCCCGACCCGAACTTCAGGGCCGGGGCTGCGTAGGTGAAGACGGTCTCGCTCACCTCGCCAGCCTAGGACCGCCCTGGGACCGCACCTCCGGAGCGGTCCACGCACCGGCTCTCCGCCACCACGAGCGCGGACCCGCGAGGCCGGAACCGCGCCGATCCGGGCGTCTTGAGCATTCCTTGAGGTTGCCTTGCACCTGCCTTGACCGGCCGTCCGGGCCCCGCACGAGAAGGCCCTCAAGTCAACAACATCTGTTACCGGACGCTTGTTGAACCGTGTCCCGAGACCGTGGGTTACTACTCAGCAGACACAACTGAGGACCGCCATCCAAGGGACAGGCGGGCTCGGTGCACCAGGGGGGAACAACACATGTCGGTCCAGACGTCTGCGTCACGCCCGGCGGGCAAGTCCGTCGGCGCCGCGACAGTCGGCCTCGTGGTCACGCTCGTCGTCTTCGTCGTGGTCTTCCTGGCGTTCCTCATCGCTCCGCTGATCCTGCTCGGCCTGGCCTTCCTCGGCTACACGATCATGCGTCCGCGCGCCGACCGCCACACGTCGTCCGGACCCGGCGCCGCCTCCGGTGTGTCCAACCACGGATTCGGAGCTGGCACCCAGTGAC
The DNA here is from genome assembly GCA_025964985.1 of Nocardioides sp. GTDB lineage: Bacteria > Actinomycetota > Actinomycetes > Propionibacteriales > Nocardioidaceae > Nocardioides. Next base: position 7,111 of record JAOPXU010000054.1, read on the forward strand.
CACCACGATCACCCGATCGCTGCCCCGGCTGACCGACGGCGTCGACGCCAGCCTGCAGCACGCGATCCCCGAGGGCATCTGCCGCACGTTCCGCGTGATGCCCTACAGCTACCACGAGGGCCACGTCCTGGTGGCCGCCGCCGACGCCGACGACTCGATCACCGAGCACGTCGTCGCCGAGCGCCTCGACCGCCCCGTCATCCTGGTGCGCCACACGGTCACCGAGATCGCCGAGGTCATCGACGAGGCCTACCCGCCGGTCGAGGCCGAGGTCGAGTCCCCCGAGGCCCGCCGCAGCCGCATGCAGATGGCGCAGATGCTCACGCGCAGCGGCCTGGTCACCCCCGAGCAGCTCCAGCGCGCGATGCTCGAGTACTCCCGCACCGGCGACCCGCTCGGCGACATCCTCGTCGCCCACGAGTCGATCTCCGAGGACGTGCTCGTCGCGGCCCTGTCCGAGATGCACCAGATGCAGCGCGTCGGCCTGGCCGACTTCGAGCCCGACTACGAGATCTCGCGCCGGCTGCCCGAGAAGCTCGCCCGCACCCTGCAGGTCATCCCCGTCGCCGAGAGCGAGGGCGAGATCCTGCTGGCCGTCGCGCGCCCGCTCAGCACCGAGGACGCCGCCGACGTCGAGGACGCCCTGGGCCAGCCGTTCCGCCAGCTCCTCGCCAACCGCACCGACCTCGACCAGCTCCTGCAGCGCGTCCACAGCAGCCTGTACGCCGACATCTCCACCCAGTTCCTGATGGAGAACTTCCCCGAGCAGTCAGCCCACGTCGTCATTTCGGCGACCCAGAAGGCGTTCTTCATCCTGCTGGCGCTGACGATCGTGGTCTGCGCCGTGATCTGGCCGACCGGCACCGCCATCGGCGTGACCGCGGTCTGCAGCTTCATCTACTTCTTCGTCTCGGTCTACAAGTTCCGCCTGACGCTGCGGGCCCTCGGCACGCACCTCGAGACCGACGTCACCGACGAGGAGATCGCGGCGCTCGACGAGCGCACGCTGCCCGTCTACACGATCCTCGTCCCGCTCTACAAGGAAGCCGGCATCGTGCCGCGCCTGGTGCGCGACATCAACGCGCTCGACTACCCTCGCACCCGCCTCGACGTGAAGCTGCTGTGCGAGGAGGACGACCTCGAGACGATCGACAAGATCAAGGAGCTCGCGCTCCCCCCGCACTTCCACCTCGTGATCGTTCCCGACAGCCAGCCCAAGACGAAGCCCAAGGCCTGCAACTACGGCCTGCAGCTGGCGACCGGCACGTTCTGCGTCATCTTCGACGCCGAGGACCGCCCCGACCCCGACCAGCTCAAGAAGGCGCTGCTCGCCTTCGACCACGTCAACGACAACGTCGTCTGCGTCCAGGGCAAGCTCAACCACTTCAACCAGGACCAGAACCTGCTGACCTCGTGGTTCGCCAACGAGTACTCCATGCACTTCGAGCTGGTCCTGCCCGCCATGGGCGCCTCGGAGTCGCCGATCCCGCTGGGCGGCACCTCCAACCACTTCAAGACCCACATCCTGCGCGAGCTCGGCGCCTGGGACCCCTTCAACGTGACCGAGGACGCCGACCTCGGCATCCGTCTGCACCGCGAGGGCTACCGCACCGCGATGATCGACTCCACCACGCTGGAGGAGGCCAACTCCAACGTCGGCAACTGGATCCGTCAGCGCTCGCGCTGGAACAAGGGCTACTACCAGACGTGGCTGGTGCACATGCGCCACCCGGTGCAGCTGCTGCGCCAGACCGGCATCAAGGGCTTTCTGTCCTTCAACCTGACCATGGGCTCGGCGTTCGTGCTCCTGCTCAACCCGATCTTCTGGGCCCTCACCACGATCTACGTGATCACCCAGTGGGGCTTCATCGAGGACATCTACCCGAGCCTCATCTTCTACGCCGCCAGCCTGCTGCTCTTCGTCGGCAACTTCATCTTCATCTACCTCAACGTCGCCGGCTCGCTGCAGCGCGGTGAGTTCGGCCTGACCCGCACCGCGATGCTCTCGCCGCTCTACTGGGGCCTGATGAGCTGGGCCGCGTGGAAGGGCTTCATCCAGCTCTTCACCAACCCGTTCTACTGGGAAAAGACCGAGCACGGTCTGGACGAGGGCTGATCGACGTGACCACCACCCTCTCCCCCGAGACGCCGAGCCCGGTCAAGGTCGTCGTCAGCAACCGCGAGCGGCTCTCCGGCGTCGTGCAGTCGGTCGGCAAGCGCCCCGCCGACATCCCGCGCCGCCGCTGGGAGTCGGCCGCGATCTTCGCGGTCTTCACCGTCATGTACTCCGTCATCGGCTACTGGCTCGTCGTCGACCAGCACGTCGTCGGCTTCGAGACCCTCGACCGCTGGACCCGCGCGCTGATGATCTGGCGCAACGAGCCGCCGAAGCTGTCCTCGGTCGGCTACGACTACCCGCCGCTCGCGGTGCTGCTCGTGGCGCCGTTCGCCTGGCTGCCGGTCCTGTCGAAGTCCCTGGTCCTGATCCCCGTCGTCTCGGCGATCTTCGCCGCGTTCACCATGGTCGTGCTCAACACGATGATGCGGCGCGCCCAGATCGTCGCCCCGCTGCGCATCGCGGTCCTCGCCACGGTCGGCCTCAACCCGCTCGTCGTCATGTACGCCTCGATCGGCGCGCGCAGCTTCATGTGGCTGGCCTTCGTCATCGCCGCCCTCGGCGCCCTCTTCGCCTGGTACGTCACCGCCGACGTCCGCTTCGTGATGATCGCCGGCCTGTCCTACTCGGTCGCCGCGCTCACCGGCTACGGCAGCCTGCTGTTCTTCCTCGTCAGCCTCGTCATGGTGGCCGCGATCCTCGCCCGCCTCGGCGCCGACGGCACCGAGATCGAGGGCACGACGGTGGGTTTCGCCGCCCCGACGATCTACGTGATCGCGCTGTGGTCGGCGTTCAACCTCATCCTGCTGCTGCGCCCGCTCAACTGGCTGACCGAGAGCAGCGACACCGCCGCCTCCGGTGGCCTCGCCGACTTCTCGTTCCTCGACGTGGTCCGCGGCACCGGTGAGCTCGTGCTCTACGGCGCCCCGATCGCGATCATCGTGCTGCCGGCCCTGATCTTCGCCGGCATCGCCCGTCGCAACGGCTTCGCGCTGTGGCTCGGTCTCATCCTGCTCGTCTCGATCGTCACCCCGGGCCTCGCGGTCCTGGTCCGGCTGACCGACTCGCCGCTGCTGATGAACAACGCCCTGCCGATCCTGCTCGTCTCGATCGTCGGCGCCATCTGGCTGGCCCGTTCCGCCGTCCAGGGTGCCGCGCTCGTCGCGGGTGCCCTCGCGGCCGGCCTGCTCATCAGCATCCCGTGGACCTTCTCCTCGATGGAGACGTTCAAGCAGCAGGGCGTCGAGCGCGCCTTCCACGACGCCGTCGCCACCGGCGAGAGCCAGGAGGGCGCCGTGACGCTCGACGGCTCCTACGTCGGCTACGACAACGAGCGCAACATGGCCAACTACATCCTCGACAACGTCCCGGACCCCGACTCGATCCTGACTGACAACGCCTCGACGTACGCCGTCATCCTGATGACCGGCGCGCCCGACATCTTCTTCGACCGCGTCGACCAGTCCGACGGCCCGTGGACGCGTGCCGCCAAGGCGCCCGCCGACCACGTCGACTACATGCTGCTGTCGACCGCCACCTCCAACGACCTGCTCAGCAAGCTCTACCCGTCCGCCGCGGCCGGCGAGGACCAGGTCCTCGAGGAGGTCTACGGCAACGCCCGCTACGTGCTGGTCGAGGTCCCCGGCGACTACCGCTACGGCGACCTGCTGCCCGACTCCCTCGACGCCAACGGCGACGGGGTCCTCGACACCGACGAGGACGCCACCCCGGCCGAGGGCGACAGCGACCCGGTCGACGACGGCGCCCTCGACAGCGGCACCTCCACCGACACGTCCACCGACGACTCGACGGACTCCGGAACCACCCCGTGATCGAGTCCAAGCCGTCCTCGATCGGGGAAGCGCCGTCCCTGGCTGACATCACCTCGGCCGGGGGCCGCGTGGGCAAGGTCGACTTCACCACGCGCCTCGGCGACCGGATGACCGACCCGGAGCCCGAGTCCGAGGGAGCCGCGCCCCGCGCCGCCGTCCTCTCCCTGGCCTCGATGGCGCGCCCGCAGCGCACCGCCGAGGAGGGGTCCGACGCGACCTCGATGCCGTTCATCCTGCCGCCGGCCAAGGTCAGCGCCGCGATGGCCGCCGAGGCCGAGGCCGCCCGACTCGAGGTCGCCGCCGCCCGCGGCGAGCTGCCGGACGACGAGCCCGAGGGCGACCTCCAGGCCGTCGAGGACGAGCAGGACGAGGACGAGCCGGCCGAGGACGCCCACGTCGATGAGGTCGACGCGGTCGACGAGGACGAGCCCGTCGCCGAGGTCGAGCCCGAGGTCGAGGTCGAGCCCGTCGTCGTCACCGCACCCAGCACCACCCCCGTTCCTGCTCCCCCTCCGGTGACCGTCGAGGTCATCGCGGTCGCCCGGGTGGCCGACGTCGCCAAGGCCACCGAGGCCGCCCGCGCCGCCCAGGCAGCCGCGGCCGCCGAGGTCGCC
>JAOPXU010000058.1 GCA_025964985.1 Nocardioides sp.
GACGCAGCCGACGCCCTGGACCTGGAACAGGCGCTGCGAGACGGAGCGCAGACGCTCGCCGACCTCGGCTCCACCGACACCCTCGATGTTCGGCGCTCGCAGGCGCTGGGCGAGATGGCGCGCGGCCAGCAAGCATTGGACCTCGGACGAGGCGTCACGATCTACGCCCACCTCGACGCCACTGACGTCGCCCTGCTCGACAACACCCAGACCCCAGTCCTCGTCCAACAGGTCAAGGACTGGTGCACATCAGCCGGCACCAAGGTGACCGTCAAGCCCGTCATCGACCTGGCTGCCAACCCATCCACCGACGCGTACCGGCTCACGGACGCCATCCGCGAACACGTCGTCCTGCGCGACCGCACCTGTGTCTTCCCCGACTGCCGACGCCGCCAGGTCGACCTCGACCACATCGTCCCCTTCGACGCCGGCGGCACCACGTCCGCCGACAACCTTGCGATGCTCTGCCGCAGGCACCACCGTGCCAAGACCCACAGCGCCTGGCGGTACGACAGCCCGGAGCCGGGCGTCTACCACTGAGTCAGCCCCACCGGGTCGACCACCACTGTCGACCGTCGCCGACGACCCTGACCGCCCCGCACCCCGCCGACGGCGGGGCTGTCGGCACGCCGGTGGCCAGATCGGGCCACCGGCGGCTCTGTTCGGGCGCTGCCGACCGGACGTGTGCTCACCCACCTGCGTAGCGACGGTCTCGTGCCGGCGGCGACGCCGGACCACACCGTGGTGTGTTCAGGTCCGCGCTGCCGGAGGCGGGACCGGTGGTGGTCGAGCTGGTCACCGGGTCGCCTGGGGGTGACCTGCTCCAGCGGCATCGACCCGACGCCGCAGCCGCGACTGAGCGACCCGCGCGGATGAAGCGGTGTCGGTGGGCGGTCCTAGACTCGGGAGGGCACCCCCGGTCACGACTGATCGGGGGGCGCTCGTGCTGCCCCGCCGCCCTTCCGCACCACCCGGAGTCTCCGTGTCCCTCGCCGCCCTGGCCCAGATCCTCCTCGCGAGCCCGCCCTACGCCGACCTGGCCGAGCGGGCCCGCGGCGCCGGCGACCGCGCGCTCGACCTGACGGGTCCGGCGGCGCTGCGCCCGTTCCTCGCGGCGACGCTGGTGGGCGCGGGTCGCACGACGCTGGTGGTCACGGCGACGACGCGCGAGGCCGAGGAGCTGGCGGTCGAGCTCGGTGACCTGGTCGGTCCCGAGGTCGTCGCGCACTACCCGAGCTGGGAGACGCTGCCCCACGAGCGGCTCAGCCCGCGCAGCGACACTGTCGGCAAGCGCCTCGCGGTCCTGCGCCGCCTGGCCCACCCCGGCACCGACGCGACCAACGGCCCGCTCAAGGTCGTCGTCGCGCCCGTGCGGTCGCTGCTGCAGCCGCAGGTCAAGGGCCTGGCCGACCTCGCACCGGTCGAGCTCGTCGTCGGCGACACGATGTCGCTCGACGACCTGGTCCGCAGCCTGGCCGACGCCGCCTACAGCCGCGTCGACCTGGTCGAGCGGCGCGGTGAGTTCGCGGTGCGCGGCGGCATCGTCGACGTCTTCCCGCCCACCGAGGAGCACCCGCTGCGCGTCGAGCTGTGGGGCGACGACGTCGAGGAGATCCGCTCGTTCTCCGTCGCCGACCAGCGCACGCTCGACAAGGCCGAGCGCCTGTGGGCACCGCCGTGCCGCGAGCTGCTGCTCACCGACGAGGTGCGTGCCCGGGCCGCCGAGCTCGGCCGCCAGCACCCGCAGCTCCTCGAGCTCACCGACAAGATCGCGTCCGGCATCGCCGCCGAGGGCATGGAGTCGCTGGCGCCCGTGCTCGTCGACGAGATGGAGCTCCTCGTCGACCTGCTGCCCACCGACGCCCATCTGCTCGTGCTCGACCCCGAGCGCGTGCGGTCCCGCGCCCACGACCTGGTCGCCACGAGCGACGAGTTCCTCGGGGCCAGCTGGGCCGCCGCGGCCGGCGGAGGCACGGCGCCGATCGACCTGGGCGCGGCGTCCTACCACTCGCTCGGCGACGTGCGCGAGCACGTCATCGCACGCGGCCAGTCCTGGTGGACGCTCAGCCCGTTCGGCCTCGACACCGCCGACGACGCCGTCCCCGGCGACACCGGCGACCGCCCGTCGATCGCCCTGGCGGCCAGCGCGGCCCCGGCCTACCACGGCGACGTCGAGCAGGCGATGGCCGACCTCGAGCGCTGGCGCTCCGACGGCTACCGCGTGCTCGCCGTCCACCCCGGCCACGGCCCCGCGCAGCGCCTGGTCGAGCAGCTCGGCGAGCACGACACCCCCGCGCGCCTGCAGGACGAGGGCGACCTCGAGGTCGGCGTCGTCACCGTCACCTGCGGCTCGCTCACCCACGGCTTCGTCGACGACGAGGCCCGGCTCGCGATCATCACCGGCGAGGACATCAGCGGCCAGAAGGCCTCGACCCGCGACATGCGCAAGATGCCCGCGCGCCGCAAGAAGCAGATCGACCCGCTCGAGCTCAAGGCCGGCGACTA
>JAOPXU010000106.1 GCA_025964985.1 Nocardioides sp.
CTCGAGGAGATGGACCAGTCGACGTCGGCCAGCGAGCCGCGGATGGTCACCTTCCCGATGAGCCCGCTGATGCACGGCGGCGCGCAGGCCGGCCTGCTCATGCACCTGTTCGCCGGCCACCTCACCGTGCTCGAGCCGAAGTTCGACGCCAAGACCGTGTGGGAGGTCATCGAGCGCGACAAGGTGCAGCTGATCTTCATGACCGGCGACGCCATGGCCCGCCCGCTCATCGAGGAGTACGAGAGCCGCCTCGACAGCGACAAGCCCTACGACGCCTCGAGCCTGTTCGTCATCAGCAGCAGTGCCGCGATCTTCAGCCCGCCGGTCAAGCAGCGCTGGATGGCTGCGTTCCCCGACGGGATCTTCACCGACTCCGTGGGTGCCTCCGAGACCGGCTTCCAGGGCATGGGCATGCAGGACAAGGACAACATCAGCAGCGACGGCCCGGTCGTCGGCCTCGGCCCGAGCAGCGTCGTCCTCGACGACGACAACAAGCCGATGGACCTCGAGACCAACGTCGGCAAGGTCGGGCGGCTCGGCCGCGGCGGCCACGTGCCGATGGGCTACTACAAGGACCCCGAGAAGTCCGCGCAGACCTTCCTCGAGGTCGACGGCGAGCGCTTCTCGGTGCCCGGCGACTTCGCCCGTATCGAGACCGGCAACCGCGTCACGCTCCTGGGCCGCGGCTCCAACTGCGTCAACACCGGCGGCGAGAAGGTCTACCCCGAGGAGGTCGAGATGGCCATCAAGGGCCACCCCTCCGTCTACGACTGCCTGGTCGTCGGCCTGCCCGACGAGAAGTACGGCCAGACCGTCGCGGCCGTCGTACAGCCGCGCGAGGGGCACACGGTCGAGCTCGAGGAGCTGCGCACCTACCTGCGCACCTCGCTGTCCGGCTACAAGCTGCCGCGCGTGCTGACGCTCGTCCCCGAGATCCCCCGCAACGCCACCGGCAAGGCGCAGTACCCCAAGGCCAAGGAGATGGCCCTGTCGTCCCGCACCGCCCCGGCAACCGAGACCGAAGGAGCGCCCGCCTGATGCGTACGCCGATCTGTGACGAGTTCGGGATCGACTACCCGATCTTCGCCTTCACCCCGTCCGAGCACGTCGCCGCGGCGGTCTCGCGCGCCGGCGGCCTCGGCGTCCTGGGCTGCGTGCGGTTCAACGACACCGAGGAGCTCGAGCGCGTCCTGACGTGGCTCGACGACAACACCGACGGCAAGCCCTACGGCGTCGACATCGTGATGCCGATGAAGATCCCGACCGAGGGCACCTCGCTCGACCTCGGCGCGATGATCCCCGAGGACCACAAGCAGTTCGTCGACGAGACGCTGCTCAAGCTCGGCGTTCCGCCCCTGCCCGAGGGAGAGGGGCGGGACGGCGTCCTCGGCTGGCTGCACTCGGTGGCCCGCTCGCACCTCGACGTCGCCCTGCAGCACCGGCCGGTGTTCATCGCCAACGCGCTCGGCTCGCCGCCGATCGACGTGATCGAGAAGTGCCACGAGCACGGCATCAAGGTCGGTGCGCTCGCCGGCGCGGCCAAGCACGCGCTCAGCCACGTCAAGAACGGCGTCGACGTGATCATCGCCCAGGGCTACGAGGCCGGCGGCCACACCGGCGAGGTCGCCTCGATGGTGCTGACCCCCGACGTCGTCGACGCCGTCGGTCCCGACGTACCCGTGCTCGGCGCCGGTGGCATCGGCTCCGGCCGCCAGGTCGCCGCGTCGCTCGCGCTCGGCGCCGCCGGCGTGTGGATGGGGTCGATCTGGCTCGGCACCGAGGAGTACCGCCAGATGGGCGCCGGCAACGCCGATGCCTGGGAAACCGCCTTCACCCGCGCCACCTCCAGCGACACCGTGCGCACCCGCGTCTACACCGGCAAGCCGGCCCGCCTGCTCAAGACCAAGTGGACCGAGGCCTGGGCCGAGGAGGGCGCTCCCTCCCCGCTGCCCATGCCGCTGCAGAACCTGCTGGTCGCCAACGCCCACAACCGCATCTCCGCCGCCAACGACCCTGACGTCATCTCGATGCCCGTCGGCCAGATCGTCGGCCGGATGAACGAGGTCCGGCCCGTCGCCGAGGTGATGGCCGACCTGGTGCGCGAGTTCGAGGAGACCGTCTCCCGCCTGGAGAAGTACTGACCTCTGGTCGAGGTCGGGTGGTGTGCCCGTCGCCGGCTCCTGCGCGGGCGGCGGGCACCCGGTCTCGACCTGCCCGGGGTTTCCCCGGCTGACCGGGAGACCTGAAGTTGGCAGGCGGTGCATTGCCCGTCATGTTCAGACTTCCCCGGCTGACCGGGGAAATTTCGGCCTGGGCCCTCAGCCCGTCGGAGCGCCCAGGAACACCCGCAGCGCGGAGACGAACGCCTCGGGCTGCTCGGAGTGCACCCAGTGCCCGGCGTCCTTGATCGTCACCTGGGTGGTGCGGGGGAAGAGCCGCCGCATCGTCGGCGCGTGCTCCGGCCGGACGTACGGCGAGCGCGCACCCGCGACCCACAGCACCGGGTGCTCGAAGGTCGCCCCGTCGAGCTGGTCCTCGGGGAACTCCGCGATCGCGGGCAGCTCACGACGGAGCAGGGCGAGGTCGGCCTGCCAGCGCCAGCCGGTGCCCTCCGAGCGCAGGTTCTGCAGCAGGAAGCCGCGCACCCGCTCGTCGGGGATCGGGTCGGTGAGCAGCCGGTCGGCGTCGGCCCGGCGCTCGACGGCGGACAGGTCGAGGCCGGCGAGGCTGTCGAGCAGGTGCCCGAACTCGCTCTCGCCCTCACTCGGGGCCGGCGAGATGTCGACGACGACGAGGCGGCGCACGAGGTCGGGGTGGCGCAGCGCCAGCACCATGGCGACCTTGCCGCCCATCGAGTGCCCGACGAGGTGGACGGGTCCGTCGGCGGCGTAGCCGGTGCGCAGCGCCTCGGCCACGGCGTCGGCGACCTCGACGTAGTCGACGGTGCCGGTCCACTCGGAGCGGCCGTGGTTGGGCAGGTCGACGAGCAGCGAGCGCAGCCCGGGTTCGAGGGCCTTGGCGATCTGGGTGAAGTTGCGGCCCTGCCCGAACAGCCCGTGGAGGAAGACGACCCGGTCGCCGGTCGTCCCGACCTCGGTCGTGTGCAGAGCGACGGTCACCCGGCCAGGCTAGGACCCGGGGCGGATCTGGCTACGGTGGCCCCATGACGGGCAGCGCGATCATCACCGGGGCGGGCCCCGGCGTCAGCGGCTCCTTCGCGCGGCTCCTGGCCGCCGAGGGCCACCCGGTCGGGCTCCTGGGCGTCGACCGCGAGCAGGTCGAGGCGCTGGCCGTCGAGCTGCGGGGGAGCGGCACCACCGTCGCCACGGCGTACGCCGACCTCACCGACGTCGACGCCGCCACCGCCGCCGTCCGCGGGCTGGCCGAGGAGCTGGGCGGCTCCGTCGACGTCCTGCACTTCAACCCGAGCGCGTTCCGCGAGAAGGACCCGCTCGAGCTCACCGTCACCGAGCTGCTGGCCGACGTCGCGCTCGGCGTCGGGTCGCTGCTCACCGTCGTCCAGGCCGCGCGGCCGTTCCTGCGCCACGGCAGCCGGGTCACGGTCACCGGCAGCATGGCCGCCGACCAGCCGTGGCACCGCGCCGCGTCGCTCGGCGTGCAGAAGGCCGGCGTCCGCAACCTGGTGCGCAGCCTCGACGACACGCTCAAGGACGACGGCATCCGCGCGGTGTCGGTGACCGTGCGCGGCACGCTGTCGTCGGACGGTCCCTTCACCCCCGACCGGGTCGCCGCCGCCCTGCGCTCGGCGATGCGGCAGCCCGAGCGGGAGTGGCGCACCGAGGTGCCGTACGCCGGCACCCACGGCTGACCACCCCCGTCGGACGGGTCAGACGGGCTCGGAGGCGAGCGCCCGGCCGACGGCCAGCGCCTGCTCGGTCGCGCCGCCGAACAGGAACTCGAAGCGCTTGGCGGTCGTGAAGTAGCGGTGCGCCTCGCCGTCCATGTCGATGCCGACGCCGCCGTGCACGTGCACGGTGGTGTGGGCCAGCTTGTGACCGGCATCGGCCGCCCACAGCTTGGCGGTGGCGACCTCGGTGTCGGCGCTCATGCCCTCCGACAGCAGCCACACGGCCTGCCACAGCGTCAGCCGCTGGGCGAGGACGTCGATGTAGCCGTCGGCCAGGCGCTGCGACACCGCCTGGAAGGTGCCGATCGGACGGCCGAACTGCTCGCGCGTCTTGGCGTACGCCGCCGTGAGGTGCAGCGCTCCCTCGGTGACGCCCAGCTGCTCGGCGGCCGCGCAGACGGTCAGCAGCTGGGTCAGGCGCACGGCGGCGTCGGAGCCGCCGAGCCGGTCGGCCGGCGCCCCGTCGAGGTCGAGGCGGACCACGAGGTCGCGGTCGCTGCTGTGGCCCTCGACGCGGGTGACGCCCTCGGCGGCGCCGTCGAGCAGGAACAGCGCGGTGCCGTCGTCGGTGGAGGCGGTGACCAGGAACGCCCCGGCCACGTCGCCGGCGCGCACGAGGACCTTGCTGCCGGTGAGCCGGCCGTCGCGGGCGACGACCGTCGGGCGGACAGGGAGGTGCGAGCGCTCCTCGGCCACGGCCGCGCTGAGCACGCCGCCGCCCAGCCAGCGCTGCTGCTGCTCGGGGGTGCCGAGCTCGCTGAGCACCAGGGCCACGGGGCCGTGGACGGCCAGCGGGACGGGCGCCACGCGGCGTCCGACCTCGACCAGCACGCGGCACAGCTCGAGCAGGCCGAGGCCGGCCCCGCCGTGCTGCTCGGGGACGGCCAGCGAGAGCAGCCCGGCCTCGTCGAGCTCGCGCCACAGGTCGGCGTCGAAGCGCGAGCCGGTGGCCTCGACGGCCTTCTGCCGGTCGTTGGTCGCGCGGTCGCCGAGGATCTTGGCGGCCAGCTCGGCGGCCTCGTCCTGCTCGGAGGTGAAGGTGAAGTCCATGTCGTGCCCTATCGCTTCGCGGCGGGCAGGCCGAGGCCCACGTAGCCGATGATGTCGCGCTGGATCTCGTTGGTGCCGCCGCCGAACGTCATGACCAGCGAGGAGCGGAACATCCGCTCGAGGCGCCCGGCCAGGACGGCGCCCGGGGAGTCGGCGGTCAGGCCCGCCATCGGCCCGACGATCTCGGTGAGCGTGCGGTAGACCTCGGTGTTGAGCTCGGAGCCGTAGACCTTGATGGCCGAGGCCTCGGCCGGCGAGAGGTCGACGCCGGCGTCGGCGTCGGCGGCGAGCTTCCAGTTGAGCAGCGTGAGCGCCTCGACGCGGGCGTGCGCCCGACCCAGGGCGATCTGCACCCACTCGGTGTCGATGACCCGCTGCCCGTCGGGGTTCTTGGTCTGCTGCGCCCACTCGCGCACGAGCTTGAGCGAGTGGATCGTCGGCGCGGCCGAGGTGAGCGAGACGCGCTCGGCGTTGAGCTGGTTGGTCATCAGGTTCCAGCCGCCGTTGACCTCGCCGACCACGTTGGAGACCGGCACCCGGACGTCCTCGTAGTAGGTGGCGCTGGTGCCGACGCCGGCCACGGTGTGCACCGGCGTGAACGAGACGCCGGGGGCGTCGGCCGGCACCATGATCATCGACAGGCCCTTGTGACGCGGGAGGTCGGGATCGGTGCGGCAGGCCAGCCAGATCCAGTCGGCGTACTGGATCAGCGAGGTCCACATCTTCTGGCCGTTGACGACCCACTCGTCGCCCTCGCGGACGGCCTTGGTCTTCAGCGAGGCCAGGTCGGTGCCGGAGCCGGGCTCGGAGTATCCGATGGAGAAGTGCAGCTCGCCCGCCAGGATCTTGGGCAGGAAGAACTCCTTCTGCTCCTCGGTGCCGTAGCGCATGATCGTGGGCCCGACGGTGTTGAGCGTCAGGTAGGGGATCGGCACCCCGGCGACCGCGGCCGCGTCGGTGAAGATCAGCTGCTCGACGACCGACCGGGCCTGGCCGCCGTACTCCTCGGGCCAGCCGATGCCGAGCCAGCCGTCGGTGCCGACCTGGCGGATGACGTCCTTGTAGACGCCGGCCTCGCCGAACTCCCCGGTGGCCGAGGCGAGCCCGGCCTTGACCTCGGGGGTGACGAGCTGGGCGAAGTAGTCGGC
>JAOPXU010000130.1 GCA_025964985.1 Nocardioides sp.
GGTGGTGGCGGCGGTCGCCGTCCTCGCGATGGTCGGCGCCGGAGCCGCATCCGTCGTGGTCGGCACCGGCGACGACGAGCCCTACGACCTGACCACCAGCGCCGCACCCACCCCCGACCCGACCGGCGACCCGACCGGCGACCCGACGGGCGAGCCCACCGGTCCCGTCGTCGGCGACCTCGACGGCGACGACCTCGGCGACCTCAGCTTCGACTACGACCCGGCCGACGGCTCAGCGCTGCAGACGACGACGTGGACGTCGGACGGGTCGGCGTTCGTCGACCCGAGCACCGACGAGCTCGGCCCGCGCAGCGGCCTGCCCACGTGGCGCGTGCGCGGCCACCTCGACGACGACGGTGTCGAGGACGTGCTGACCCTCCGCCAGGAGGGCGACCGCCCGGTCAGCGTCAGCTCGAGCCTGACCGGCGGCGGAGAGGTGTCCGGCGAGCTCCCCGGACCCGCGACGACGACCAACAACGACGCCCTGGCCGACCTCGACGGCGACGGCGTCGACGAGCTGCTCCTCCTCGAGGTCGAGGGGGACAGCCTCGTCCTGACGAGCCGGGCGCTCGTCGGCACGACGTTCGGGACGGCCGAGCAGCGCCTGACGCTGACCGAGGACCTCACCTACGCCTGGATCCGGCCCGGCGACTTCGACGGCGACGGCAACGCCGACCTCGCGACGCTGGTGCTCACGGGCAGCTTCGCCGGCGGTTACCCGGGCGCGGTCGAGATGCGGCTGGGCGACGGCCGCGGTGGGTTCGGCGAGCCGATCAGCTCGCCGTTCACCTCGGCCGGCTCGGAGGTCTTCCTGCGCAGCGGCGACGTCGACGCCGACGGCGACGACGAGCTCGTGGTGGCCGACCTCGACACCCGGCTGATCGTGCTCTCGACCTTCTCCTACGGCGACTCGACGATCACCCCGGTCCTCAACGCCGGCAGCATCCGCTTCGTCAACACCGCCCCCCTCGACCTGACCGTCAGCGACGTCAACGGCGACCGCCGCGCCGACGTGGTGTCCCTGGGGCTCGACCGCCCGGGCGGCTCCGCGCGGGCGCTGGTCGGCGTGTCCAACGGCACCGGCTTCACCAGCAGCCGCTGGCTGGTGTGGGACGAGCCGCTCGCCGCCCGCACCAACGCCGACGAACAACGCTTCGACCTACTGGAGGACGCACGATGGTGAACCCCGGCCCCCCGCCGCCCGGACCCGGCTCGACGTTCGGGCCCTACCGCATCGACTCGGTGATCGCGACGGGCCGCACCGGCGTGCTCTACCGCGCCACCGACCAGCGCCTCGGGCGCCAGGTGGCGTTGAAGGTGGTCGCCGGCACGCTCGCGTCGTCACCGGAGTTCGTCGAGCGGTTCCAGCGCGAGGCCGCGACCCTGGCGCGCCTGGAGTCACCGCACGTCGTGCAGATCTTCGACCACGGCGTCCAGGACGGCCTGCCGTTCCTGACCTCCCAGTACGCCGCCGGCGGCGACCTCGGCACCCTGCTGGGCCGCCTCGGCCCGATGCCCCCGCTGCTCGCGGCCCAGGCCTGCTCGCAGGTCGCCGAGGCCCTGCGCGACGCCCACCGAGCCGGCGTCGTGCACCGCAACCTCAAGCCCAGCAACGTCCTGCTGCGCGACGACCGGCTCGACCGGATCCACGTCCTGGTCTGCGACTTCGGCGTCGGCCCGGCCGAGGGCGGCGGCGCCGCCACCGAGCCCGCCTCCGCCCCGGGCGCCTGGAGCTACCTGGCGCCCGAGCGGATCCAGGGCCAGCCCGGCTCCGAGGCCGCCGACGTCTACGCCGTGGGCTGCCTGCTCCACGAGGCCGTCACCGGCCGTCCGCCCTACACCGGCACCGACGTCGAGGTCGCCTCGGCCCACCTGCAGGCCCCCGTCCCTCAGCTGCCCGGCGGCGACGAGTCGACGCAGCGGCTCAACCAGGTCCTGGCGCGCTGCCTGGCCAAGGACCCGGCCCAGCGCTACCCGTCGGCCGGCGCCCTGCGCGACGACCTGCGCGCCTGGGCCGGCATCATCACCGGCCCGCCCGCCGTACCGCCGTCCGAGCAGCTCACGATGGCACCAGGCGCCCCGCCGCCCTTCGCCCCTCCCCCGCCCCCGTACGCCGCCACCGGCGCCCACGCCGGCCCGGGGTCGAAAGGCCCCGACCGCAAGCTGCTGCTGATCGCCGGTGCGGCCGCGCTCGCGCTGGTCCTGGTCCTCGGGATCGTCATCGCGGTCGTGGCCGGCGGCGACGACGAGCCGGAGGCCGCGCCGACGACCAGCGAGCCCACGCCCGCCGGCCCGTCCACGGCGGACCCGTCCACCGTGCCCACCGAGCCCACGGAGACCGAGCCGACGGAGACCGAGCCGACCGGGCCGAGCGAGCCCGTCGCCCCCGACCTGTCGGGCGCCGTCGCGGGCGACCTCGACGGCGACGGCCTCGGCGACCTGACGCTCCTCACCTTCGATGGGCTGCGGCTGCTCTCCTCGACCGGCACGGCGTTCGGTGACCCCGTCCTGCGCCGCAACCGTGCCGGGCTCGTCGGGATGTCGGGCGACCTCGACGAAGACGGCACGACCGACCTGGTGCGGGTGCTGGGCGAGCCGCCCCGGATGAACGCCTCGTCCTCGACCGGTGGCTCCTCGCCGCTGCGCACCCCCGCCCGCCCGGACGTCCTCAGCGCGCTCGACGTGGCGATGGCCCTCGGCGACGTCGATGGCGACGGCAGCCTCGACCTGGTCGCCGCGACCCGCCTCGGCCCGACCGAGCTGCAGGTCGACGTCGCGATCGGCGACGGCGCCGGGACGTTCGCGCCGACGACCACGTGGTACTCCGGCCCCGTGGGTCGGGAGTCCGAGGGCGGCATCTTCGTCGCCGACGTCGACGAGGACGGCACCGGCGACGTCGTCCACGTCAGCATCGGTCGGCTCACCGACTTCGCCCCCATGGCCACCGTGCTCGTCTCCGACGGCACCGCCCTCGCGGTCACCGGCGAGACCACCGAGGTCGACGCCGGCGGGTTCGCGGTGGGCTCGGTCGTGAGCGGCGACTTCGACGGCGACGGCTTCCAGGAGATCGCGTCGACGACCGCTGACAACCTCCAGGTCAAGGTCTGGTCGTGGAACGGCTCGACGTTCGACCAGGAGTCGTGGTTCGACGACACCGACAACCTCGAGGTCCCCGAGGTCGCCGGCAGCGACCTGGCCGCCAGCGACGTCGACGGCGACGGCTTCGACGACCTGGTGGTGCTCGGCGCCACCCGCGACTTCGTCCCCGTCGTCAACACGGTGTTCCTCAGCGAGGGGACGTCGTTCACCCGCGACGACAGCTGGCGACGCCCGGTCGGGCTCGACAACGCATCGGGCTACAACCTGCTCACCAGCGAGGTCAACGCCGGGGTCTGAGGGTCAGCCCGGGAGCAGCTCGTGCCGCACGATGGTGGCGGCACGGGACGGGCCCACGCCGACCACGGAGATGCGGGCGCCCGACATGGCCTCGACCGCCTCGACGTAGGCCTGGGCGTTGGCCGGCAGCTCCTCGAAGGTGCGGCACTCTGAGATGTCCTCCCACCAGCCGGGGAGGTACTCGTAGACCGGCACGGCGTGGTGGAAGTCGCTCTGGTTGACCGGCATCTCGTCGTGGCGCACGCCGTTGACGTCGTAGGCGACGCAGACCGGGACCCGGTCGAGGCCGGTGAGCACGTCGAGCTTGGTGAGCACGAAGTCGGTGACGCCGTTGACGCGGGCGGCGTAGCGGGCGATGACGGCGTCGTACCAGCCGCAGCGGCGCGGCCGGCCGGTGGTGGTGCCGTACTCGGCGCCGATCTTGCGCAGGTGCTCGCCGGAGTCGTCGAACAGCTCGGTGGGGAACGGGCCCTCGCCGACGCGGGTCGTGTAGGCCTTGACGATCGCGATGACCTGGTCGAGGCGCATCGGCGGGATGCCGGACCCGGTGCAGGCGCCGGCCGCGGTGCACGACGAGGACGTGACGAACGGGTAGGTGCCGTGGTCGACGTCGAGCAGCGTCGCCTGGCCGGCCTCGAGCAGCACGGTGTCGCCGGCGTCGAGCGCCTGGTTGAGGAACAGCCCGGTGTCGCAGACCATCGGCGCGAGCCGCTCGGCGTAGGCCAGCAGCTCCTCGACGATCTCGTCGATCTCGGGGGCGCGGCGGTTGTAGATCTTGGTGAGCACCTGGCCCTTGAGGTCGAGGGCGCCCTCGACCTTCTTGCGCAGGATGCTCTCGTCGAAGAGGTCCTGGACGCGGATGCCGATGCGGTTCATCTTGTCGGCGTACGTCGGCCCGATGCCGCGACCGGTGGTGCCGAGGCGCCGCGAGCCGAGGAACCGCTCGGTCACCTTGTCGACGGCCTTGTTGTAGCTCGGGATGACGTGGGCGTTGGCGCTCACCTTGAGCCGGCTCACGTCGACGCCCCGGGCGGTGAGGGCGTCGAGCTCCTCGAACAGCACCTCGACGTCGATGACGACCCCGTTGCCGATCACGGGGGTGACGTTGGGCGACAGGATGCCGCTGGGCAGCAGGTGCAGCGCGTACTTCTCGTCGCCGATGACGACGGTGTGGCCGGCGTTGTTGCCGCCGTTGAACTTGACCACGTGGTCGACGCGGCTGCCGAGCAGGTCGGTCGCCTTGCCCTTGCCCTCGTCGCCCCACTGGGCGCCGATGATCGCGATCGCGGGCATGCACTCACTCCAGACGTAGCCAGACGTAGCCAGACGTAGCCAAACACAGCCGGACGTCGCCGGACATGGCGGAACCCCGGGCAACAGCGTCCGGGGCTCGTGCGTACTCACGTTACCAAAACCCGGCGGCCTCCGTCCGTTACGTTGCACGCATGGACCCCCTCCTCGTCATCACCAACTCCGGGGCCGGCACCTCCGACGAGGCCACGCTCGAGCTGGCGCTGGCGGTGCTGCGCCCGCACACGTCG
>JAOPXU010000343.1 GCA_025964985.1 Nocardioides sp.
CGAGCGCGTCGAGGAGCTGCTGGCGCGCTACCCGCTGCGCGGCATCAAGGGCCCGATGGGCACCGCCCAGGACATGCTCGACCTGCTCGACGGCGACGCCGACAAGCTCGACGACCTCGAGCGCCGCGTCGCCGCCCACCTCGGCTTCGACCGGGTGCTGACCAGCGTCGGCCAGGTCTACCCGCGCTCGCTCGACTTCGACGTGCTCAGCGCCGTCGTCCAGCTCGTCGCGGCGCCGTCCAACCTCGCCACGACGATCCGGCTGATGGCCGGCAACGAGATCGTCACCGAGGGCTTCAAGGAGGGCCAGGTCGGCTCGTCGGCCATGCCCCACAAGATGAACACCCGCTCCTGCGAGCGGGTCAACGGCCTCGCGGTCGTCACCCGCGGCTACCTCTCGATGGTCGGCGAGCTCGCCGGCGACCAGTGGAACGAGGGCGACGTGTCCTGCTCCGTCGTGCGCCGGGTCGCCCTGCCCGACGCGTTCTTCGCCGCCGACGGGCTGTTCCAGACCTTCCTCACCGTGCTCGACGAGTTCGGCGCGTTCCCGGCCGTCATCCAGCGCGAGCTCGACCGCTACCTGCCGTTCCTGGCCACCACCAAGGTCCTGATGGCCGCCGTGCGCAACGGCGTCGGACGCGAGACCGCGCACGAGGCGATCAAGGAGGCCGCCGTCGGCACCGCTCTCGCCATGCGCCAGGGCCAGGCCGCCAACGACGTCTTCGCCAAGCTCGCCGCCGACGCGCGCCTCGGGCTGACCGCCGAGCAGCTCACGAGCCTGGTCGCCGACCCGATCACCTTCACCGGCGCGGCCGTCGCCCAGACGCAGGCCGTCGTGCGTCGCGTGGCCGAGGTCGCCGAGCGGCACCCCGACGCGGCGGCGTACGCGCCCGGCGCGATCCTCTGACATGAGCGCCCCCGTCACCGTCGCGATCACGCGGGTCCTGCCGACCGGCCACGAGGCCGAGATGATGAGCTGGCTCAACGCGGGCATCGGGCTGGCGGAGAAGTTCCCGGGGTTCCTCGGGGCGGGCTGGGTGCGCACCGAGCCCGACTCGGAGGAGTGGCACATGCTCTACCGCTTCGCCGACCAGACGTCGCTGGAGCAGTGGGAGCACAGCCCGCAGCGACAGTGGTGGCGCTCGGCGGCGTCCGGCCTCGGCGTGGTCGAGTCGCGCGTCGAGAAGCGCACCGGCATCGAGGGGTGGTTCGACGTGCCGCAGTCGACGGTGCTCGAGACCGGCGGCACCGCCTCACCGCCGCCGTCCGCGCCGCCGCGGTGGAAGCAGGCGACCACGATCTTCCTGGTGTTCTTCCCGCTCAGCGTGGTGGCCAACTTCGCCTCGCGCGAGCTGCTCGGCGACGTCGTGCTGCCGCTGCGGGTCCTGGCGACCGTGCTGGTGATGACCCCGCTGATGACCTACCTGCTGCTGCCGTGGATCACCCGTCGCCTGCAGTGGTGGCTGCAGGGGCAGCCTCCGCCCTGGCGCGCGTGAGCACGGCCGCGAGCAGCGCACAGGCGAGCACCGCGAGCGAGGTCAGCAGCGAGGCGCGCAGCCCCGCCAGCTGGAACACGGTCACCAGCAGCGCCGCCCCGAGGGCCGAGCCGATCCGCTGACCCGTCTGCACGGCCCCGCCGGCCGCCCCACCCATCGACGGAGGTACGTCGGCCAGGGTCAGCGTCAGGTTGGGCGAGACCACCGCACCACCGCCGAGGCCGGCGACGAACAGCGCCGGCACCAGCGTCCACCACAGCGCGTCGTCGGACCGGCCGGGCACGAGGAGCGCGACCGCCAGCACGCCGGACCCCATCACCAGCAGGGCTCCGATGGTCAGCGGTCGACCGAGCCGCGTCACCGCCCGGCCGGCCAGCGGCGAGGAGATCGCCGAGCCGAGCGCGAACGGCGTGATGAGCAGCCCGGCGTGCAGCGGGCTGAAGCCACGGTCGTCCTGCAGGAACACCGAGAGCACCAGGAAGACGCCGGTGAACCCGGTGAAGTAGAGCGTGCCGACGGCCAGCCCGCCGGCGAACCCCGGCGTGCGCCGCAGCAGCGCGATGTCGAGCAGCGGCGCGAGGTCGCGGTCCCGAAGCCGGTGCTCCCACCGGGTGAAGGCCGCTGCGAACACCGGCACCCCGACGAGCAGGACCAGCGGCCCGCGCTGCCCGGCCTCGAGGCTGACGATCGGGTAGAGCAGGCACAGCACCGTGGCGCCGAGCAGCAGGGCGCCGACCACGTCGAGGCGCTGGTGGCCGCCCGCACGCTCCGCGGCGACCTGCTCGGCGTCGCGCCCAGGCACCAGGCGCAGCACGCCGACCATCGCCACCAGGCCGATCGGGACGTTGACGAGGAACAGCCAGCGCCAGCCGTCGTCCTCGCCCGCGACGGCCAGGATCAGCCCGCCCAGCAGGGGACCGGCGGCCGAGGCGATCGACACCGTCAGCCCGAACAGGCCGAAGGCCTTGCCGCGCTCGGCGCCGCGGAAGAGGACCTGGATCAGCCCGGAGTTCTGCGGCGTGAGCAGCCCGGCCGAGGCGCCCTGGAGCAGGCGGGCCACCACGACCAGCGGCGCCGACGGGGCCAGGCCGACCACGGCGCTGGAGACGATGAACGCCGCCAGGCCGATCACCATCAGCCGGCGTCGTCCGTGGGCGTCGCCGAGCCGCCCACCGGCGACCAGCGTCAGCCCGAAGGCCAGCGCGTAGCCCGACACGACCCACTGGATGGTGCCGGCCGAGGTGTCGAGCCCGCGCTGCATCGAGGGGATCGCGACGTTGACGATCGTGACGTCGAGCAGCGACATGAACCCGACGACCAGGGAGACGCCGAGGATCCGCCAGCGACGCGGGTCGGGCTCGTAGGCGTCGTCCGGCACCCGACCAGCCTCATCGACGTACGACGGGCCGCGGACCACCCGCAGGGCCCAGGCGTCAGGACGCGGGGGTGAGGGCGGCGACCGACAGCGTCAGCAGCCGGTGCAGCTCGTCGACGACGGCGGGCTCGGGCACCGACGAGGACGCCTCGACCGCGCGGGCGCCTTCGGCCAGGCTGGTCGCGCCGAGGTTGAGCGCGGCGCCCTTGACCGAGTGGGCCGCCTCGGCGGCCTCGTCGAGCCGGCCGGCGGCGATCGCGGCGCGGAGCCGGTCGAGGTCGGCCTCGCTGGTCTCCTGCCAGGTGACGAGCATGTCGGCGAAGGACTCGCCGAACAGGTCACGCATGAGCGACACCTGTGCCTCGTCGAGCAGGATGCTGACGGACGGTTCCACGGGTGCACCGTAGCGTCAGACGGCTGCCGGGTGCTGCCGGGTGCTCAGGCGCGGGCGTCGCCGCCCCAGTTGGCCAGCTTGGTGGCGACGGTGTGGAGGTCGGCGCGCCAGACGTCCTCGGGACCGGGCGGGATGACGTCGTCCCAGTCGAGGGCGGTGGAGCCGAGGACGCCGGTCAGGCGGGCGGTGCGGGCGAAGAACCACTGGTGGAAGTGGGCCCCGCCGTCGCCCCAGGGGTTGACGTGGACCCGGCCGATGTGGGGCAGGTTCTCGATGATGCGGACCAGGCGGCTGCTGATGCGGCCCAGCTGGGAGGCCAGCTCGTCGTCCAGCTCGCCCATGTCGAGGTGCTCGCGGGTGTGCAGCACCATCACCAGCGGCAGCCCGGACGGGGCGCCGGCGTGGGTGAGCACCCAGTGCTCGTCCTCCCAGACGATCCGCGAGGCGTCGAAGCCCTTCTCGCAGCTGCACGGCTTGTCGGGCGACTCGCCCCAGCGCGGCTCCTCGTCGGACGGCGGCGCCAGGGTGCGCGGCACGATCTCCCCGTCGACGACCTCCCACGGGAAGATGTCCCACTCGCCCTTCGGCGGCATCGGCAGGTGACCGTCGGCGCCGACGGCGTCGACGATGCGGGCGTGGACGTCCTCTGCGGGCTCCGGCATGGCACCAGGGTGCCACTCCCGCCAGAGGTCACGACGCAGAGGGGCGTGGACGGTGCGAGACGGTGCCGCGCGTCACGGCGCCTGGTATCTCGAGTGGCTTGGTCGACTATGGTGGGCGCATGCCGACGCTCGACGCCCTCGCCCTGCCGACGCCCGACGGTGCCGAGGTCGTCGTCGCGGCCCCCGGGTCCGGGCCCGGCAACTGGTCGGGCGCCGCGAGCGCCGTCCTGGTCGACGGCACGTTCTGGCTGACCTGGCGCACCCGGCGCCCCCTCTCCGAGGGACGCGGCGTGAGCGTCGTGGTCGCCTCGTCCACCGACGGCGTCCGGTTCGAGCCGGTCGCCGAGGTGCGCCGCGACGCGTTCGGCTGCGAGTCGTTCGAGCGACCGGTGCTCGTCCCCGTGCCCGGCGTCGGCTGGCGGCTCTACCTCTCGTGCGCGACGTACGGCTCGAAGCACTGGTGGGTCGACAGCCTCACCGCCCCCACCCCCGCCGACCTGCCGCACGGTGAGCGTGCGCTGGTGCTGCCCGGCGACGACGCGGTCGCGGTCAAGGATCCCGTCATCACCCACGACCCCACGCGCGTCGAGGGCTGGGACATGTGGCTCTGCTGCCACCCGCTCACCGAGCCCGGCCACGAGGACCGGATGACGACGCGCCACCTCACCAGCGCCGACGGCCTGGTGTGGACCGACCGCGGCGAGGTCCTCGCCGGACGCCCCGGCAGCTGGGACCAGCGCGGCGCCCGCGTCACCACCGTGCTGCCCGCCGCCGACGGCCAGCCGCTGCGGGTCCTCTACGACGGCCGCCCCGACGCCGAGTCCAACTGGCACGAGACCACCGGCCTGGCCGTCTGGGACGGCGGACGGCTGGTCCCCGACGACGCCCACGGCCCGATCGCCTCCCCGGACTCCGACGGCGCCTGGCGCTACGCCAGCGCCGTGGCCCTGCCCGACGGCCGTACCCGCTTCTACGTCGAGGCCGCCCGCCCCGACGGCGCCCACGACCTGGTCACCGTCCTGCGCTGACCCGTCGCACACGAGTGACGGGTCAGCGGTCGATCCGTCGTGCACGAGCGACGGGTCAGCGTGCCGTCGCGGGGATCAGCTCTGGGCTCGTACGGTCTCGTGCCTCGGCCGTGTCGCTTGCTCGACCTTCGCCCACCCACGCCGAGCGCTCGTTCCTCGCTCAGCTGTGGGCTCGCTGGTCGAAGGAGCCGCGGGAGACGGGCGAGAGCCAGTCGGTGAAGTCCTCGCCGGTCAGCTGCGAGAGCAGGGCGATGTCGTCGGCGTAGGCGGCGATCAGCTCGGCGCGTTGCTCGGGGTCGAGGTGGGGTCGGTGGGAGCCGCGACCGCTGAGGCCGGCGACGAGGGGGACGCTGGCGCGGCGCCACACCTGTGGCGGGACGAACTGGCCGAGAGCGGCGCCGGTGCGGACGACGGGGCCGAGGGTGCGGGTGCGCCAGCCGGGCTCGGCGTACGAGCGGGC
>JAOPXU010000345.1 GCA_025964985.1 Nocardioides sp.
CTCGCCGCCGCGGCCGCCGTCGTCGTGCTCGGGGTCGGCATCGGCCAGCTCGACCTCAGCCCGAGCGGCGACGACTCCGAGGCCAGCGGGTCCAGTGCCGAGTCCGCCGACCAGGGTGCGGGCGGCGACTCGTCGGGCAGCCTGCGCGAGGAGCCCGCCGAGGAGGCGGCACCCAACGCGTTCTCGCCCCCGTCCGACGCGCCGGTCATCACGCCCGACGGCTTCAAGGAGACGGTGGACCAGCTGCGCGACCAGGCCATGGTGCGCGCCAACGGCGCCAGCACCCTCGACGCCGACCTGCTCACCACCGACTCGATGTTCGTGTGCGAGCCGACCGCGTTCGGGCCCGGCCGGCTGCTCGCCGTCCGCTACGACGGCAGCCCCGCCGTGCTCGCCTACCGGCCGCCCACCGGGACCACCCAGTCGGTCGAGCTCCTGCAGTGCGGCACGGGCGCCGTGCTGCGCTCGGTGGTCCTCCCCTACCCCTGAGCCGGTCCGCGGCACACGGGCGGTGGCGGAATGTCCCTCGCCTACGATCGGTTGTAGCGATCGGACGACACGCCCGCGCCCGCCACCCCGAGGAGACCCGACCCGCATGACGCAGCCCGCGACCGAGACCGGCACCGACGCCGCCCCCCGCAACGTCATCATCATCGGCTCCGGACCGACCGGCTACACCGCGGCCGTCTACGCCGCGCGGGCCAGCCTCGAGCCGCTCGTCTTCGAGGGCTCGGTCACCGCCGGCGGCGCGCTCATGAACACCACCGAGGTCGAGAACTTCCCCGGCTTCCGCGACGGCATCATGGGCCCGGCCCTGATGGACGAGATGCGCGCCCAGGCCGAGCGCTTCGGCGCCGAGCTCGTGCCCGACGACGTCGTGGCCGTCGACCTCACCAGCGACATCAAGGTCGTGCGCACCGCCACCGACACCTACACCGCCCGCGCCGTGATCCTCGCGACCGGCTCCGGCTACCGCAAGCTCGAGCTGCCCAACGAGGACGCCCTGTCCGGGCGCGGCGTCTCCTGGTGCGCGACCTGCGACGGCTTCTTCTTCCGCGACCAGCACATCGCGGTCGTCGGCGGCGGTGACTCGGCCATCGAGGAGGCGACGTTCCTGACCCGCTTCGGCTCCAAGGTCTCGCTCATCGTGCGCCGCGAAGAGCTGCGCGCCTCCAAGATCATGCAGGAGCGCGCGTTCTCCGACCCCAAGCTCGACATCGTCTGGAACTCCGTCGTCGAGAGCATCAACGGCGCCGACAGCCTCGAGTCGGTCACCCTGCGCGACACCGTCACCGGCGAGACCCGCGACCTCGACGCCACCGGCCTGTTCATCGCCATCGGCCACGACCCGCGCTCCGAGCTGTTCAAGGGCCAGGTCGACCTCGACGACAACGGCTACGTCCTGGCCGGGCACCCCGGCACCACGACCAACCTGCCCGGCGTCTTCGCGGCCGGCGACCTCGTCGACCACATCTACCGCCAGGCGATCACCGCCGCCGGCACCGGCTGCGCGGCCGCGCTCGACGCCGAGCGCTACCTCAGCGAGCTCGACCACGTCGCCACGACCGGCGCCGAGGCCAAGGCCCGCGCCGACGCCGAGACCGAGCTCGACCTCTGATCCACGTGTGACCCCGCGGGGAACACCCCGCACCCGCACGGCGTTACGACCTCATACACACACCACCGAAGGGAACCCCCGTGGGCAACATCGCAGCCGTCACCGATGCAGAGTTCGACACCCAGGTCCTGCAGTCCGAGCTCCCCGTGCTCGTCGACTTCTGGGCGGAGTGGTGCGGCCCGTGCCGCCAGGTCGCGCCGATCCTCGACGAGATCGCGTCCCAGCACGGCGAGAAGATCAAGTTCCTCAAGATGAACGTCGACGAGAACCCCGTGACCCCCTCGTCCTACCGGGTCACCGGCATCCCGACGATCAACGTCTACCAGGGCGGCGAGGTCGTCCGCAGCATCGTCGGCGCCCGCCCCAAGGCCGCGCTGCTCAAGGAGCTCGAGGAGTTCACCGCCTGAGCGGACCCCGCTCGGCACGACCCAGCACCTCACGAGGCCCCGGACGTCACCCGACGTCCGGGGCCTCGTGCGTCCGCAGGCCCGGCGCCGGTGCCGGGGAGGGTCGCACCACTCCGACCAGCCGCTCGATCGCGGCCTCGACCTCGTCCTTCCAGGTCAGGGCCGAGCGCAGGTCCATCCGCATCCGCGGGGTGACCGGGTGCGCCCGGTGGGTCCGGAACCCGACCCGGGCCAGGAAGTCGGCCGACGCCAGGCACCCGGAGCGCCCCCGCCCGTCGCCGAAGGCCTCGACCGCCCGGATGCCGCCGCGCTCGACGAGGTCACGCGCCATCGACTGCACGAGCATCCGCCCGATCCCGCCGCCGGCGTGCTCCGCCACCACGTGGGCGGTCGTCATCAGCACCGCGTCGGGCGAGACCGGCGCCGTCGGGTACGCCGCGGCGCCCGGCACGAACGCGGCCGGCGCGTAGACGACGTAGCCGACCGCGACGTCGTCGACCAGCGCCACCCGCCCGCACGAGCCCCACTCGCGCAGCACCATGGAGAGCCAGGCGTCCTTCTCGGCCGCGGCGTCGGCCGCCGTCGCCAGCCGGCCACGACGCACCGGGTCGAGCTCCCAGCGCACGCACGAGCGGCAGGGCACCGCGCCGTCCCCGAGCGCCGACAGGCGGTCCGGGGTGAGCCGCACGATCCGGCGGGTCATGGAACACAGGGTAGGTCGGGGCCGGCGACCTGTCAGGATGAGTCGGTGCGCCAGATCCGCCAGAGCAAGAAGCTGCACGACGTCCGCTACGACGTACGGGGCCCGATCCTCGTCGAGGCCCAGCGGCTCGAGGCCGAGGGCCACCGGATCCTGCGGCTCAACATCGGCAACACCGCGCCGTTCGGCTTCGAGGCCCCCGAGGCGATCCTCGCCGACGTGACGCGCCACCTGGCCGACTCGCAGGGCTACAGCGACTCGCGCGGCATCTTCTCGGCCCGCACCGCCGTCGCGCAGTACTACCAGCAGCGCGGGCTCACCAAGACGGCCGTCGACGACGTGTTCATCGGCAACGGCGTCTCC
The DNA here is from genome assembly GCA_025964985.1 of Nocardioides sp. Taxonomy (GTDB): domain Bacteria; phylum Actinomycetota; class Actinomycetes; order Propionibacteriales; family Nocardioidaceae; genus Nocardioides. The sequence goes on from JAOPXU010000345.1 coordinate 3,089, forward strand.
GAGCTCATCTCGATGGTGCTGCAGGCCTTCGTCGACGAGGGCAACGAGATCCTGGTGCCGGCGCCCGACTACCCGCTGTGGACCGGCGCGGTCACGCTGTCGGGCGGCACCCCGGTGCACTACCTGTGCGACGAGAGCAACGGCTGGAACCCCGACCTGGCCGACGTCGAGGCCAAGATCACCGAGCACACCCAGGCCCTGGTCATCATCAACCCCAACAACCCCACGGGCGCGGTCTACAGCAAGGAGGTCGTCGCCGGCCTCATCGACATCGCCCGGCGCCACGAGCTCGTCGTCATGGCCGACGAGATCTACGAGAAGATCATCTTCGACGACGCGGTGCACCACCACGCGGCCGCGGCGGCCGGTGACGACGTGCTGTGCCTGACGTTCAGCGGCCTCTCCAAGGCCTACCGCGTCTGCGGCTACCGCGCCGGCTGGGTGATGATCTCGGGGCCGCAGGAGGTCGCCACCGACTTCCTCGAGGGCCTCACCCTCATCGCCAACATGCGCATGTGCGCCAACGTGCCGGGCCAGCACGCCATCCAGACGGCCCTCGGGGGCTACCAGTCCATCGAGGAGCTCATCGTCCCCGGCGGGCGCCTCTACGACCAGATCATGCTGGCCGACCGCCTGCTCAACGAGATCCCCGGCGTCAGCTCGGTGCGGCCGCAGGGGGCGCTCTACTGCTTCCCGCGGCTCGACCCCGAGGTCTACAAGATCGACGACGACCAGGAGTTCGTCATCGACCTGCTCCGGGCCAAGAAGATCCTCGTCACCCACGGCACCGGCTTCAACTGGCCGACCCCCGACCACTTCCGCCTCGTGACCCTGCCCGACGTCGGGATGCTCGAGGAGGCGATCGGCCGGATCGCCGACTTCCTGGCCACCCGACGCTGACCCGACGCTGACGAGACGCCGCGGGTTCTGGCAGGCTCCGGCCATGCGTGACATCACCTACCCGCCGATCATCGCGGTCTGCAAGGCCGGGTTCCGGGCCCTGGGTCAGACCTTCCAGATGAGCGGGACCGAGCACGTGCCCCGCACGGGCGGGGTCCTGCTCGCGGTCAACCACATCGGCTACGTCGATTTCGTCTACGGCGGCCTGGCCGCCAACCCGTCAGGCCGCAAGGTGCGGTTCATGGCCAAGCGCGAGCTCTTCGACCACAAGGTCAGCGGCCCGCTCATGCGCTCGCTGCACCACATCGAGGTCGACCGGGGCGCCGGGCTGCAGTCCATGGCGACCGCCCTTGACTACCTCAAGGCCGGCGAGGCCGTCGGCATCTTCCCCGAGGCCACCATCTCCCGCTCGTTCGAGCTCAAGGAGTTCAAGACCGGCGCCGTGCGCATCGCGGCCGAGGCCGGCGTACCGCTGGTCCCGGTGATCCTGTGGGGCACCCAGCGGATGATGACCAAGGACCACGAGCGCGACTTCTCGCGCGGCAAGACGATCGCCGTCCGGGTCGCGCCACCGATGCACCCCACCGGTGAGGACCCCGCCGCCGAGACGGCGGCCCTGCACCGGGTGATGTCGTCGCTGCTCGACGAGACGATCCGGACCTACCCCAGCGAGGAGCAGCCGCCCGGATCCTGGTGGCTGCCCGCGTCGTACGGCGGGAGCGCACCGACCCCCGAGGAGGCCGTGCGCCTCGACGCCGAGGAGAAGCGGGCCCGGGCCGCCAAGCGCGCAGCTCGCCGGGCCGCCGGATGACGCCTTGTCGGCTTGTCGCTGAGCGGATCTAGCGCTTTGTCGACATGTCGCCTGTTGCATCGCGTCAGATCGGGCGGTCCTCGCGGTTGCGGGGGTCCATGATGTCGACGATGCGCTGCAGGTCGTCGAGCGTGGCGAACTCGACGGTGATCTTGCCCTTGCGCTGACCCAGGTCGACCTTGACCCGGGTCTCCAGGCGGTCGGAGAGCCGCTCGGCCAGGTCGACGAGACCCGGCGCCGACGGCTTGCGACGCACCTGGCGGCCCGAGCGGCCCTCGAGCTCGCTGGCGGCCACCGACACGATCTCCTCGAGGCCGCGCACGCTGATGCCCTCGGCCACGACCCGCTGGGCAAGTCGGTCCTGCAGGTCGGCGTCGTCGAGCGACAGCAGGCTGCGGGCGTGCCCGGCCGAGAGCACGCCGGCCGCCACGCGGCGCTGCACCGCGGGGCTCAGGCGCATCAGCCGGATCGTGTTGCTGATCTGCGGCCGCGAGCGCCCGATGCGGGCCGCGAGCTCCTCGTGGGTGCAGCCGAAGTCCTCGAGCAGCTGCTGGTAGGCCGCGGCCTCCTCGAGCGGGTTGAGCTGGCTGCGGTGCAGGTTCTCCAGCAGCGCGTCGCGCAGCATGTCGACGTCGTCGGTCTGCCGGACGATCGCGGGGATGGCGGCCAGGCCGGCCAGCTGCGAGGCGCGCCACCGCCGCTCCCCCATGATCAGCTCGTAGGAGTCCGGTCCGCTGGCCCGCACGACGATCGGCTGCAGCAGCCCGACCTCGGACACCGAGTGGACGAGCTCGGCCATGGCCTCCTCGTCGAAGACCGTGCGGGGCTGCACCGCGTTGGGCCGGATCTGGTCGATCGGCAGCTCGGCGAAGTAGGCGCCCGCGACCGGGGCGAGCTCCCGTCCGCCACCAGCGGTGCCGCTGGAGCCGCTGGCGCCTGCGCCACCCTCGAAGTCCTGGTCGATCGGGTGCTCGGGGACGACACCGGTCGACTCCGGGCCGACCGCAGGCGACGGCGGGGCGGTCGGGATGAGCGAGCCCAGGCCTCGACCGAGGCCGCGCCTGGGGGTCTGCGCGGCCATCAGCGGGCGCCCTTGGTGGCGATCTCGCGGGCGGCCTCGAAGTAGGAGAGGGCGCCGGGTGAACCGGGGTCGTAGGTCATCACGGTCTGGCCGTAGGACGGGGCCTCCGAGACCCGGACCGAGCGCGGGATCGCAGTCCGGATCACCTGGTCGCCGAAGTGCCCGCGGACCTCCTCCGCGACGCCGGCCGCCAGACGGGTCCGGGCGTCGTACATCGTGAGGAGGATGGTGCTGACCGCGAGGTCGGGGTTGAGGTGGGCCCGGACCATGTCGACGGTCTCCAGGAGCTGTCCCAGGCCCTCGAGCGCGTAGTACTCCGCCTGGATCGGGATCATCATCTCGTCGCCGGCGACCAGGGCGTTGAGCGTCAGCAGGCCCAGGGACGGGGGGCAGTCGATGAGCACGTAGTCGAAGCGGTCCTCGATGCCGGCGGCCTGTGCGGCGTCGGTGATGACCAGCGGGTGCCCGTGGATCGCCTTGCGCAGGCGTCCCTCGCGGGCCACGACGCTGACGAGCTCGATCTCGGCGCCGGCCAGGTCGATGGTGGCCGGGACGACGTACAGCGTGGGGAGGTCGGGGCAGGGCTTCGCGATGTCGGCGAGCGGCTTGCCCTCGACCAGCGCGTCGTAGGTCGAGGGGACACCTCGGCGGTGCTCCACGCTCAGTGCCGTCGAGGCGTTGCCCTGGGGGTCTAGGTCGATGACCAGGACCCGCTGCCCGAGCTGGGCGAGGGCGGCAGCGACGTTGACGGTCGTCGTCGTCTTGCCGACACCGCCCTTCTGGTTGGCCACGACCATCACGCGGGTCGCGCGCGGGCGGGGGACCGCACCTCCGGAACGCGTGGGCGACGTCTGCTGCCGGGCCAGCAGGCTGTGCTGCGCAGCCCGGGCCAGGGGAGTGGCTTCGGTGTCGTACGCGTCGTTGAGCGACGCGAGGTCACCGGCGGTCCGAGGTGTTGACGGTGTCGCGCCCGAGGGGATGGTCACAATCACTCCGTTTCACGTGAAACATGCAGCATGGCGGTGAGCACCGACAGGCGTGGGGGTTGGGGACAACGTCTGCGAATCTGTGGATAACTAGGCGTTCCAGGCGGGGGACGACCGGTGGATAACTCTGGCCGGATCGGACCGCAGTCACGTCCGCCGGCGTCGGCGGTCCTTCGACCGGGCGGGAACGCGCCGGGCTGGCCACCCTACCGACGTCGGGTCGCTCCACGCGATCCGAACGGCGAACGTGCTCTCCGTGAGCAGGTCCGCTCCGAGCTCGACGACCTCGGGCTCGGAGCAGCCCCACGACGTCAGGGTGCGCCGCGCGCCGTCGAGCTCGTCGCGCACCGAGGAACCCTTGAGTCCAAGCAGCACCCCGTGGGCGTGGACCAACGGCATGCACCAGTCGACCAGCTGGCCGAGGCCGGCCACCGCCCGTGAGGTCACCACGTCGAATCCCGGCGCCAGATCGGCGGAACGGTGCAGCTCCTCGGCCCGGCCTCGCAGCACCTCGACGTTGTCGAGGCCCAGCGCATCGACGACCTCGGTCAGGAACGTCGCGCGACGGAGGAGCGGCTCGATCAGCACCACGCGGAGATCAGGCCGCGCGATCGCCAGGGGAATGCCCGGGAGGCCCGCACCGGAACCGACGTCGGCCACCGAGGCGCCGTCCGGCACCACCTGCGCGAGCACGGCGGAGTTCAGCAGGTGGCGGTCCCAGAGCCGCGGGGTCTCGCGAGGCCCGATCAGGCCACGGACCACACCAGCAGAGGCAAGGTGCTCGGCGTACGCCTCGGCCAGCGGCAGGCGCTCCACAGGGAACACCCCCCGTGCCTCGTCAGGCGCGGGGGGTGCCGGCGTTGTTCCACGTGAAACATCTGCCATGAGGATCAGTCAGGCAGCACGACGACGAAACGGCGGGGCTCGACGCCCTCGGACTCCGAGGTCAGCCCGGCCTCGGCCACGGCGTCGTGCACGACCTTGCGCTCGAACGGACTCATCGGGTCCAGCGACTGCGGCTCGCCCGTCTCGCGAGCACGGGCCACGGTCTGTGCCGCGACCTCCTCGAGCTGGGTACGCCGCTCGGCCCGGAAGCCGGAGATGTCGAGCATCAGACGCGACCGGTCGCCAGTCTCGCGATAGACCGCGAGCCGGGTGAGCTCCTGCAGCGCCTCGAGCACCTCACCGTCGCGGCCGACCAGCTGCTGCAGGTCGGCTCCGACGATCGAGACCGCGGCGCGGTCGCCCTCGACGTCCATGTCCAGGTCGCCGTCGAGATCGGCGATATCGAGCAACTCCTCGAGGTAGTCGGCGGCGATGTCGCCCTCCGCCTCCAGCAGCTCGACGCGGCTCGGACGCGGGGCACCCTCGGCCTCGGGGGCCGTCTCACCGGCGTCAGGGGTCTCCGTCTCGGTGGACTCGGTCTCGTTGATGTCTGCGTCCGTCGTCATCGGCCGCCTCCTTGCTTCTTCTTGGTCAGGTCAGGGCTCTTGGGTTTGGCCGGAGGCGTGGCCCGCGGGGTCGCGGGTCGCTGCGCCGCCTGGCGCTGCGCCTTGGTCTGGCGCTTCGGTTGCTGCCGCGTCGACGGACGGCGGTCGATCTCGGACTCCGCCTCGAGGGCGACGCCACCGGACTCGTTGTCCACCTTCGGCCCCTTGCCCTTGGCCTTGTCGCGCGCCATCTTGGCGTCGTAGGCCGGAGTGCCGGGGGCGGGGTTGTTGCGGATCACGTAGAACTGCTGGCCCATGGTCCACAGGTTGGAGGTGGTCCAGTAGAAGAGGACGCCGACCGGGAAGGCCACGCCGCTGATGCCGAACACGAGCGGCAGGACGTAGAGCAGGATCTTCTGCTGCTGGGCGTAGGGGCCGGTCATCGCGTCGGCCGGCATGTTCTTGCTCATCAGCTGGCGCTGGGTGATGAACGTCGTCGCCGTCATCGCGACCACCAGGACCACCGCCACGAGCATCACGGCGAGGTCGGGGTTGGGGCCCCACGTGCGGGCCTCCCAGAACGACTCGGAGATCGGGATCTTGCCGAACATCTTGGACTCGGCGAAGTCGGTCGCCCGGGCGTCGGTCAGGAAGCCGCGGCCGGTCTGGTTCTTGGCCGCCTGGTCGAGGATGCGGAACAGCGCGAAGAAGATCGGCATCTGCAGCAGCAGCGGCAGGCAGGACGCGAACGGGTTGGTGCCCGAGTCCTTGTAGAGCTTCATCGTCTCCTCGCCCAGCCGCTGCCGGTCGTGGCCGTACTTCTTCTGCAGCTCCTTCACCTTGGGCTGGATCAGCTGCATGTTGCGCTGCGACTTGATCTGCTTGACGAACAGCGGGATGAGCAGGATCCGGATCACCAGCGTCAGGCCGATGATCGACAGCGCCCACGAGACCCCGCCCTCAGGGTCCAGGAAGGTGCTGAGCAGCTCGTGCCAGCCGAGCATGATGCCGGAGATCACGTAGTAGAGCGGCGTCATGATGAAGCCGCCGATGTCGGAGAGGAAACCCAACTGGATCAAGCTCCTTGATGGTGGATCGGACCGGCGCCGCGCTCACCGTGACGGTGGGTCGAGGCGACAGGAGGACGAGGGGAGCGCGGCACGCGCGGTGGCACTTTGTCGACACCGCCGGCAGCCCAGGGGTGGCACCGGGCCACGCGGCGCACGGCCAGCCACGAACCCTTGACGCTGCCGTGGACCTCGACCGCCTCGAGCGCGTAGGCCGAGCAGCTGGGGTAGTAGCGGCACACCTGGCCGTAGAGCGGGCTGATCAGCAGCCGGTAGAGCTTGAGCAGTCCGATGAGGAGATGCTTCACGCCGACGCTCCCGCGTGCGGTCGCGCGATCCTCGACAGGCAGCGGTCGAGGTCGTGGCCCAGCACGGCCGAGGAGCTGCCGGCCGCGGCCGGCAGTGCGCGGACGACCAGCACGGCGCCTCCGGGCAGGGAGGCGAGCCGGCTGTGCACGAGGTGGCGCAGACGCCGCTGCACACGGTTGCGCACGACCGAGTTGCCGACGGCCTTGCTCACCACGAACCCCGCACGCGCCGGTAGGCCCGGCAGGCCGGCGCCCTCGGGCCCGCCGGGGAGCACGAGGTGCGCCACCACGGTCGGGCTGGAGGCGCGACGACCCCGCCGCACCGCCTCACGGAAGGAGGCGGCGTCGGTGACGCGGTGTGCTGCAGGCAGCACGACCGGACCGGACGGGCCGCGACGGGCGCAGAGACTGGCTGACTGAGCCTGGCGGCTCAGACGGCCAGGCTCTTGCGACCCTTGCGGCGGCGATCGGCGAGGATCGCGCGGCCGGCGCGGGTGCGCATGCGGAGGCGGAACCCGTGCACCTTGTGACGGCGACGGTTGTTCGGCTGGTAGGTGCGCTTGCTCACGGCATTCCTTCGTTGGTCGGTCCCGCACTCGGCAGCGCAGGTGTCATACAGTCGGGGTCCCGGGTGCGCGTGCCTGGCGGGCGACGATCGCTCGGTCCTCGAGACCGACAACCGTCGCCGCAGCACCTCTCGACGCCACGTGACCAACCAACGGTACGCGCTGGCCGGAGACAGGGTCAAACCGTGCCCACCCTGTCACGCTCCCGCGGCCCGCAGCCTGTGGATGACGGGTTGCCCGGGCGCGTGGCAGCGGGTTACGTTGCGCGACATCGGGCACCCCCAGCCGGCCCGCGCCGGCTCCGTCCCCCCGGGTGCCCGAGCCCGTCGCGGCCCGTGCCATCAGGCCTCTGACCTGCGAAGACGCACGAACCGCTGCGGGCGCGCGGGTCACCGGACCTGGTCCTCCACAGCGGGAGAGCCCGGTTCACACCCTGTGGACAAACTTGTGGAACAGTTCGGCGGGGACCACGCGAGACGAAGCCGAGACGAAGCGGAGCACCCCCTGTGGACGACAACGGACGACCCGGATCCGACCGCCTCGGTCTCGACGAGGCCTGGCCCGCGGTGGTCGCGGAGCTGCAACCGCACCAGCAGGCGTGGCTGCGCCAGAGCCAGCCGGTCCACCTGCACGAGACGACCGCGATCGTGGCCGTGCCCGACGACTTCACCCGCTCCCAGCTCGAGGGTCGCCTGCGCAACCAGCTCGAGGAGGCGCTGACCGAGCGCTTCGGCCACGACATCCGGATCGCCGTGACGGTCAACCCCGACCTCGGCGCCGTCGTGGCCGACGAGGTACCTCCCGCGGAGGAGTCGACGCATCGCTTTGTCGACAAGCCGACTGATGTCTTCGACCTGCCCAGCGGTCCGCGCGACCGCGGTGACCGGGCCGAGGCGGCCGCGCACGAACAGACCAAGTCGGCGCTCGAGACGCGGCTCAACCCCAAGTACACGTTCGAGACCTTCGTCATCGGCTCGTCCAACCGGTTCCCGCACGCCGCGGCGGTTGCGGTGGCCGAGGCGCCGGGCAAGGCCTACAACCCGCTGCTGGTCTACGGCGACTCCGGCCTGGGCAAGACGCACCTGCTCCACGCCATCGGGCACTACGTGCGCAGCCTCTACACCGGCGCCAAGGTTCGCTACGTGTCGAGCGAGGAGTTCACCAACGAGTTCATCAACGCGATCCGCGACGACCGCCAGGACCGGTTCAAGCGGCGCTACCGCGAGGTCGACGTCCTGCTCATCGACGACATCCAGTTCCTCGAGGGCAAGACGCAGACCCAGGAGGAGTTCTTCCACACCTTCAACACGCTCCACAACGCCAACAAGCAGATCGTGCTGACGTCCGACCGGGCGCCCAAGCGGCTCGAGGCGCTCGAGGACCGGCTGCGCAACCGCTTCGAGTGGGGCCTCATCACCGACGTCCAGCCCCCCGACCTCGAGACGCGGATCGCGATCCTGCGCAAGAAGGCCGCCATGGACCGCCTCACGGCGCCGCCGGACGTGCTCGAGTTCATCGCCTCCAAGATCCAGACCAACATCCGCGAGCTCGAGGGTGCGCTGATCCGCGTGACGGCGTTCGCCAACCTCAACCGCCAGGAGGTCGACATGACCCTGGCCGAGATCGTCCTGAAGGACCTGATCCCCGAGGGTGGCGAGCCCGAGATCACCGCGCCGCTGATCATCGCCCAGACGGCCGCCTACTTCGGGCTCGACATCGCCGAGCTCACCGGCCCCAGCCGCGGTCGCCACCTCGTCATCGCCCGCCAGATCGCGATGTACCTGTGCCGCGAGCTCACCGACCTGTCGCTGCCCAAGATCGGCGCCCAGTTCGGCAACCGCGACCACACGACCGTCATGTACGCCGAGCGCAAGATCAACCAGCTGCTCGGCGAGCGCCGCGCCGTGTTCAACCAGGTCAGCGAGCTCACCAACCGCGTCAAGATGCAGGCCCGCCAGGGCTGACCGCCCCCGCGCGCCGGGGGCCTCCCCGGCTGTGGAGCAACGGGCCCTCGAGGTCCGAACTACACGGGGAGGATCTGGGGACGAGCGAGCAACGTCCGCGCACGGCCGGCGCTGGTTCCACAGGCACCCCTGGTCCGACCGCCCGTCATCCACAGCCCCTGTGCACGTGCGACACGCTGCCCGACCAGCACGAACGTCGCTCCTCCACAGAACCCACAGACGCTACGACTACGACGAACCTCCAGACAACGGATCATCCGGCGAACTCCATCCGGCCCTCCCCCTGTGGACGACCCCCGCCGCGTGGCAGGATGCGAACCCGCCGACCCTGGCCAGGACCACGCCCACGACGTCCCGCGCCACCGGCCCACCACCGCTCGTCCCCGCAGCCGACGGCTGTCATCCCGCCCCCCTCACTGGAGGACCCACTCGTGAAGTTCCGTGTCGAACGCGACGTCCTCGCTGACGCCGTCGCCTGGGCTGCCCGCAGCCTGCCGGTCCGTCCGAGCGCCCCGGTGCTCGCCGGACTCCTCATCGAGGCCAGCGACGACGGGCTGGTCCTCTCGACGTTCGACTACGAGACCTCGGCCCGCGCGACGCTGAGCGCCGAGGTGCACGACGAGGGCCGCGCCCTCGTCAGCGGCCGGCTGCTCGCCGACATCTGCCGCAGCCTGCCGGCCAAGCCGGTCGAGATGGTGCTCGACGGTGCCCGGGTCTCGCTGACCTGCGGCTCGGCCCGCTTCAGCCTCCAGACCATGCCGGTCGACGACTACCCGTCGCTGCCCGACATGCCGGCCGCCACCGGCACCGTGCAGAGCGACCACTTCGCGCACGCCGTCGCCCAGGCGGTCACGGCGGCCGGACGGGACGACATGCTCCCCGTCCTGACCGGCGTCCGGATCGAGATCGACGGCTCGACGATCTCCCTCCTGGCCACCGACCGGTTCCGGCTCTCGCACCGCGAGGTCGGCTGGAGCCCCCGCACCCCCGACGAGTCCATCGCCGCCCTGGTGCCGGCCAAGGTGCTCGGCGACACCGCCAAGTCGCTGACCGCCGGCAGCGAGGTCACCATCGCGCTGGCCGCCTCCGGCTCGGGCGAGGGCATCATCGGCTTCGAGGGCGCGGCGCCCGGCGGCGTACGCCGCACCACCACCCGCCTGCTCGACGGTGAGTTCCCGAAGGTCCGCAGCCTGTTCCCGGCCGAGCACCAGACGGTCGCGAAGGTCGACCGCGCGGCGCTGATCGAGTCGGTCAAGCGCGTGGCGCTGGTCGCCGAGCGCAACACCGCCGTGCAGCTGGCCTTCAGCGACGGCGTGCTCACCCTGGACGCCGGCTCCGGCGACGAGGCGCAGGCCTCCGAGTCGATCGAGGCGACGATCGAGGGCGAGGACATCACCACGGGGTTCAACCCGCAGTTCCTGCTCGACGGGCTCGGCGCGATCGAGCAGTCCGTGGTCGAGCTCGCCTTCACCCAGGCCTCCAAGCCGGTCGTCATCAGCGGCTCGGTCGGCGAGGGCGACGAGGACTCGCCCTTCCGCTACCTGCTGATGCCGCGCCGCCTGCTCTCGTAACTCGACCACCGAAGGACTTCTCGCATGGACATCGGCCTCGTCGGACTCGGCAAGATGGGCGGGAACATGCGGACCCGCCTCCGCGACGGCGGGCACACCGTCGTCGGCTACGACCGCAACCCCGACGTCAGCGACGTCGCCAGTCTCGAGGAGCTCGTCGAGAAGCTCCCCTCCCCCAAGGTCGTCTGGGTCATGGTGCCCTCGGGCGACCCCACCCGCGAGACGGTCAAGGCGCTGGGCGAGCT
>JAOPXU010000229.1 GCA_025964985.1 Nocardioides sp.
GCGTCCTCCTCGTCGGAGGCCATGTAGTGGGCGTTGCCCGACTTGGTGTTGTGGGTGCGCGCGCCGCCGAGGTCCTCCATCGTGACGTCCTCGCCGGTGACGGTCTTGATGACGTCGGGTCCGGTGATGAACATCGCCGAGGTCTGGTCGACCATGATCGTGAAGTCGGTGACCGCGGGGGAGTAGACGTGGCCGCCGGCGCAGTTGCCCATGATCAGGCTGATCTGCGGGATGACGCCCGAGGCGTGCACGTTGCGGCGGAAGATCTCGCCGTAGAGGCCGAGGGAGACCACGCCCTCCTGGATGCGGGCGCCGGCGCCCTCGTTGATGCCGATGATCGGGCAGCCGACCTTCATCGCGAGGTCCATGACCTTGACGATCTTCTCGCCGTAGACCTCGCCGAGCGAGCCGCCGAAGACGGTGAAGTCCTGGCTGAAGACGGCGGTCTGCCGGCCGTCGATCGTGCCGTAGCCGGTGATGACGCCGTCGCCGTAGGGGCGCGTCTTCTCCAGGCCGAACGCCGTCGAGCGGTGGCGGGCGAGCTCGTCGCGCTCGACGAACGAGCCCTCGTCGAAGAGCTGCTCGATGCGCTCGCGGGCCGTCTGGCGGCCCTTGGCGTGCTGCTTCTCGACGGCCTTCTCGGACCCGGCGTGCACGGCCTCGTCGAGACGTCGCTCCAGGTCGGCGAGCTTGCCGGCCGTCGTGTGGACGTCGATGTCGGCGGGGATGTCGGTGCCCTCGCCCGGCTGTGCGCTCACGGCTCTCCTGAAGTGCTGGGGGTTTGACTTGGCTGGTCGGTAGGACAGGCTAGACCTCGTGACCACGGACCAGGCCGCGCGCCCACCCCTCGACAAGGCCCGGCTCGGCGGCGACAACCCCGAGCTCATGCCCGACCTGACCGTCGAGGTCGTCGACACCCTCGAGTCCACCAACGCCGAGGTCGCACGCCGTGCCCAGGAGGGCGCCCCTGACGGTCTCGTCGTCGTCGCCGACCACCAGACCGCGGGCCGCGGCCGGCTCGACCGCAGCTGGGAGTCGCCCGCCGGCACCTCGGTGACGTTCTCGATCCTGCTGCGCCCCGACACCCCCACCCGCGCCTGGCCGTGGCTGCCGCTGCTCACCGGCTACGCCGTCGACAAGGCCCTGCGCGCCTCCGGCCTCGAGGCCGGCGTCAAGTGGCCCAACGACGTCCTCGTCGGGGACAAGAAGGTCGCGGGCATCCTCGTCGAGCGCCTCGAGACCCCGCAGGGCCCGGCTGCCGTCATCGGCGTCGGCATCAACGTGTCGCTGACCGAGGACGAGCTCCCGGTCCCCACCGCCACCTCGCTGCAGATCGAGCTGGGTCGCCCCGTCGACCGCACCGACGTCCTCGTCGAGGCGCTCAACGCCATTCGCGAGGCCGTCGACGCCTGGGAGATGGGCGGCGACGACAGCGGGATGCGCCTGCACCAGTCCTACGCCGCCGCCTGCGTCACCGTCGGGCGCGACGTCCGCGTCGACCTGCCCGACGGCTCGGTCCTCGAGGGCCACGCGGTCGAGATCGACCCTGCCGGGCAGCTCGTCGTCGAGTCCGGCGGCACCCGCCACCCGGTCTCGGCCGGCGACGTCGTGCACGTGCGCACCGCCTGAGCGGCGTCGGCCCGGTTCGTGGCCGCGACGCCCGCCGAGGTGCGATGATCCGGCCGTGGTCATCTCCCAGAAGCTGCTCAACCCCGGTGAGGAAATCATCGTCAGCACCCGCACGCACGCCAAGGCGCTGCTGCTTCCGCTGCTGACGCTGGTCGTGCTCCTGGCGGTCGGGGTCGTCGCGCAGGTCTACATCGACAACGACACCGCGACCCTGGTGATCTGGGCGATCGTCGCCGTGCTCGTCCTCTGGCGTGTCGTGTGGCCCGCCCTCGACTGGCTGCTGGCGTCCTACACGATCACCAACCGACGCCTGATCACGCGCCACGGCATCCTGACCCGGCGCGGGCACGACATCCCGCTCGGCCGCATCAGCGACGTCGCCTACGAGCGCGACCTCATCGACCGGATGCTCGGCTGCGGCACGCTGGTGATCAGCGACGCCAGCACCAACGGCCAGGTGCTGATCTACGACATCCCGCGCGTCGAGGAGACGCAGCGCGACCTCAACCAGATCCTCCACCGTCTGCACGGTGGGGAGACCCGCAGCCACGAGGGGCACTGATCAGCGAGACCGACGGCCCCGAGGGCCCCGAGAGCCCCGACGAGCCCGGCAGCTGGGGTGACCCGAGCGGGATCGTCGAGGCGATCCTGCGCGAGGCCCCGTCGTACTCCGCCTCGCAGGTCGCCCGCGAGGCCGGGATCACGCTGGGCGAGGCGCGCCGGCTGTGGCGGGCGCTCGGCTTCCCCGAGGCCGAGGGCGCCGCGGTCTACACCTCGTCCGACGTCGAGGCGATCCGCACGCTGAGCGGGTCGATCGAGAGCGGGCTGCTCGACTTCGACCTGGCCGTCACCATCGCCCGGGCCCTGGGCCAGACCATGGCGCGCCTCGCCGACTGGGAGGTGGCCGCGCTGGTGCACCGGGTCGAGGAGCTGCAGGCCCGCGAGCACGAGGACGGCACCACGCCCGGGTCCGACCGCACGACCACGGCCATGCGCCTGCTCGACGACCTGAGCGACGACTTCGAGACCACGATGGTCTACGCCTGGCGGCGCCACCTGGCGGCCGCGGTCTCCCGCATCGTGGCCCTCGGCGAGGCCGACGACCTGCACACCACCGACCTCACCGTCGGGTTCGCCGACATCGTCAGCTTCACCGCGCTGAGCAACGAGATCTCCCACGACCGGATCGGCGACCTCGTCGAGCTGTTCGAGTCGCGCTGCGCCGACGTCGTCGCCTCGCAGCGGGGCCGGGTCATCAAGAGCATCGGTGACTCGATCCTCTTCGTGAACGACGACCCGATCCGGGCCTACGACACCGCCGAGGGCATCATCACCGTGATCGGCCGCGACTCCCGGATGCCCGACGTGCGCGTCGGCCTGGCCAGCGGCTCGGTCGTCATGCGGCTCGGCGATGTCTTCGGCCCGCCGGTCAACCTGGCCGCCCGGCTGACCGCCGTCGCCCGCCGCAACCGGGTGATCATCGACGCCGCCACGGCGGCGCTGCTGCCCGACGACCAGTTCGAGACCCGCCGGCTCCCCGAGCGCCCGGTGCGGGGCTTCGGGCTCGTCGAGCCGGTCGCCGTACGCCGGCACTAGGCCCGACGCCCCGGGGCGCGCCGGTCTGGACCAGTCGTACGCAAAAGCCCGGAACGGCGGTGCGGCGCCGACTGCGTTCCTACGTTGAGGCCGTGCACGAGGTTCAGGGTGTCCGCCTGGATCCCGTCGATCGGCGGGTCTGGGTCGACGGGGACGAGGTCGCGTTCTCGCGCAAGGAGTTCGACCTCCTGCACGCCCTCATCGCCCGCCCCGGCGAGGTCGTGACGCGCGAGGAGCTGATGCGCGACGTGTGGCACACGACGTTCTGGACGTCGTCGAAGACCATCGACGTGCACCTGGGCTGGATCCGCCGCAAGCTCCACGACGACAGCCGCAGCCCGCACCTGATCACCACGCTGCGCGGCCGGGGGCTGCGCTTCGAGGCCGAGGCGCCGATCCGCACGCCGTGAGCGCTCACTAGTCTCTGCACGTGTCTTCTGCTCCGCTGGTCGCGGTCGTCGGGGGCGGTCAGCTCGCGCGGATGATGGCCGAGCCGGCCGCCGCGCTCGGCATCCCGCTGCGGCTGCTCGCCGAGGCCGAGGGCGTCTCGGCAGCCCAGGTCATCGTCGACCAGATCGTCGGCGACCACACCGACCTCGCCGACCTGCGCGCGGTGACCGCCGGCGCGCGGGTGGTCACCTTCGACCACGAGCACGTGCCCACCGACCACCTGCGGGCGCTCGTGGCCGACGGGGTCGCCGTACGACCCGGGCCCGACGCGCTCGTGCACGCCCAGGACAAGGGCGTCATGCGCGAGCGGCTCGCCGCGCTCGGCGTCCCGTGCCCGCGCAACGCCATCGTCAGCACCCTCGCCGACGTCGAGGCGTTCGGCGTGCCGTGCGTGCTCAAGACCACCCGTGGCGGCTACGACGGCAAGGGGGTCTGGTTCGTGCGCACGGCGGCCGACCTCGCCAAGGCCGAGGAGCCGCTGCGCGTGGCCGCCGAGACCGGCGTACGGCTGCTGGCCGAGGAGCTCGTCGACCACCGCCGCGAGCTGTCCGCGCTGGTGGCCCGCTCGCCCAGCGGCCAGGCTGCGGCGTACCCCGTGGTCGCCTCGACCCAGCTCGACGGCATCTGCCACGAGGTGGTCGCCCCGGCGCCCGACCTCGACCCCGACCTCGCCGTCCAGGCCCAGCAGCTCGCCCTCACCATCGCCGGCGAGCTCGACGTGACCGGCATGCTCGCCGTCGAGCTGTTCGAGACCAGCGACGGCCGGATCCTCGTGAACGAGCTGGCCATGCGGCCCCACAACACCGGCCACTGGACCCAGGACGGCGCGGTGACCTCGCAGTTCGAGAACCACCTGCGGGCCGTCCTCGACCTGCCGCTGGGCTCGCCCGCGGCTCGGACGCCGTGGACGGTGATGGTCAACATCCTGGGCGGTCCGCGCGAGCAGGTGGGCCGGCTCTACGACGGCTACCCCCACGCGATGGCCCGCGACCCGCACCTGCGGGTCCACCTCTACGGCAAGGACCTGCGGCCCGGCCGCAAGGTCGGTCACGTCAACGCCTACGGCGACGACCTCGACGACTGCCTCGAGCGCGCGCGGCACGCCGCCGCGTGGTTCCGCGGCGACCTGGGTGATGAGAGCGAGTGAGTGACATGAGTGTCGGCATCGTGATGGGCAGCGACTCGGACTGGCCGGTGATGAAGGAGGCCGCGAAGGCGCTGGAGGAGTTCGGCGTGGCCCACGAGGCCGACGTCGTCTCCGCGCACCGGATGCCCGAGGAGATGCTCGCCTACGGCAAGGAGGCCGCCGGGCGCGGCCTGTCGGTGATCATCGCCGGCGCCGGGGGAGCAGCCCACCTGCCCGGCATGCTCGCCGCCGTGACACCGCTGCCGGTGATCGGCGTGCCGGTGCCGCTCAAGACGCTCGACGGCATGGACTCCCTGCTCTCGATCGTGCAGATGCCGGCCGGCGTCCCCGTCGCCACGGTCGCCATCGGCGGCGCGCGCAACGCCGGGCTGCTCGCCGTACGCATCCTGGCGGCGTCCGACCTCGAGCTGCGCGAGAAGATGGTGGCCTTCCAGGCCGAGCTCAAGAAGACGGCGCAGGACAAGGGCGCGGCCGTGCGCGGGGACAGCGGTGCCCGCCGCCTCGGCTTCTAGCTCCACCACGTCGCGGGCCCGGCTGGTCGGGCTCGACGTCGCCCGCTGCCTGGCCCTGCTCGGCATGATGGCGACCCACGTCCTCGACTCCCGTACGCCGACCGGCGAGCTGACCACGGCCCAGTGGCTGGCCGGTGGACGAGCCTCGGCGCTGTTCGCCGTGCTCGCCGGCGTCGCCATGGCCCTCGTCGCAGGCGGTCGTACGCCGGTCCGTGGCCGCGACCGGGTGCGCACGAGCCTCGCGCTGCTGGTGCGCGCGCTGGCGGTCGCGGCGATCGGGATCGGCCTGGGCGTGCTCGACACCGGGGTCGCGGTGATCCTGACCTACTACGCCGTCTTGTTCGTGCTGGGCCTGCCGTTCCTCGGGCTGACCTGGCGACCCCTGCTCGGGCTGGCCGTCGTGTGGGCGGTGGCGGCGCCGGTGGTCAGCCGGCTGCTCGTCCCGCGGCTGCCGGAGCGGCAGTTCGAGAGCCCGCAGCCCGACCAGCTCGACACGCCGGGGCAGCTGCTCTCGGAGCTCCTGCTCACCGGCTACTACCCGGCGCTCGGCTGGTTGACCTACCTCCTGCTCGGGA
>JAOPXU010000253.1 GCA_025964985.1 Nocardioides sp.
GGCGCGCTGGTCTGGCGCGGGGTGCCCTGGCGGGCCGACCCGGTCCTCAGACCGCGATCGGCGCCTTGATGCCGGGGTGGGGGTCGTAGCCCTCGACGGAGATGTGCTCGAGGTCGAACGCGGCGAGGTCGGTGACCGACGGGTCGAGGACCAGGCGCGGGAGTGGCCGGGGCTCGCGCGTGAGCTGGAGGCGGGCCTGGTCGAGGTGGTTGGTGTAGAGGTGGGCGTCGCCGAAGGTGTGCACGAAGTCGCCGACCTCGAGCCCGGTCACCTGGGCGACCATGTGGGTGAGGAGCGCGTACGACGCGATGTTGAACGGCACGCCGAGGAAGACGTCGGCCGAGCGCTGGTAGAGCTGGCAGCTCAGGCGGCCGTCGGCGACGTAGAACTGGAACATCGTGTGGCAGGGCGCCAGGGCCATGTCGGGGATGTCGGCGACGTTCCACGCCGAGACGACGTGGCGGCGCGAGTCGGGGTCGGCGCGGATCTGCTCGACGACCTGGGCGACCTGGTCGACGTGGCGGCCGTCGGGGGTCGGCCACGAGCGCCACTGGTAGCCGTAGACGGGACCCAGGTCGCCATCGGCGTCGGCCCACTCGTCCCAGATCGAGACGCCTCGGTCCTGCAGCCATTTCACGTTGGTGTCGCCGCGCAGGAACCACAGCAGCTCGGCGAAGATCGAGCGGGTGTGCACCTTCTTGGTGGTCACCAGCGGGAAGCCCTCGCTGAGGTCGAAGCGCACCTGGTGCCCGAAGACGGACAGCGTGCCGGTGCCGGTGCGGTCGCCCTTGGCGACGCCCTCGTCGAGGATCCGCTGGACGAGGTCGAGGTAGGCGCGCACGGGGCCAGGCTAGTCGCCGATCGCGAGCTCGCCGGAGATCGTCGTCCGTGTCTCGCCACCGACCCACACGACACCGTCGACGGGGTCGACGTGCACGCGACCGCGGCGCTGCAGGACGGTCCCCTGCGCGGCGACATACGACGCGGGCAGGCGGGTGCCGGCCAGCCAGGCGCCGATCCCGGCGTTGAGGCTGCCGGTGACGGGGTCCTCCTCGGGGCCGTAGCCGGGGCAGAAGGCCCGCACCTCGACGGCACAGTCGGAACCCTCGGGCCAGGGCCCGACGACCCCGACCTTGAGGTCGGCGAAGGCGCCGAAGTCAGGCCGGCACGCGAGCACGGTGTCGGCATCGGGCAGCAGCAGACCCATCCAGCCGGGGCCGTTGTCGATCCAGGCCGCCTCGACGACGTCGTCAGCGCGCAGCCCGAGCACCCGTACGGCGTGGGCCAGGTCGTCGGGGTCGACCGGGCCGGAGCGGAGGAACGGCGGGCCGGCGAAGGCGAGCCGCTCGCCCCGGCGTACGTCGACCAGCCCGGCCGGGCACTCCTGCACGACCACGTCGGCCGCGGCCGGCACTCCCCCGGCCTCGAGCCAGGCGTGGGCGGAGCCGAGGGTCGGGTGCCCGGCGAAGGGCAGCTCGCCGCCGGGGGTCCAGATGCGCACGCGGTAGTCGGCGCCGGCGACGGTCGGCTCGAGCAGGAACGTCGTCTCCGACAGATTGGTCCACCGCGCGAAGGCGGCCATCTGGTCGTCGGTCAGGCCGTCGGCGCCGTGGACGACGGCCACGGGGTTGCCCCGCAGCGGCTCGGCGGAGAAGACGTCGACCTGGCGGAACGGCAGCATCGGGCCAGCCTAGGAGGCCCTGTCAGCGGGCGAGCAGCGGCGGCTGGTCGGTGTCGAACACCATCGCGTCGCGCTGGCACGTGGCGTCGCCGAGGTCGCAGACGGCCAGGTCGAAGCCCGGGAAGTAGTCGAGGTCGCGCGGCCAGTCGGCGGGGTACTGCGTGCCGTTGGGCCGCAGCAGCACGAACGTCACGCGGTCGTCACCGGCGAAGGCCGCGTCGACCACGACGGCGCTGTCGGGCAGCGGCAGCCGGACCGTACGACGGGCGCCCAGGTCGACGACCACCGACGGGGGTGCGGCGGTGGAGGTGACGTCGCGGGTGACGAGGTAGCGGCCGTCGTCGGAGAGCCAGCCGTCGCGGCCCACCACGCGGAACGCCGGACCACGGGCGACCTCGACGTCGAGGACGTCGTCGGCGGAGGTGCGCACCTGCGTGCCCGCGCCGACGTCGAGGAGCCCGGAGCGCGCACGGGTGGTGCCGAGGTCGGTGAGGCGCAGCCGCGAGGCGCCGTCGGGTCCGTCGACGAACACCTGGGCGCGGTCGACGGCCACGACCGTGGAGCCCGGATCGAGCGCGACCAGTGCCTGGCCGCGCGCGAACCGCTCGACGACGAGATCACCGCTCTCGGCGTCGACCCAGGCCACGGTGGCCGCGGCCGGGTCGGCGACGGGCAGGGCTCCCGGGTCGGTGCGGCCCAACGAGGCGACGACCCCGATCGAGCGCACGAGCAGGACCTGGCCGTCGGTGTCGGTGACCACGACGTCGTCGCCGACGCGCACCATCGCGGCCACGCGCGGGACCCGGACGCTGCGGTCGGGCAGGTGGACGCGGCGGCCGTCGTACCAGGCGGTCGGGACGAAGTCGGGGCCGGACGTGACGACGCGGTCCTCGGGTGCGGGCGCAGCACTCGCCGCGGCGACCGGCGTGGGCGTCTCGGCGTCGGGCCCCGGCTGCGGGTCGATCGCCCGTACGCCGACCACGGCCCCCACCGCGCCAGCGGCCAGGCCCGCGACGGTCCCGCCGACGGCGAGACCCCGGCTCCGCCGCCGGCGTACGACGGACCCGGAGCGGGCCTCGTCGAGGCGCGGGTCGCCGACCGGGACGGTCTCGGCCACGCGGGCCAGGTCGTCGGACCAGCCGGCATCGAAGCGGGCGGGACCGGCGGCGCCGAGGACCTCGTCGAGCTGCTCGGGCGTGAGGCCGGCGACGGCGCCGAGGACCACGCGCGTCCGCTCGCCGACCGCGAGCACGTCGAGGACGGCGAGCGCGTCGGGCACCCCGGTGCCGGCCAGGACGTCGTCAGCGGCGAGGCCGGGGCGCTGCCACCAGGGCGTGCGGTCGGTGTCCCAGGCCTCGACGACCTCGGCGGCCAGCGTCACGTCGAGGTCGAGCCACTGGTCCTCGGCGCACCGGGCGAAGAACCGACCGAGCGCCTCGACCGCCAGCGCCTCGGCGTGGACGGGCGGAGCGCCGAGCAGCACGAGCGTGCGCACGACGACCGGCCAGCGGCCCGCGGCGAAGGTCTCGACGGCTCGAGGTTGCGCGTCCACCCGCACCTCCTCGGCTCGGTCGGGGTCCCGAGGGTGTTCGGCGCGGGCGGCTCAGCGGATGTGGGTCAGGGGTGCAGCGACATCGGGCCGTAGACCCGACGGTCGTGCTCGAAGAGCGTCACCTGGTCGACGCCAACAGCCGCGAGATCGCCGAAGACCTCGCCGACCCACGACTCGGCGTCGGCCTGGCTCGCGAAGCGCTGCTCGACGAGCTCGTCGGTGCCCTCGCCGGAGGGGGTCACCTCGGCGCCCGAGGCGTCCTCGAGGCGCCAGGCCCACGGCCGCTCGGCCGGGGTCGGACGACGGAAGGTGGGCGGCTGGTCGGGCAGGTTCATGGTCACGACTCCCGCACGGACGTGTCGACGAAGGGCAACGGCCTGATCTGGAACATCTCGCGGCGTCCACGCACGTCGACGCCGACCTTGGCCTCGGGGTTGACCACCGAGGAGAGCAGCGCGAGGGCGATGCCCTTCTTGAGCGTCGGCGAGAAGGTCCCGGAGGTGATCTCGCCGAGCAGGACGTCGGGCACCAGGCTGACGCTCATGTGGGGCCGCGGGATGGCGCGGCCGGTCGACTCGAGCGCGAAGAGCCGACGTCGAGGGCCGGCCGCCTTCTCGGCGACGAGCGCGTCGCGTCCCCAGAACGCGTCCTTCTTCCAGCCGACCGCCCAGCCGAGGCGGGCCTCGTTGGGGGTGACCGACATGGTGATGTCCTGCCCGTGCAGCGGGTAGCCCATCTCGGTGCGCAGGGTGTCGCGCGCGCCGAGGCCGCAGGGCACCAGGCCGTGCGGCGCGCCGGCGACGAGCAGGGCGTCCCACAGCGCGACGGCCACCGCGTTGGGCGCGACGAGCTCGTAGCCGCGCTCGCCGGTGTAGCCGGTGCGGCACACGACGACCTCGCTGCCGTCGTACGGCGCCGCGACGAAGCTCATGTAGTCGTGGCCGGTCGGCAGCCCGACGGCTGCGAGCACCTCGTCGGAGTGCGGGCCCTGCACCGCCAGGACGACGTGCTCGCGGTGCTGGTCGGTCACCTCGACGCCCTCGGGGGCGGCGTTGCGCAGCCGGCGCACCACCTCGGCGGTGTTGGCGGCGTTGGGGATGAGGAAGACGTGCTCGTCGTCGCGGTAGTAGGCGATGAGGTCGTCGACGATGCCGCCGGTCTCGTCGTCGCAGCACAGCGTGTACTGCGCCTTGCCGGGGCCGATCTTGCCCAGGTCGTTGGTCAGGGTGGCGTTGACCAGCGCAGCGGCGCCCGGGCCGGCGACGAGCGCCTTGCCCAGGTGGCTGACGTCGAAGATGCCGGCGGCGGTGCGCACGGCGGTGTGCTCCTCGACCACGCCGGCGTACTGCAGGGGCATCGTCCACCCGCCGAAGTCGGCGAACTTGGCGCCGAGCGCCAGGTGCCTGTCGTGCAACGGGGAGCGCAGCGGCTCCTGGGGAAGGGCCGTCTCGGACATGGCTCGCAACCTACCCGGTGCCCGGGGGTGGGCCGCGCGGGGTCGTAGGCTCCCCGGGTGACGACGTGGACCCTGCGCAGTGCCAGCCCCGCCAAGACCCGCTGCGACGTCGTGGTGGTCGGTGTCCTCTCGGGCGGCTCCCGCCCGCAGCTGGCCCCCGGGGCCGACGACGTCGCCGCCGCCTACGGCCGCAAGCTCGCGCCCCTGCTCGCCACCCTCGGCGTGACCGGCAAGGCCGGCGAGGTCGTCAAGGTGCCCACGGCCAAGGCCATCTCCTCCCCCGTGCTCGTGCTCGTCGGCCTCGGCCGCGAGGTGACGCCCGCCGGCGTACGCCGTGCCGCCGGTGCCGCAGCGCGTGCGGTCTCCAACGCCGCCTCCGTCGCCCTCGCGCTGCCGGCCGACTCGGCCGAGCTGGTGCGCGCGACCACCGAGGGCTACCTGCTCGGCGGCTACACGTTCACGACGTACAAGAAGGGCGACGGCGAGAAGAAGGCTCCGGCCGAGGTCGTCGTGCTCAGCCCCGCCGCCCGCAAGAAGGACGTCACCGCCGCCTTCGCGGAGGCCCAGACCCTGGCCGCCGCCGTGAGCCTGACCCGCGACTGGGTCAACACCCCGCCCAACGACCTGCGGCCGCCGTCCTTCGCCGACGCCATCGTCGCCGCCGTCAAGGCCCGCCCCCGCGGCGCCGGCAAGGTGACGGTCAAGGTCCTGGACGAGAAGCAGCTGGCCGAGCTCGGCTGCGGCGGCATCCTGTCGGTCGGGCAGGGCTCCGACGCCCCGCCGCGCCTGGTCGAGCTGTCCTACGCCCCCAAGGGCGCCAAGACCCACCTCGCCCTCGTCGGCAAGGGCATCACCTTCGACACCGGCGGGCTGTCGATCAAGCCGGCCGCGGGCATGCACGAGATGAAGTCCGACATGGCGGGCGCGGCCGCCGTCGTCGCCGCCACCCTCGCCATCGCCGACCTCGGCCTCCCGGTGCGCGTGACGACGTACGCCTCGATCGCCGAGAACATGCTCGGCAGCGCCGCCACCCGTCCCGGCGACGTCGTCACGATGTACGGCGGCACCACGGTCGAGATCCTCAACACCGACGCCGAGGGCCGCATGGTGCTCGGCGACGCGCTCGTCATGGCGACCGAGCGCCAGCCCGACGTCGTCCTCGACGTCGCCACGCTCACCGGCCACATGGTCGTCGCGCTCGGCGACAAGGTCGGCGGCGTGCTGGGCGACCCGACCGTCGTCCAGGCCGTGCTCGACGCGGCGGAGGTCGCCGGCGAGGACCACTGGCCGATGCCGATCCCCGAGCACATGGACGAGCGCATCCGCTCCAGCAAGATCGCCGACCTGGCCCAGCACGACTGGATCCGCTGGGGCGGTGGCCTGTACGCCGCGGCATTCCTGCGCGAGTTCACCGCCGGGTTGCCGTGGGCCCACCTCGACATCGCGGGGCCGGCATACAACGGCGGCGGGCCGAGTGGGCACCTCACCAGCGGCGGCACGGGCGTCGCGGTGACGACGCTGGTCGAGTACGCGCGGGGCCTCGCCTCGAGCTAGAGCCCCTGCTCGCGGCGCTGCTGCTTGACCCGCGAGTTGTAGTCGCGCATCCGCTGCGGGATGCCGACGACGGCGGCGTCGTAGGACGGCACCTGCTGCTTGTTGCAGAAGTCGTGGGCCCAGTTGATCGACGGCACGCGGCGTCGCGTCCACTCGCCGTCGTGGGCCACGAGGAGCAGCGTCACGTCGCTGACGGCGGTGCGGGGCTCGACGAACCCCTCGACGCCACGACGCTCGGTCACCCACGACTCCAGGTGCAGCACGTCGACCTTGTCAGCGGCACGCACGGTCGTGGACCCGGTGCGCAGCCCGCCGGTGGGGCGACTCATGCGCGGGCGGGTGCCGCGGCGGAAGCGGTCGAGGAAAGCCATGTGCGTAGTCTGCCCCGCCCCCTCCGGATCGTGCGGCACATCTCCCCGGGACGACCCTCGTGCCCGCCTTGCGTGGCCGGGCGCCGCCAGTGCAAAGATGGGCGACGGCGCCTCGCGCGCCTCCCCCGACACCGGAAGGACCAGCGTGGCCGACTTCGACGTCCTCGTCCTCGGAGCGGGTTCGGGCGGCTACGCCTGTGCTCTGCGGGCGGCGCAGCTGGGCCTCAG
This sequence comes from Nocardioides sp., assembly GCA_025964985.1. GTDB lineage: Bacteria > Actinomycetota > Actinomycetes > Propionibacteriales > Nocardioidaceae > Nocardioides. Next base: position 6,843 of record JAOPXU010000253.1, read on the forward strand.
CGTCGGCCTGGTCGAGAAGGACAAGGTGGGCGGCACCTGCCTGCACGTCGGCTGCATCCCGACCAAGGCGCTGCTGCACGCCGCCGAGGTCGCCGACCAGGCGCGTGACTCCGAGCAGTTCGGCGTGCGCGCCACGCTCGAGGGCATCGACATGCCGGGCGTCAACGCCTACAAGGACGGCGTGGTCTCCCGCCTCCACAAGGGTCTGGCCGGGCTCATCAAGGGCCGCGGCATCACCGTCGTCGAGGGCACCGGCCGCGTCACCGGCCAGCGCGAGGTCACCGTCACCGGTGCCGACGGCCAAGAGGTGCACACCGGCAAGCACCTCGTGCTCGCCTCCGGCTCCTACGCCCGCTCGCTGCCCGGCCTCGACGTCGACGGCGCGCACGTCCTCACCTCCGAGCACGCCCTGCGCCTCGAGCACGTCCCGGCCTCGGTCGTGGTGCTCGGCGGCGGCGTGATCGGCTGCGAGTTCGCCAGCGTGTGGCGCAGCTTCGGCGCCGAGGTCACCATCGTCGAGGCGCTGCCCCGCCTGGTCGCCGGCGAGGACGAGGCCTCCTCCAAGGCCCTCGAGCGCGCGTTCCGCAAGCGCGGCATCGTCTTCCGCACCGGCACCCCCTTCCAGAGCGTCAAGACCACCGACGACGGCGTCGCGGTGACCGTCGAGGGCGGCGACGTCATCGAGGCCGAGCTGCTGCTCGTCGCCGTCGGCCGTGGCCCGTCGACCGACGGCCTCGGCTTCGAGGACATCGGTGTCGCCACCGAGCGCGGCTTCGTCCTCACCGACGAGCGCTGCCGCACCAACGTCGAGGGCGTCTACGCCGTCGGTGACATCGTCCCCGGCCTGCAGCTGGCCCACCGCGGCTTCGCGCAGGGCATCTTCGTGGCCGAGGACATCGCCGGGCTCGACCCACAGCCCATCGACGAGACGGCCATCCCGCGCGTGACCTACAGCCACCCCGAGGTCGCGTCGGTCGGGCTCGACGAGGCGACCGCCCGGGCGACGTACGGCGACGAGGTCGAGACCCTCACCTACGACCTCGGCGGCAACGGCAAGAGCCAGATCCTCAAGACCCAGGGCTTCGTCAAGCTGGTCCGTCGCAAGGACGGGCCGGTCGTCGGCGTCCACATGGTCGGGGACCGCGTCGGCGAGCTCATCGGCGAGGCCCAGCTCATCTACGCCTGGGAGGCGCACGCCGAGGACGTCGCCCCGCTCGTGCACGCCCACCCGACCCAGAACGAAGCCCTCGGCGAGGCCCACCTGGCCCTCGCCGGCAAGCCTCTCCACGCCCACTCCTGAAGGGGAACCGCTCACCCATGGCCACCGAAGTCAACCTCCCGGCACTCGGGGAGTCCGTCACCGAAGGCACCGTCACCCGCTGGCTCAAGCAGGTCGGTGACGCCGTCGCGGTCGACGAGCCGCTCCTCGAGGTCTCGACCGACAAGGTCGACACCGAGATCCCCTCCCCTGTCGCCGGCACCCTGCTCGAGATCAAGGCGGCCGAGGACGACACCGTCGAGGTCGGCGCGGTCCTGGCCGTGATCGGCGACGAGGGCGAATCCGCCGGCGACGCCGACGGGTCCGCCGCTCCCGAGGCCCAGCCCAAGGACGAAGCCGAGTCGGAGAAGAAGGCCGAGCAGGAGGAGGAGATCGTCGAGGACAAGGGCGAGCTCCCCGACGGCGACGAGACCCCCGAGGCCGAGAAGGAGTCGGCTCCGGCCGCCTCCTCCGACAGCGGCGGCGGTGGCGGCGGCAGCAGTACGTCGGTCACCCTGCCCGCGCTCGGTGAGTCCGTCACCGAGGGCACCGTCACGCGCTGGCTGAAGAAGGTCGGCGACGACGTCGCGGTCGACGAGCCGCTGCTCGAGGTCTCGACCGACAAGGTCGACACCGAGATCCCCTCCCCGGTCGCCGGCACGCTGCTGGAGATCAAGGTCGAGGAGGACGAGACCGTCGAGGTCGGCGCCGAGCTCGCCGTCGTCGGCGACAAGGGTGTCTCCCCCAGCGAGGCCACCGACACCGCCACGCCCGAGGCACAGCCCCAGGACGAGGCCGAGTCGGAGAAGAAGGCCGAGCAGGAGGAGCAGATCGCCGAGGACAAGGGCGAGCTGCCCGCCGGCGACGAGACCCCCGAGAAGGACAAGGACTCCGACAAGGGCTCCGACAAGGGCTTCGACAAGGGCTCCGACGAGCCCGCGAGCCCGGTCCGCGAGGAGCAGCCCGAGGCGCAGTCCGACCCGCGCGCCGAGGAGCGCCCCGAGCCCTCGCCCGAGTCCGTCCCCGAGCCCGCCCCCGCGGGCGAGGAGGCCGAGAAGCCGGTCGCCGACACGAAGCCGTCGGGCGGCGA
>JAOPXU010000271.1 GCA_025964985.1 Nocardioides sp.
TGTGGTCGGGTCGACGTACACCTGCGGGCGCTTCGGACCAACCCCTGCGCCGGCTGAGGCGCGAGGAGCCCTGGCGACGAGCCTCGAAGCCACTGAAGCCGACGTACCCAGGCCCACCTGCCCCTGCGGTCGGGTGGTCTCGAGACGGCCGTGGCCGGCCTCCTCGACCAGCGTGGGGGGAGTCGGCGGGCGCCGCCGAGCCAAGTTACTGGGACGTAGTGTCGCAGTTACCCTTTACATGCAACACGATGTCGCACTAACGTCGGTCGGGTTCCCCCCGACGACGAGAGGCGCCCCCGTGACCAGCACGCTCGAGCCCACCGCCACCACCCAGCAGGTCGACCCGTTCCAGACCTACGAGCAGCGTCTGCGCACGCTGAGCGAGGCCTCGGTCGAGCAGCACTTCGACGCGTTCGTCGACATCGACTGGGACCACCCCGACTTCGCGATCGACCCGACCGACGAGCGGTGGATCCTGCCGGAGGTCGACGTCCTCGGCGGGCACCCGTGGTACCGCGGGCTGCCCCAGGACGAGCGCATCCGCATTGGGCTCTACCGCCAGGCCAACGTCACGAAGGTCGGGCTGCAGTTCGAGCAGATCCTCATCGCCGGGCTGATGAACTACGCCCTCGGCCTGCCCAACGGCTCCCCGGAGTTCCGCTACTCCACGCACGAGGCGACCGAGGAGTGCCACCACACCCAGATGTTCCAGGAGTTCGTCAACCGCTCCGGGCAGCCCGTCACGGGCGGGTCGCGCTTCTTCCGCACCATCGGGCCGCTGCTGCCGCTGGCCGCCAAGGCGGTGCCGTTCGCGTTCTTCTACGGCGTCCTGGCCGGCGAGGAGCCGATCGACCACGTGCAGAAGACGATCCTGCGTGCCGGCGACGAGATGCACCCGCTGCTGCAGCGCATCATGCAGATCCACGTCGCGGAGGAGGCGCGCCACATCGGCTTCGCCCACCAGTACCTCGAGCACAAGGCACCCCGCCTCAAGCGCTCCGAGCGCGCGATCCTGTCGGTCATCGTGCCGGTGATCATGAAGTGGCTGTGCAACGAGATCCTCGTGCCGAGCCGCCAGGCCCGTAAGGACATGGGCATCCCCAAGGAGGTCATGAAGGACCTCTACTGGGACAGCCCCGAGTCGCGGAAGTTCCTGCGCGACCTGTTCGGCGACGTCCGGATGCTCGCCGACTCCACCGGCATCCGCAACCCCGTCTCGCGGCGCCTGTGGCGCGCGCTCGGCATCGACGGCCGCAGCTCGCGCTTCCGCAGCCAGCCCGCGTCCGCGGCCGGCTGAGCGGCGCGTCCGATGGCGTACGTCGTCACGCAGTCGTGCTGCGCCGACGCCTCGTGCGTCATCGCGTGCCCGGTCAACTGCATCCACCCTGCCCCTGGTGAGCCGGGGTTCGCCGAGGCCGAGATGCTCTACGTCGACGCCGACTCCTGCGTCGGCTGCGGGGCCTGCGCCACGGCGTGCCCGGTCGACGCGATCAAGCCCGAGTCGGTGCTCACCGTCGAGGAGCAGCCGTTCGTCGCGATCAACGCCGACTACTACGACTGCTTCCCGCACCCCGACCGCCGCCCGCTGTCGGTCGTCGGCAAGCAGCGCCGGCTCCAGCGCCCTGGCCCGTTCCGGGTCGCGGTCGTCGGGGCCGGGCCGGCGGGTCTCTACACCGCCGACGAGCTCCTCAAGCACCCCGAGGTCTCGGTCGACGTCTACGACCGGCTGCCCACGCCGTACGGCCTGGTGCGCGCGGGCGTCGCGCCCGACCACCACCACACCAAGCGCGTCGAGAAGCTGTTCCGCGCCATCGAGGAGCTGCCCGGCTTCCGCTACTTCCTCGGGGTCGAGATCGGGCGCGACCTGGCCCTCGCCGACCTCGAGGCGCAGTACGACGCCGTCGTCTACTCCGTGGGCGCCAGCGCCGATCGCAGCCTCGGCATCCCGGGCGAGCAGCTGCGCGGCTCCCTGTCGGCCACCGAGCTCGTCGGCTGGTACAACGGCCACCCCGACCGGGTCGACCTCGACGTGCCGCTGCGGTCGGCGTCGGGCCGTGCGGTCGTCGTCGGCACCGGCAACGTCGCCCTCGACGTCGCCCGCATCCTCGCCCTCGACCCCGAGGCGCTCGCCCGGACCGACATCGCCGCCCTGCCGCTGAGCGCGCTGCGCCGCAGCGACGTGCGCGAGGTCGTCGTCCTGGGTCGTCGCGGACCGGCCGAGGCGGCGTTCACGCTGCCCGAGCTGGTCGGCATCGCCGGCCTGGCCGAGCGCGGCGCCCTTGATGTCGTCGTCGACACCGGGGGAGCGGCGCTGCCGACCGGCACCCGCAAGCTCGAGGTGCTCGCCGAGCTGGTGGCGCGGCCGCCGTCGCCGACCGCCACCCGCCGCATCGTGCTGCGCTTCCACACCCGCCCGACCCGCATCCTGGGCGACGAGACCACGGGCGTCACCGGAGTCCAGGTCGAGCGAGACGGCACCACCGAGGTCATCGAGGCCGGCCTGGTGCTGCGCGCCATCGGCTACCACGGCCGCCCGGTCGCCGACCTGCCCTACGACCCCGCCACCGGCACCGTGCCCAACGACGCCGGCCGCGTCCGCCCCGGCCTCTACGTCGCCGGCTGGGTCAAGCGCGGCCCCACCGGCTTCATCGGCACCAACAAGTCGTGCGCCGAGGGCACGGTCGCCACGCTGCTCGACGACCTCGACGCGGGCCTGCCCGCACCGGTCGGCACGCGCGAGTCGATCGCTGCGGTCGTGGCCGGACGCCGTCCCGGGGTCGTCGACCTCGCCGGCTGGCGCGCCATCGACGCCGAGGAGCGCCGACGCGGCGCCGAGGGCTCGCGCCCGCGTGCCAAGATCGTCGACGTCGACGAGATGGTGCGCGTCGCCCAGGCTGCGACGACGCCCCCTCGACGGCGCCGATACCCTTCGGTCAAGGCGCTCGTCCGCGGGCAGGGGGACCGCGCCTAGACGAGCGATCGAGGTGGCATGGCGCAGCAGGACGGCCGGCAGGCCCGGTGGACCAAGCACAACACGGAGCGCCGTGCCCAGATCCTCGACGCCGCGCTCGCGGTCATCGGTGAGGGCTCCCCGGGCGAGGAGTTCCACGTCCAGCAGATCGCCGCGCGCGCCGGGCTCAACCGCACCGTCGTCTACCGCCACTTCGACGACCGCGCCGACCTCGACCGCGCGATCCGCGCCCACATCCTCGACGACCTGACCTCCGGGCTGATCCCCGAGGTGAGCCTCGACGGCACGGTCCACCAGATCATCCGGCGCATCATCTCCTCCTACGTCGACTGGGTCGTCGCCCACCCGGCCGCCCACTCCTTCGCCAGCCAGGAGCTCCACGGCGCGCTCGAGCAGGGCACCGACCGCATCGCCGTCGCCGTCACCGAGATCCTCGAGCTCGCCATCGCGCTGCTCGGCGCCGATCTCGACGACGACGAGCGCGCGCTCGTCGACCCGCTGGCCCACGGCCTGGTAGGAGCCGTCTTCGGCGCCGTACGCCGATGGGTCGCGCGCGAGCCGCGGGCTCCCGAGGCGCCGGTGCTCGTCGACCTGCTCGCGCAGTCGGTGTGGAACCTCCTCGACGGCCACGCCCGGCGCCTCGGCCTGACCATCGACCCCGACCTGCCACTCGTCGACCTGCTGCCGGCCGGCGTCGAGCCCGACCCTGCCGCCTCGTGACCCACCAGCAGGACGGCCCGGGCGACGCCGACGGCCTCGAGCGGCTGTGGACGCCGCACCGGATGGCCTACATCCGCGGCGAGAACAAGCCGGCCGACGACTCCGAGCCGCAGTGCCCGTTCTGCCGGATCCCGGGACTCGACGACGTCGACGGCCTCGTCGTACGACGGGGGAGCCTGGCCTACGCCGTGCTCAACCTCTACCCCTACGCGCCGGGGCACCTGATGGTCTGCCCCTACCGCCACATCCCCGACTACACCGACACCACCGACGACGAGGCCGCCGAGATCGCCGACCTCACGCGCCAGGCGATGCGCACGGTGCGCCAGGTCTCGGGCGCCGGGGGCTTCAACGTCGGGATGAACCAGGGCCACGTCGCCGGTGCCGGCATCGCCGGCCACCTGCACCAGCACGTCGTCCCGCGCTGGCCGGGCGACCAGAACTTCATGCCGATCATCGGCCGGACCCGCACCCTGCCCGAGCTGCTCACCGACACGCGGCAGCTGCTCGCCGAGCACTGGCTGGGCTGAAATCGCGTCGACCCGTCGCACAAGTGCGACGGGTCGACGAGGGGTGGGCGTCCGGGACGCTAACCTCTGCCGCTCGACGACCGCAGCCGCCTCGAGACCGAGTCGATGGCGACGGCGACGAGGAGCACGCCGCCGGTGACCATGAACCGCACGTCGGAGTCGACGTTGATGATGTTGAGCCCGGCGGAGATCGCCTGCAGGACGAGCATGCCCAGCAGGGCGGCGTACGCCGTGCCCCGGCCACCGAAGAGCGACGTGCCGCCGATGACGGCAGCCGCGATGGCGGTCAGGTTGGTGTCGGTGGTGCCGCTCGACTGCGACACCGTCGTGAGCTGACCGGCCAGCAGCACGCCGCCGAGGGCGGCGAAGGTGGAGGTCAGGCCGAAGACGGAGACGTAGATCCAGCTGACCTTGATGCCCGAGCGGCGAGCCGCCTCCTCGTTGCCGCCCACGGCCATCACGTGACGGCCCCAGGTGGTCTTGCGCAGCGCCAGGTCCATGAGCACGACCAGGAGCACGAAGAGGGTGAAGAGGTAGCCGACGCCGCGGGCGAGGCCGAGGTAGTAGCAGAAGTACGACAGCCCGGCGGCCAGCAGCACCGCCTTGATGATGACGCCGACCAGGTTGGGCGGGGTCAGCTCGGCGGCCTTGCGCTGCTTGATGGTCCACAGCCGCGACCCGAGGTAGATGAGCACCGTGACGGCGACCAGGCCGTAGGCCTGGGCGTCGCTGAGGAACTTCTCGCGGGCGAAGGAGCGCAGCCCGGAGTCCTGGGGGAGCGTGATCGTGCCGGTGTCGCCCAGGGTGTAGAGCAGTGCTCCTTGGAAGGCGAGCAGGCCCGCCAACGAGAACACGAAGCTGGGGACCCCCACCACCTGGTGCAGGACGGCGTAGACGAGGCCGATGAGCAGGCCCGCGCCGATGGCCGCGGCCATGGCGATGATGAGCGACTGGTCGTTGTTGACCAGCGTCACCGCCAGCAGGGCGGAGGTGAAGCCGGCCACCGAGCCCACGGAGAGGTCGATCTCCCCGAGCAGCAGGACCAGCACGATGCCCAGCGCGATGACGCCGGTGGGCGCCGCGAACTGGGTGATCGAGACCAGGCTCTTCGACGACAGGAACGCGGGTTCCTTGAGGTAGAAGACGAAGCAGATGGCGATCAGGCCGATGATGACCGGCGCGGTGCCGAGGTCACCGCCGCGGGCCCGGTTGAGGCCCGCCTTGATGACGCCGGCGACCCCGAGCTCGTGGATCAGGCGCTCGTCGGCCATGTCGGCCGCGACGGCCGAGCCGGGCGTCTCGAGGGGCTCCTTGGTGAGTGCGTCAGCCACGGGAGGCCTCCTCGGTGCGGGCCGCACGCGCGGCGACCACGTTGTCGCTGGCGCCGGTGATGGCGGCGACCAGCTGGGCGGTGGTGGCGTCCTCGACCCGGAACTCGGCCGCGTTGCGACCAAGGCGGAGCACGACGATGCGGTCGGCGACCGCCTGCACGTCCGCCATGTTGTGGGTGATGAGGATGACGCCGAGGCCCTGGTCGCGCAGCCGCTCGATGAGGTTGAGCACCTCGGCGGTCTGGGCGACGCCCAGCGCCGCGGTCGGCTCGTCGAGCATGACGACCTTGGGGCTGCCCACGAGGCTGCGGGCGATGGCCACGGTCTGACGCTGGCCACCGGACAGGGCGGCGATCGGGATGCGCACCGACGGGATCTTGGCCGAGAGCGAGCGCAGCAGGCGCCACGACTCCTGCTCCATGCCGACCTCGTCGAGGAACGCGCCCTTGCGGCGCTCCTGGCCCAGGAACAGGTTGGCGACGACGTCGAGGGTGTCGCACGGCGCGAGGTCCTGGAAGACGGTCGCGATGCCCATCGCCTGGGCGGCGGACGGGCCGCTGACCGACGTACGACGCCCGTCGAGGACGATCTCGCCCTCGTCGGGCTGGTAGACACCCGAGATCACCTTGACCAGCGTCGACTTGCCGGCGCCGTTGTCACCGACGAGGGCGACGACCTCGCCGGCGCTCACCTCGAGCGACACGTCGGTCAGTGCCTGGACGGCACCGAACCGCTTGGTGATGCCGGCCAGGGAGAGGACGACCCTCCCCCCGGCCGGCGTCTTGTCCAGGTCCATCAGGAGATGCCGGCAGCTTCGCAGTCGTCGGCGTAGTCGCCGGTGCAGATGTCGGCGGCGTCGTAGAAGCCGTCAGCGATGACGGTGTCGGCGACGTTCTCGGCGGTGACGACGACGGGGGTGAAGATGTAGGACTTCACGCCCTCGTACTCGGTCTGCTCGATGCCGGTCGCGGTCGTGCCGCTGACGTCCTCGCCCTGGAGCAGCTTGACGGCCACCTCGGCTGCGGTCTCGGCCTCGATCGGGATGGGCTTGTAGATCGTCATGGCCTGCTCGCCGGCGAGGATGCGCTGGATCGCAGCGGCCTCGGCGTCCTGGCCGGTGATCGGCGGGAGGGCGTCGAGCGCCACGCCGGCACCGGTCATGGCGGCGACGACGCCACCGGCCTGGCCGTCGTTGGCGGCGTAGATGCCGGCGATGTCAGCGGGGTCGATCTTGCTGAGCTGGTCGGTGGTCCACTGCTGGGCGTTCTCGGGGCTCCAGTCGGGGTTGTCGTACTCCTCGGCGATGGTGACGCCGGAGGCGTCGAGCACCGAGTGGGCGCCGGCCTTGAACTGCGCGGCGTTGGGGTCGGACGGGGCGCCGTTGAGCATGAGGATGTCGCCGGTGTCGCCGACGGCCTCGACGAGCGCCTCGGCCTGCATCTTGCCGACGGTCTCGTTGTCGAAGGACATGTAGTAGTCGGCGTTGGTGATGAGGCGGTCGTAGGCGATGACCGGGACGTCCTGGGCCTGCGCGTCCTCGACCATGCCGGTGGCGCCGGCGCCGTTGACCGGGTCGAGCACGACGACCTGCGCGCCGCCGTCGAGGGCGGTGGTCATCTGCTGGGCCTGCTTGGCCTCGTCCTGGTCGGCGTTGTAGTAGTCGACGGTGCAGTCGGAGCAGAGCTCGGCGACGGCAGCCTCGAACAGCGGCTTGTCGAACGCCTCGTAGCGGGTGGTCTTCGACTCCGGCAGGAGCAGGGCGATGGTGCCGCCGGCGGACTCGCCGCCGGTGTCGCCGCTGCCGCCGTTGTCGTTGCCGCTGTCGCTGTCGCTCTCGTTGGCGCCGCAGGCGGTCAGGGCGGCAGCGCTGAAGACCAGGGCTGCGCCCAGGGCTGCCACGCGGTGGATCGGTGTGGTCACGTCGACTCCTCAGGGGGTGTACTTCTCCGGACTCACAGCGGCCCGGCGCGTGATGAGTGTTGACCGTCACAGGTTTGTCGTCAAGAGTCGAACGTAAAAAGGTTCCAACTGGTCCGGACGAACGGTTTGTCTTCGACCAATAGCGACGAAACCGTTGACGTACGCCGTCCGGCCCGGGCACAGTGCCGTCCCATGTCGCCCCCCACCCCGACCGCGGGCCGGAGCGCCGGTCACAGCGTCGGGTCCGGCGTCGGTCCCGGTGCCGGTCCGAACGGCCAGACCCTGGCCCCGACCGCCTCCAGCGCCCCCGGATCACCCGGCTCGCTGCGCAGCGCCAACCAGTCGCGCGTCGTCCGGCTGCTGCGCGAGGGTGGCGACTCCTGGACCCAGGCCGACCTGGCCCGCGCCACCGGTCTCGCGCCGGCGACCGTCTCCACGATCGTGCGCGACCTCCACGACCACGGCGTCGTCGACGTCGTGCCGGGCAGCGGACGCCGCGGGGCCGCCGTACGGCTCTCGCCGGCGGCGGGCACCGTCGTGGGCATCGACTTCGGCCACAGCCACGTGGCGGTGGCCGTCGGCGACCTGTCGGGCGCCGTGCTGCGCGAGAGCCGCCACCACACCGGCGGGGGAGAGGACCACGGCGAGGCGCTCGCCCTGGCCCGACGCATGCTCGACGCGCTGGATGCCTTCGACGCCTCCGCGCCGCCGGTGCGCGGCCTCGGGCTCGGCCTGCCCGCGCCGGTCGCCGACGACGTCGTGGAGTCCGACGCGATCTTCCCCGGCTGGCACGGGGTCAACGCCCGCGAGGCGGCCGAGGCGGTCTTCGGCGTACCGGTGCTGGTCGAGAACGACGCCAACCTCGGCGCGCTCGCCGAGCACCGCGTGGGCGCCGGGCGCGGCTACGACAGCTCGGTCTTCATCAAGACCTCGTCCGGCGTGGGTGCCGGCATCATCATCGACGGCGAGCTGTTCCACGGCGCCGGCGGCACCGCGGGCGAGATCGGCCACCTCACGCTCGACGACCAGGGTCCGGTGTGCCGCTGCGGCAAGCGGGGCTGCCTCGAGGCCTACACGTCCACGCCGTTCGTGCAGCAGATGGTCGCCGGGCAGCTGCCCGAGACCCTCGGCGCCACCGACGTCGACCACGTCGTGGCCGCAGCGCGCGCCGGCAACGTCGCGGCCCGCCGCGCGCTCGAGGAGGCCGGGCTGCACCTCGGCCGCGGCCTGGCCAGCGTCGTCAACCTGCTCAACCCCGCGCTGGTCGCGGTCGGTGGGGACATGGCCCGGGCCGGCGAGCTGCTGCTCGAGCCGGCCCGGATCGGCCTGCGCCGCTACGCGCTCGACGCCGCCGCGAGCACCCCCGTCGTGGCGGGGGAGCTCGGCGGGCGCGCGAGCCTCATCGGCGCCGTGCTGCTGGTCGCCGAGAACACCGAGGTCAGTGCCTCGGGCCTCTGACGGGGTCTGACTCAGCGCCGCTTGGCGTTGCCCGGGTCGAGCGGCGAGGTGTCACCGGTCGCCTTGTCGCGCTTGTCGGCGCGCTTCTCCTTCAGAGACTTCCCGGACTTCTTCGTCATGCCCTGGCGCGGTGACTTGTCACTCATGTGGGTTCCTCTGGTGGAGAGCCTGGACGGCTCCGTGACCCGACACTAGACCTGCTGTCCAGGAGTGACCGGCGGCGCGCGACGGGCCCCGGCGCGCGCCCGGTCCGGTGACGGTCCGGTGATGGCCTAGCCTGCTGCGCGTGCTGCAGACGAGCGTCCTGGACCGCTTCAAGGACTTCTGGCAGGGCGTCATGCTCCTGCCGTTCGTCCGACTCTTCATCCGGCTGGGCATCAGCCCCGACACGGTGACCCTCGTCGGCACCGTCGGCGTGTGCGCCGGGGCGCTGGTCTTCTTCCCGACAGGGCACCTGCTGGTCGGCGCCGTCTTCATCACCGCCTTCGTCTTCAGCGACCTCATCGACGGCAAGATGGCCCGCGAGCTGGGCCGCACCTCGAAGTTCGGTGCCTTCTGGGACTCCACCCTCGACCGTTTCGGCGACGGCGCGATCTTCGTCGGCCTCGCGCTCTACTTCAGCGGTCCGGGCGACAGCTACCTGTACGAGTGCCTGTCGCTCTACGGCCTGGTGATGGGCTCGGTCACCTCCTACGCCCGCGCCCGTGCCGAGTCGCTCGGCATGGACGCCAAGGGCGGCATCGCCGAGCGCGCCGACCGCCTGGTGCTGATCCTCGTCGCGACCGGCCTCTCCGGCCTCTTCGACCTGCCGGTCCTGCTCCACGTCGCCCTGTGGGTCCTGGCGCTGGCCGCCACCTACACCGTCGTCTTCCGGGTGCTCAAGGTCCACCGCCAGGCCGTCGCGCTCGACCAGGCCTCCGCGCTGCCGGCCGACCCCGTCGAGCCGGTCGCCGGACCGGCCTCCGAGTCCACCCCCACGGGTGGCCCCGCGTCCGACGGGACCCTCTGACCGCCGTACCATCAGGGCATGGCCGACAACACCGCTGACAACGCCGACACCGGGACCCAGCGCGTCAAGCGCGGCATGGCCGAGATGCTCAAGGGCGGCGTCATCATGGACGTCGTCAACGTCGAGCAGGCCAAGATCGCCGAGGACGCCGGCGCCGTCGCCGTGATGGCGCTCGAGCGGGTCCCCGCCGACATCCGCGCCCAGGGCGGCGTGAGCCGCATGAGCGACCCCGACATGATCGACGGCATCATCGAGGCCGTCTCGATCCCGGTGATGGCCAAGGCCCGCATCGGCCACTTCGCCGAGGCGCAGGTCCTGCAGAGCCTGGGCGTCGACTACATCGACGAGTCCGAGGTGCTGACCCCGGCCGACTACGCCAACCACATCGACAAGTGGAAGTTCACCGTGCCGTTCGTGTGCGGTGCGACCAACCTGGGCGAGGCGCTGCGCCGCATCACCGAGGGCGCGGCCATGATCCGCTCCAAGGGCGAGGCCGGCACCGGTGACGTGTCCAACGCCGTCATGCACATGCGTACCATCGGCGGCGAGCTGCGCCGGCTGTCCTCCCTCGAGCCCGACGAGCTCTACGTCGCCGCCAAGGAGCTGCAGGCCCCCTACGACCTGGTCGCCGAGGTCGCGCGCACCGGCAAGCTGCCGGTCGTCATGTTCACCGCCGGCGGCATCGCCACCCCCGCCGACGCGGCGATGATGATGCAGCTCGGCGCCGAGGGCGTGTTCGTGGGCTCCGGCATCTTCAAGTCCGGCAACCCCGCCCAGCGCGCCGAGGCCGTCGTCAAGGCCACCACCTTCTTCGACGACCCCGACATGGTCGCCAAGGTCTCGCGCGGTCTCGGTGAGGCCATGGTCGGCATCAACGTCGAGGAGATCCCGCAGCCGCACCGGCTCGCCGAGCGCGGCTGGTAGCCCTCCGACTCCGTGCGTCGCCACCAGGGCGTCCTCGCGGCCGCCCTCGCCGTCGTCCTGACGGCGGTGGCGGTCCTCGTCGTCCTGCTCGCTCGGTCCGAGCCGGGTGCTGAGCGGGCCGAGTCCGAGGCGCCGGTGGCGCTCGAGTCGCTCGTCGAGACGACGGCCGGGCAGGTGCGCGGCACGACCGACGGCGTCGTGCGCTCCTGGCTCGGCCTGCCCTACGCCGCCCCGCCCGTGGGCCCGCTCCGCTGGCGACCGCCGCGTCCGCCCGAGCCGTGGGCCGGCGTACGGGAGGCGGGGGATTACGGCGCCTCCTGCACGCAGCCGCTGCCCTACACGTTCGGCCAGCGGGTCCTCGAGCAGCGTCCGGGGTCCTCGGAGGACTGCCTGTTCCTCAACGTCGTGCGCCCCGACGACGACACCCGCGACCTGCCGGTGGTGGTGTGGCTGCACGGCGGTGGCTTCTTCGCCGGGTCCGGCGCGACCGCGGCCAGCGACGCGACCGAGCTCGCGCGGCGCGGGATCGTGCTGGTCTCGGTCAACTACCGGCTCGGCCGGCTCGGCTTCTTCGCCCACCCCTCGCTGGAGGGACGGGTCGCCAACTTCGGGCTCCTCGACCAGGTCGCCGCGCTGCGGTGGGTGCGCGCCAACGCCGACGCCTTCGGCGGGGACGCCGACAACGTGACCCTCGCCGGCGGCTCGGCCGGCGCCATGTCGGTCAACGCCCTGATGTCGTCACCGCGCGCGGAGGGCCTGTTCGAGCGGGCCATCAGCGGCTCGGCGCCGAGCGACTCGAGCTCGCTGAGCCTGGACGCCGCCCGCCAGCGAGGCGCCGACGCCTTCCCGGCGCTGAGCCCGCGACGGCTGCGTGCCCTGCCTGCCGAACGCCTGCTGTCCTCGACCTTCAACACGCTCTCCGGCGACGCCCCCATCGTCGACGACGTCCTGCCCGAGCCGGCCGCCTCCGCCTTCGCCGCTGGCCGCGAGGCCGACGTCCCCTACCTGGTCGGCACCACCGCCGACGAGTTCTCCGACGACGACTACCGCGCCTTCGGCGTCGACCCCGACGCCCTGCGCTCCACCCTCGGTGGGCCCGGTCACCAGGCCCTCGTGACGGCGTACGGGGACGACTACCGCAGCGAGGTCCTCGACGACCTCGTCTTCGACCTGCCCAGCATCGAGCGCGCCGTGACCCACGGGCGCCGCGCGCCCACCTTCCGCTACGTCTTCCGGTCCTCCGACTACTCCGGCCACGGCGCCGAGGGTGCCTACGTCTTCGACACCGTCACCGGGGGAGACGAGGGCCGGCTCTCCGACGCCGTCGCCGACTACTGGGTCGCCTTCGCGCGCACCGGTCGCCCCGACGTCGAGGGGCTGCCCGCCTGGCCCGAGGCCGGCACCGACGGCGGCTCGGCGTACCTCTCGCTGGAGCCGGGCGGCCCCACGCCGTACGACGAGGACCCGCGGCTCGCGGTCCTCGGCGCGCTCCGCCTCGCCGTCTCCTGACGGCCACCTGCGAATCGCAAGATTCCTTGAGGTGACCTTGAGGTCATGGGTGGGTTGGGTTGCGGGGTGCTTGATGTGGGTCGGGCTGAATAGGGACATCACCAGGAACCACCGAGATCCACGGTTCTAGGTCGCTGCCGGACACGGGTCCGGTGGTTCCGCCCCACACTTCGAAGGACACGACATGAACAAGACCACCAAGGGTGCCCTCGGCGCCTCCGCCGCCGCCGTTCTCCTCATGGGTGGCGCGGGCTCGCTCGCGTACTGGACCGACCTCGACACCGTCCCGGGCGGCTCGATCACCGCCGGGTCGCTCTCGATCGACCCGAAGGTGGCCAACGCTCCTTGCGAGGCCGACTGGAAGTACGCCGGCACCACTGCCAAGACCGGCACCGTCGTCCAGGGCGTCGTGCCTGGCGACGTCGTCAGCAAGACCTGCACCTTCGTCGTCACCGCGACCGGCGACAACCTCAAGGCCTCCCTCTCCACCCCCGCCGTCACGGTCGGCTACGGGACGACGTCGTCGTCGTTCAAGGTGACCCCGAAGACGGAGTACACCCTCGACGGCGGCGCGGTCCTCCCGACGACCAGCGGAACGACCACCGAGATCAAGTCCGTCAACAACGGCAAGGAGCTCAAGGTCGTCGTCACGCTCGACATCCCGTTCGGCGCCCCCGGCAGCGCCCTCACCGGTGACAACCGCAACGACTCGCAGCTGAAGACCGCGACGATCAGCCCCGTCGACATCGTCCTCACCCAGCTCAACCCCAACCCGGTCGCCTGATCCAGGTAATGTCCACCGTGGAAGCGCCCGCTTCGCACCGCGCTAGCCGGGCAACGATGCCCGCACCGGTGCGGTGGTTCGGGCAGACGTTGCTCTGGATGGTCATCCTGGGGTTCGTCGCCGTTCTTGCGGTGGGAGTGCTCATCCCGAGGATGGCTGGCGCAACGCCGTACACCATCCTCACCGGCTCGATGGCGCCGTCGTACCCGCCCGGAACCCTGGTGGTCGACAAGGCCGCCGATCCCGACTCGGTGGGTGTCGGCACCGTCATCACCTACCAGCTCGAGTCCGGCAAGTCTGCCGTCGTGACGCACCGCGTGATCGCGGTGTCGACCTCGACGGACGGTGAGCGCACCTTCGTCACGCAAGGTGACGCCAACTCCGTCCCGGACGAGGAGCCCGTGAGGGCAGAACAGGTTCGCGGCCAGGTCTGGTACGCGGTCCCTCACCTCGGTCGCTTCTCGAACGCCATCTCAGGCCACCAACGACAGCTCGCGGTCTACGGCGTCGCCGGGGCACTCGTGCTGTACGCCGGCGCGATGTTCGCCGGAGCCGGTCGTGACCGTCGCCGGAACGGCCGATGATGCGCCGCGGCAGTCTGCCACTGATGCTGGCGACCTCGGCCCTCGCGCTCTCGGCCGCCCCTGCACACGCGGAGGGCGAGCCCCTCGGGCTGAGCTACGACAGCGTCACGTGGAGCGACTCGCTCGGCGTCCCGCTCTTCGACCCAGACGTACGCTGGGTACCGGGCGATGTCCGCACAGCCCGTTTCTTCGTCCGCAACCAGCAGCCCGACGCGGGTGACCTCTCTGTCGTCATCGAGCGCGCTGCTCAGCGGGACCTCGTCGACTCCGGCTGGCTCGCCATCTCGGCTCGCGCCGGCAGCCAGCCCTGGACCACCGTGAGTGACGGCGGGCGTCATCAGTTGGTGGATCGGGACCGCCTGAGGCCCGGCGTGCCGCTCGAGGTCGTCGTGCGCGTCGCGATGAACGTCGCGGCCCCGAATCGGACCATGGTGCTCAGTACCGACCTGGACTTCACAGTCAGCCTCACCGACTCCGATGCCGTTCTAGACGCCGGCGAGGGCGCCGGCGACGGAGTGGACGGTGAGGGCGGCGCGGTCATCGACCTCGGCGGCGACGGGGCAGTCGAGCCCGAGGACTCCGGCCCCGTCGCCGCAGGCGGTGCTCCCGATGCCGCCGGCCTCGACCCCGTGGTCGCCGGGAATTCGGGCGACTTCCTGCCTGGCACCGGCTCGGAGGTCCCGCCTTGGCTGCCGCCCCTGGGGCTTGCACTGCTCGGCACCGGTACCTATCTCGTCGTCCGTCGACGCGACCGGGACGCCGACCCGGTTGCGGCCTTGCACTGATCTTGAGGATGCGTCGCTTCCTGCTTGAGGGGCGCTTGAACGCCGGCGCATAGCGTCGTCTTCATCGCCTAACCCCCTGGCCCCCATGGCCGCCCATCCCAGGAGTTCCCATGAGCAACCACCGTCGCTCCACCACCCGCAAGACCCGCCGCACCGGCCGGGCTCGCGCGGTGCTGTCGCTCGGCGCCATCGGGGTTCTCGCAACGGGCATGAGCGTGCAGGGCACCTTCGCCTTCTGGACTGACGACGCGACCGCCCAGACCGGAACCTTCACGTCGGGCTCGCTCGACATCACCCTCAACGGCGCGCTGACTACCGCGGGCCTGGCCAACAACCCGGGCCGGACGACATTGTCGGAACTCGGGTTGGCTGACATGGCTCCGGGGGAGAGCAGGGCCTTCGCCTTCCCCATCGTGAATGCGGGAACCGTCGGTCTGACCTACACGATCAGTGGCTCCGCGACCGGTGCCCTGTCGTCCGCGATGCGGTTCACGGTGGCCACTGGCGCAGCCGGCAACGCGTCGGCCAATGGCCTCCGGACCGGCACCTGTGCGAATGCCGCCATCAGCGCGACGCCGAACCAGACGCTGCCTTCCACGACGCCTGCCACCATCGCGCCGGTCGTCAGCGCGGCCCGCCCGCTGGCACCCGGAGCCACGGAGACGATCTGCGTGATCGCTCGGCTGGACTCAGCCACTCTCAACGATCGACAGCTCCAGACCATGACCGCAGACCTGATCTTCAACGCGAAGCAGGTCGGCGCGCCGTGACCGGTCGACTCCGTGAGGCCCTGCTGTGGGCCGGTGCGGCAGTAGGTCTCGTCTCCATCGTCGCTGGCATCGCCGTCACGTTCTTCGGCTTCAGCTTTCTCGTCTTCCGCTCCGGTTCGATGAGCCCAGACATCTCGACCGGATCGCTCGCTCTCGCGCGCACCACGGAAGCGTCCGACCTGCGGCCCGGCGATGTCGTCTCTGTGGTGGGCGCCAACGGTGAGCGCATCACCCACCGCCTCGTCAGCTCGACCGTTCGTGGCGACACCGCGAGCCTGGTCCTCAAGGGCGACGCCAACGGCGCGCCCGACCAAGAAATCTACGTGGTGACCGAGGCTGAGCGGTCCGTCGTCTCCGTCCCCTACGCCGGCTACGTGGTCACCCTGCTCCTGAGCCCCGCCGGGCTGGTTGCGGCCGCCTGCCTGAGTGCCATGCTCCTGCTCATCGGTTTCGGCTCTCGCGCGGACGAAGACTCGAAGTTGCCTTTGACCCTTCCGGGCGGCCGCCACCGAGCAGCCAAGCGGCGTGGCTTCGGGGTGCTGCTCGGCACTGCCGTCGGCGTGTCAGTCGTCGCAGCCATGACTGCCAGTGCGGGAATCGCCGGTACCTTCGCGTCCTTCTCGGACCAAGCGTCCGCCACCACGGGCGCGTTCTCGATGGCGGCCGTCCCCTCGACTCCTGTCACGAACGTGCGCTGCGTGCCCAGTGGCCTGAACTCGAATGCCTTCATCCGCTGGGACGCTCCTGCCGGTTCGACACCGACCGGCTACCGGTTGAACTACACGAGCAACCAGGCTTCCGGGTTCGTCGGGTACGGCCCCGGCATCACGGAAGGCCGTCCTCCCGTCCCCGGCGCGAGCGGCAACCGGACGTACACCGTCACGGTGACGGCGGTATACGGCAACCAGCTGAGCCAGGTGAGCACGACGAGCGCGTCGATCCTCGGACGAAACTCGGCGCTTCTCCCCTGGAGCTGTGCATGAGCCGCACGATGCAACTGCTTCTCTAAGATCGTCGCGTGAGCCTGACGATCGGAGTACTCGCTCTCCAGGGCGACGTCCGCGAGCACCTCGCAGCGCTGACGTCGCTGGGCGTGCACGCCGTCGCCGTACGCCGTCCGGCCGAGCTCAAGGCGGTCGACGGGCTGGTGCTGCCGGGCGGTGAGTCGACGACGATCGCCAAGCTGGCTCGGGCCTTCGACGTGCTCGAGCCGATGCGCCAGCGCATCAAGGACGGGCTGCCGGTGCTCGGCACGTGCGCGGGGATGATCCTGCTGGCCGACCGGGTGCTCGACGGCGCGGAGGGCCAGGAGACGGTCGGCGGGCTCGACGTGACGGTGCGCCGCAACGCGTTCGGTCGCCAGGTCGACTCGTTCGAGGGGCCGGTCGAGGTGACCGGGCTGGCGGAGCCGGTGCACGGCGTCTTCATCCGGGCGCCGTGGGTCGAGAGCGTCGGGTCCGGAGTCGAGGTGCTCGCCACGGTCGGCGGCCCCGATAGGATCGTCATGGTGCGGCAGGGTTCGCTGATGGCGACCTCCTTCCATCCCGAGGTCGGTGACGACCCCCGGGTCCACGGACTCTTCGTGGACCTCGTGACGCAGACGTAGAAGAGGTAGGCATGTCCGGGCACTCCAAGTGGGCGACCACCAAGCACAAGAAGGCCGCGCTCGACTCCAAGCGCAGCAAGCTCACGACCAAGCTGATCAAGACCATCGAGGTCGCCGCACGCATGGGCGGGGGTGACCCGGCCGGCAACCCGACTCTCTTCGACGCCATCCAGAAGGCCAAGAAGTCCTCGGTCACCAAGGACAACATCGAGCGCGCCGTCAAGCGCGGGTCCGGCGCCGAGACCGGCGGTGCCGACTACCAGACGATCATGTACGAGGGCTACGGCCCGGCCGGCGTCGCGCTCCTCATCGAGTGCCTCACCGACAACAAGAACCGTGCCGCGATGGAGGTCCGCACCGCCATGTCGCGCAACGGCGGCTCGCTCGCCGACCCCGGCTCGGTCTCGTTCCTCTTCAACCGCAAGGGCGTCGTGCTCGTCCCCGTGCAGCAGGAAGGCAAGCAGGTCACCGAGGACGACGTCCTCGAGGCCACGCTCGAGGCCGGCGCCGACGAGGTCAACGACCTCGGCGACAACCTCGAGGTGATCAGCGAGGCCACCGACCTGGTCGCCGTGCGCACCGCCCTGCAGGCCGCCGGCATCGACTACGACTCCGCCGACGCGTCGTTCGTGCCCGACACCAAGATCGCCCTCGACGCCGACGGCGCGGCCAAGGCGTTCCACCTCATCGACGTGCTCGAGGACCTCGACGACGTCCAGAACATCTACGCCAACCTCGACGTCTCCGACGAGGTCATGAGCGAGCTCGAGGGCGCAGACGCCTGAGGGTTCTCGAGGGTTACCCTGCCGCCATGTCTCGGACCCCGCGCCGCCCTGTCCCCACCCTGCGTCTGCTCCTCGCGGTGGTCGCGGCCCTCCCGCTGCTCGGGCTCGGCGCCGTGCCGGCCGCCCGCGCCGACGTGAGCGGTACGACGACCCAGCAGCGGTCCGACGCCCGCGGCGACGTGCGCGACCTGCGGGCTGACGCGCGGTCGGTCTCGATCCGCACGGGGGCGCCGTACACCGCTGAGCTCCGCTGGTACGCCTCGCCGCAGCCGGCTGCGCGCATCTACGCACAGGTCTGATTCCGCGGCGCGCGCTCCGGGGCGCCGACCTGGCAGGTGTACGCCGAGTGGAACGGCTCGTGGGACGCCGGCGTCTACCGCAGCGGCGACTCCGCCGAGCGCTGTTCCGCCAAGGCGGTCTGGATCGACTCCGACCGCGGCGTGCGGTTCACCTTCCCCCGCCGCTGCGTCAACGGCGTCACGCCGGCGACCGTCTCGGGGCAGAGCGTCGTCCAGCTGCAGGCCGCCACCTACCAGGACAAGGTCAACCGCTGAGTCCTGCTGCCGCGTGTCGGCCGCGCGCACCCCGGCGGTCCCGCTAGCGTCGTCCCCGAACACACGTTCGACCAACGACGGCAGCGAGGAGCGCAGGTGCGCGTGCTGGGCATCGACCCCGGACTGACCCGGATGGGCATGGGGGTCGTCGAGGGCGACGTCGGGCGGCCGTTGCGGCTCATCGACGTCAACGTCCTCCGTACGTCGTCCACGCTCGCCGTGCCCGTGCGGCTCGTGACGATCGAGAAGGGCGTCGACGCCTGGATCGAGGAGCACCAGCCCGATGCGGTCGCGATCGAGCGGGTCTTCGCCCGCTCCGACGTCAGCACCGTGATGGGCACCGCCCAGGCCAGCGGCATCGCCATGGTCTGCGCCGCACGCCGCGGCATCCCGGTCGCCCTGCACACCCCGAGCGAGGTCAAGGCCGCGGTCTCCGGCAACGGCCGCGCCGACAAGGCCCAGGTCGGCGCCATGGTCACCCGCATCCTGCGCCTGGACGCCATGCCCAAGCCCGCCGACGCCGCCGACGCGCTGGCGCTGGCCATCACCCACATCTGGCGCGGAGGGGCCCAGGCGCGCATCGACGCCGCCCTCGCCGCCGCCGGCACGAGGAGGAAGTCGTGATCGCCTACGTCCGCGGGCAGGTCGCCGCCCTGACGATCAACAGCGCCGTCGTCGACGTCGGGGGAGTGGGCCTCGAGCTCATGTGCACCCCCGGCACCCTCGCGACGCTGCGCCCCGGTCAGCCCGCGACCCTGCCGACGAGCATGGTCGTGCGCGAGGACTCCCTGACGCTGTTCGGGTTCGTCGACGACGACGAGAAATCGATGTTCGAGCTCGTGCAGACCGCCTCCGGCGTCGGCCCCAAGGTCGCTCAGGCGATCACCGCTGTCCTCGCGCCCGACGACCTGCGCCGCGCGATCGGCTCCGACGACGTCAAGACGCTGACCCGCGTGCCCGGCATCGGCCAGAAGGGTGCGCAACGCATCATCCTCGAGCTCAAGGACCGCATCGGTGCGCCCACCGGTGCCCGCTCCGGTACGCCGTCCGGCGGCCTGGTCGCGCCGGCCGACGCCTGGCGCGAGCAGGTCCACCAGGGCCTGGTCGGACTCGGCTGGACGACCAAGGACG
Organism: Nocardioides sp.; assembly: GCA_025964985.1. Classification (GTDB taxonomy): domain Bacteria; phylum Actinomycetota; class Actinomycetes; order Propionibacteriales; family Nocardioidaceae; genus Nocardioides. The sequence goes on from JAOPXU010000271.1 coordinate 19,372, forward strand.
CCGAGAAGGCGATCGAGGCCGTCGCCGACCAGGCCGGCGACACCCCCGACGTGGGGGCCCTGCTCCGGGCCGCCCTGCGCGCCCTGAGCAAGGCCTGACAGGCTCGCCGACGTGCACGAGGACGACCTGGAGACCGCGGAGGAGCAACACCTCCGCTCGCTCTCGGGCAGCCTGACCGCCGCCGAGGCCGAGGGCGACGAGCGCACCATCGAGGCGGCCCTGCGCCCGCGCACCCTCGACGAGGTCATCGGTCAGGCCCGCGTGCGGGAGCAGCTGGGCCTGGTGCTCGACGCGGCCAGGCAGCGCGGCCGCGCCCCCGACCACGTGCTGCTCTCGGGCCCGCCCGGGCTCGGCAAGACCACGCTGGCCATGATCATCGCCGCCGAGATGAGCTCCCCGCTGCGCCTGACCAGCGGCCCCGCGATCACCCACGCCGGCGACCTGGCCGCGATCCTGTCGGGCCTCAACGAGAACGACGTCCTCTTCATCGACGAGATCCACCGGATGTCGCGACCCGCCGAGGAGATGCTCTACCTCGCGATGGAGGACTTCCGCGTCGACGTCGTCATCGGCAAGGGTCCCGGGGCCACCGCCATCCCGCTCGAGATCCCGCCGTTCACCCTGGTCGGTGCCACCACCCGCGCAGGGCTGCTGCCCGGTCCGCTGCGCGACCGGTTCGGCTTCACCGGCCACCTCGAGTTCTACGACCCGTCCGAGCTCGACCTCATCGTCCACCGCTCGGCCGCGCTGCTCGGCGTCGGCCTGACCGACGAGGGCGCCGCCGAGATCGCCTCGCGCTCGCGCGGCACGCCCCGCATCGCCAACCGGCTGCTGCGCCGGGTCCGCGACTACGCCCAGGTGCGCGCCGACGGCGTGGTCACGCTCGGCGTCGCCCACGCGACCCTCGACCTCTACGAGGTCGACGAGCTCGGGCTCGACCGGCTCGACAAGGCCGTCATCGACGCGCTGTGCCGCCGCTTCGGCGGGGGACCGGTCGGCGTGTCGACGCTGGCCGTGGCCGTCGGCGAGGAGCGCGAGACCGTCGAGGAGGTCGCCGAGCCGTTCTTGGTGCGGCTCGGGTTCCTGGCGCGCACCCCGCGCGGGCGCATGGCGACCCCCGCGGCGTGGGCCCACCTCGGCCTCGCCGCCCCAGGTCCGTCGTCCCACGAGGGAACTCTCTTCGACTCCTGAACCGTTGGAGGCGTGTCGGCAATTGGTCCGACGCAGCACCCCGAAGGCTAGACTCGCCTGTCGGCCGGTCCGCGCTCCAGCGGCCCTGTGCTCCCCGCTCGACAGTTCTGAGAGGTCCGTTCGTGGAAGGGCTCGCCCCGCTCCTGCCCCTGCTGGGCATCGTGCTCGTGTTCTGGCTGCTGGTGATCCGTCCCGGCGCACGCCGGGAGCGCGAGCGCCGCTCGATGCAGGCATCCCTCGTCGTCGGCGACCGCGTCGTCCTGACGTCCGGCTTCTTCGGCACCATCGCTGCAGTGCACGACGACCGTGCCGACATCACCCTGGCGCCCGGGACGACGGTCTCCGTCGCCCTCGGGGCCATCGGCGGCCTCGACCCGGCGGCTCACGACGCCCCGGCCGGCCCCGACCTGAGCAAGAAGACCACCGACCCGGAGTCGTCGACGACGTCCGAGTCCGAGGAGAGCTGACACACGTGGCGAAGAACAAGGCCCGACCCGGACGCACCCTGGTGGCGTTCCTGCTCGGGATGGCGATCCTCTACGGCCTCGTGGCCCTCGCCGGCGCGGGCAACGCGCAGGGCGAGAGCACCTGGAAGCCCGACCTGGGCCTCGACCTCCAGGGCGGCACGCGCATCACCCTGGAGTCCAAGGGTGACCCGAGCAACGACAACCTCGAGGAGGCGCGCAAGATCATCGACCAGCGCGTCAACGGCTCGGGCATCTCCGAGGCCGAGGTGGCCACCCAGGACGACAACATCGTGGTCGAGATCCCCGGTGACCCCCGTCGTGACGTCGTCGAGACCGTCCAGCGCACCGCGCAGCTCCGCTTCCGCCTCGTGGCCTGCCGCGACGTGTGCCAGCCGCCCGGCAACCCGGCGGCCACCCCGCCCGGCACCACGGTGATCCCGCCGACCGCCGAGCCGACCGTCGCGCCCGGCTCGCCGAGCGTCACCGGCACCCCCGCGCCGAGCACGCCGAGCGCCACCGGCGCGCCGTCGCAGGCGCCGAGCTCCAACAACCGCGTCGCCCCGGGCTTCGCCCGCAGCGGCACCGCGACGCCGTCCGCGCCGGCCACGACCGACGCACCGAGCAGCGAGACCACCGTCACCGCTCCGCCGACGGCCACGCCCGAGACGCCGGCCGACCCGAGTGCCACGCCCACCGAGTCCGCCGAGACCTTCGACTCCAACGCGATCGTCCCGGTCGACGAGGCCATCGGCTACATGCGCGGCGGCTACACGCAGGCCGACGTCGACCTCTTCAACGCCTACGTCTGCAACGACGACGGCACGATCACCAAGAGCCCCGAGGCCGCGGCCGAGGTGCCCGACCTGCCGACCGACGACCCGGTCAAGCCGCTGGTCGCCTGCAGCCCCGCCGAGGCGTCCACCGACCCCGACCTGCCCGACGCCCCGGCGTCGAAGTACCTCTTGTCGCCGGCCGTCATCCAGGGCACCGACCTCAACGACGCCGGCTACCAGATCCCGCAGGGCCAGATCAGCTACTCGGTCACCCTCGACATCGGCGGCCCCGGCGAGGACGCCTTCGGCGACGTCTCCACCCAGCTGACCAAGGGCGAGAACGGCGAGAACTTCGCCATGGTCCTCGACGGCGTGGTGCTGTCGGCCCCCTACTTCAGCTCGGTGATCTCCGACGGCAACGCCGAGATCAACGGCAACTTCAGCGAGGCCGCCGCGCAGAGCCTCTCCACGAGCCTCAAGTACGGCTCGCTGCCGATCGAGTTCACGGCCAACACCGAGACCATCGGGCCCTCGCTCGCCGGTGACCAGCTCAGCGCCGGTCTCACCGCGGGTGCCTTCGGCCTCGGGCTCGTGCTGATCTACTGCCTGCTCTACTACCGCGGCCTCGGCACCGTCGTCGTCGCCTCGCTCCTCGCCGCTGCGGCCGTCACCTACGCCCTGGTGCTGCTGCTCAGCGAGACCGCCGGCTTCGTCCTGACGCTGCCCGGCATCGCCGGCCTGATCATCGCCGTCGGTGTCACCGCCGACTCCTTCATCATCTTCTTCGAACGCATCCGCGACGAGATGCGTGAGGGCAAGTCGATGCGGGTCGCGGTCGAGACCGGCTGGAAGCGCGCCAAGGTCACCCGGCTCGCGGCCCAGGTCGTCTCGCTGCTCTCGGCGGCCGTGCTCTACATCTTCGCCACCGGCGCGGTGAAGGGCTTCGGCTTCGCGCTCGGCCTGACCACCATCGTCGACCTGGCGATCCTGTTCTGGTTCACCAAGCCGATGGTCTCGTGGCTGGCCCGCTTCAGCTTCTTCAACAGCGGCCACCGGCTCTCGGGCCTCAGCGCCGGCACCCTGGGCCTCGACGGCCCGACGTCCACACCCCAGAAGAAGACCGCTGCACCGGTGGGAGGAACGGCCTGATGGGCAAGTTCTCAAGGCTCGGAAACGACCTCTACAACGGCAAGAAGTCCTACGACTTCGTCCACCACCGGCCGCTCTGGTACGCCATCACCGGCGGCATCGTGCTCCTCGCCTTCGCGGCGCTGATCATCAAGGGCCTCAACTTCGGCATCGAGTTCACCGGCGGCACCGAGTTCCGGGTCCCGACCACCAACGGCAGCTCGCAGGCCCTCGCCGAGGAGGTGCGCGACGTCGTCGTCGACACCGAGGTCCCCGGCACCGAGGGTGCGGTCGTCACGACCGCCGGCGACGCGGTCCTGGTGCAGGTCGAGGAGCTCACCGCCGACCAGAGCGATGAGGTCCTGCGCGCGATCCAGACCGTCATCCCGGTCGAGGACCGACAAGTCAACCGCTCCGAGCTCGGCGCGAGCTGGGGCGAGGAGGTCGCCAACCGCGCGGTCCTCGGTGTCTTCGTCTTCCTCGTGCTCGTGCTCATCTTCATCGGCTTCTACTTCCGCGAGTGGAAGATGTCGCTGGCCGCGCTCGTCGCGCTGATCCACGACGTCGTGATCACGATGGGCGTCTACGCGCTCTCGGGCTTCCAGGTCACCCCGGCGGCCGTCACCGGCCTCCTGGCGATCCTCGGCTTCTCGCTCTACGACACCGTCGTCGTCTTCGACAAGGTCCGCGAGAACACCCGCGACATGCGCAAGAACCGCCAGACCTACGCCGAGGCGGCCAACCTCGCGGTCAACCAGACCCTGGTGCGCTCGATCAACACCGGCATCGTCGCGCTGATCCCGATCGGCGCGATCCTGTGGGTCAGCGCCGCGCAGCTCGGCGCGAGCTCGCTGCAGGACCTGGCGCTCTCGCAGTTCGTCGGCATGGCCGTCGGCGTCTACTCCTCGGTGATCCTGGCGCCCCGCGTCCTGGTCCACCTGAAGTCCAACGAGAACGACGTCAAACTGGCCGAGAAGCGGGCCAAGGCCCGTGCCCGCGCCGGTGCCGACCGCTACGCCACCGTGCCGTCCTTCACCGACGACCTGCCCGTGCAGGACGACCCCGACGGCGACGAGGAGAGCGACGACGTCGACCACCTCGACGACGACGAGGTCGAGTCCACCAGGCCGACGCTGACCAAGTCGCGGACCCCGGGCTCGACGGTGGCCGGCCGCGGTCGCACCGTCCCGCCCTCGCGGGGCCCGGTCGGTCCGAGCGGCAGCTCCGGTCGCGTGCAGCCCACGCGCCAGCCCAAGTCCAAGCGCGGCAAGTAGCCGGTGAGCGCCGCCGCGGACGCCCTGTCCCGGACCGTCCTCGACGTCCCTGACTACCCCCAGCCCGGGATCGTCTTCAAGGACATCACGCCCTTGTTGGCCGACCCGGTCGCCTTCGCGGCAGTCGTCGAAGCACTCGCCGCTGCAGGTCGTGACGCCGACGGCACCGTGGTGGTCGACAAGGTCGTCGGCATGGAGGCGCGCGGCTTCATCTTCGCTGCGCCCGTCGCGCTGGCCCTCGGCGTCGGGTTCGTCCCGGTCCGCAAGGTCGGGAAGCTGCCGCGCGAGACCCATGCGGTCTCCTACGCCCTCGAGTACGGCGAGGCGACCCTCGAGCTGCACCGCGACGGCGTACGACCGGGGGAGCGGGTGCTTCTTGTCGACGACGTCCTGGCCACCGGCGGCACCATTGCCGCGACCCGCGAGCTGGTCGCTGCGTGCGGCGGCGAGTCCGTCGGTGTGGCGGTGCTGATGGAGCTGTCGTTCCTCCCGGGCCGCGAGGCCGTGGGCGACCTCCCGGTCACCGCACTCTCCGTCGTCTGACCCACCTACACTGGTCGAATGACGGAGGAGCGCACGGTCCCGGGCACCGGTCGTCGTACTCCCTCGCCCCGACCGGCACCGCCGCGGCACGACACGCCGGCCGACCCGCCCAGCGAGACGCCGTCCGGTCCCTCTGGTCCGGGCCGCGGCATGCGCGCCAAGCTCGCCCGCATCGGCACCCGCAGCCCCGGCGTCAACCCCGTGCTCGAGCCGCTGTTCCGCGCGGTGCGTGCCAACCACCCCAAGGCCGACCTGGCGCTCCTCGAGCGGGCCTACGCCATCGCCGAGAAGATGCACGGCACCCAGATGCGCAAGAGCGGTGACCCCTACATCACCCACCCGCTCGCGGTCACGACCATCCTCGCCGGCATCGGCATGACCGAGGCGACCCTGGTCGCGGCGCTGCTCCACGACACCGTCGAGGACACGCCCTACACGCTCGAGCAGTGCCGCGCCGACTTCGGCGACGAGGTCGCCCAGATGGTCGACGGCGTGACCAAGCTCGACAAGGTCGTCTACGGCGACTCGGCGCAGGCCGAGACCATCCGCAAGATGATCGTCGCGATGTCGCGCGACATCCGGGTGCTCGTCATCAAGCTCGCCGACCGGCTCCACAACATGCGCACCCTGCGCTACGTGCCGCTCAAGAGCCAGGAGCGCACCGCCCGCGAGACCCTCGACATCTACGCGCCACTGGCCCACCGCCTCGGCATGAACACGATCAAGTGGGAGCTCGAGGACCTCGCGTTCGCGACGCTGCACCCCAAGATCTACGACGAGATCGTGCGCATGGTCGCCGAGCGCGCGCCCTCGCGCGACAGCTTCCTGGCCGAGGTGATCAGCCAGGTCGAGAAGGACCTGCGCGAGGCCAAGGTCAAGGCCACCGTCACCGGCCGGCCCAAGCACTACTACTCGATCTACCAGAAGATGATCGTCGGCGGCCGCGAGTTCTCCGACATCTACGACCTGGTCGGCATCCG
>JAOPXU010000318.1 GCA_025964985.1 Nocardioides sp.
GCCAAGCTCCGCAAGGACCTCTCCTACCTCGGCAGCTACGGCACCCGCGGGGTCGGCTACGACGTCGACTACCTGCGCTACCAGATCGCCCGCGAGATCGGGGTGACCCAGGACTGGCCCGTGGTCATCGTCGGCATCGGCAACCTCGGGCACGCGCTGGCCAACTACTCCGGCTTCCGCAGCCGGGGGTTCCGGGTCGTCGCGCTCCTCGACGCCGACCCCGAGCGTCACGGCGAGGTCGTCGCCGGCGTGGACGTGCGCCCCTTCGGCGACCTCGAGGAGATCGTCGAGACCAACGGCGTCGCCATCGGCGTCATCGCGGCGCCGGCGGGCGCCGCCCAGGACGTCGCCGACCGCATGGTCGCCTGCGGCATCACCAGCATCCTCAACTTCGCCCCGTCGGTGATCGTGGTCCCCGACGGCGTCGACGTGCGCAAGGTCGACCTGTCGATCGAGCTGCAGATCCTGGCCTACCACGAGCAGCGGAAGGCCAACACCGCATGAGCGTCCTCGTCGTCGGCATCTCCCACAACAGCGCCCCGGTCAGCGCCCTCGAGCGCGTCGCCCTCGACTCCGAGGGGGTGCACAAGCTGCTGACCGACGCCGCCGCGTGCGAGCACGTCAACGAGGTCGCCGTCGTCTCCACGTGCAACCGGGTCGAGGTCTACGCCGAGATCGAGCGCTTCCACGGCAGCGTCGAGGTGCTGTCGCGCCTGCTCCTGGAGCGGGCCGGCGAGAGCGCCGAGGCTATGGTGCCCCACCTCTACGTCCACTACGACGACGGCGCGGTGGCCCACCTGTTCCAGGTCGCCTCCGGGCTCGACTCGATTGCGCTGGGCGAGGGCCAGATCCTCGGCCAGACCCGCGAGGCCCTCCGCGTGGGCCAGGAGGTCGGCAGCGTCGGCCCCGCCCTCAACTCGCTGTTCCAGCAGGCGCTGCGCGTCGGCAAGCGCTCGCGCGCCGAGACCGGCATCGACCGGGTCGCCCCGACCCTGGTCAGTGCCGCCCTCGAGCGCTCCGACGCCGCCGTCGGCGCGGTCCGCGACTCCTACGTCGTCGTCGTGGGCGCTGGCGCCATGGCCGGCCTGGCCACCGCGACCGTCACGCGCATGGGCGCGGGCCACGTCAGCGTCGTCAACCGCACCCCCGACCGGGCCCGCCGCCTCGCCGACGAGTACGCCGCCCACCCGGTCGCCCTGGTCGACCTGGCCGCCGAGCTCGAGCGTGCCGACGTCGTCATCACCTGCACCGGCGCCACGGGCGTGCTCATCACCCGCGACATGGTCGCGACCGCCCGCGCCGGGGTCGACCGCCCGCTCGCCCTCATCGACGTCGCCCTGCCCCACGACGTCGAGCCCAGCGTCGCCGAGCTGCCCGGCGTCACCCTGATCGGCCTGGCCCAGCTGGCCGACGACCTCCACGACAGCGAGGCCGCCCGCGAGGTGCTCGACGTGCGCCGCATCGTGGGCGAGGAGGTCACCGCCTTCCTCGCCGCGCGTCGCCAGGCCAGCGTCACCCCGACCGTGGTCGCGCTGCGCTCGATGGCCACCGCCGTCGTCGACTCCGAGATGGCCCGCCTCGAGTCGCGCCTGCCGCGCCTCGACGACGCCGCGCGCGCCGAGATCCGCCACACCGTGCGCCGCGTCGCCGACAAGCTGCTCCACGAGCCCACGGTGCGGGTCAAGGAGCTCGTCAACGAGCAGGGCGCCGTCTCCTACGAGCGCGCCCTCGCCGAGCTGTTCGCCCTCGACCCCGAGTCGGTCGACGCCGTGACCCGCCCCGACGTCAGCGGCGCGACCCGGCCCACCAGCACCGCCGGCGGTGTCGGCCCCGACACCGACGAGGCGGCTCCGTGAGCGCCCCGGTCCGGGTCGGCACCCGCCGCAGCCTGCTCGCCACCACCCAGGCCGGCCACGTCGCCGAGATGATCCGCACCCGGCTGGGCCGCGAGACCGAGCTGGTCGAGATCACGACCGCCGGCGACCGCAGCCAGGCCGCCGGCACCCCCCTCGCCGACACCCCCGCCTCGGGCACCGGCGTCTTCGTCGGCGCCCTGCGCGACGCGCTGCTCGAGGGTCGCGTCGACGTCGCCGTCCACTCGCTCAAGGACCTCCCGACCCAGCCCGCCGACGGCATCACCCTCGCCGCGGTCCCGCCGCGCGAGGACCCCCGCGACGTCGTCGTCGCCCGCGACGGCATGACGCTCGGCGAGCTGCCCGTGGGCAGCACCATCGGCACCGGCTCACCGCGCCGCGCCGCCCAGCTGCACGCCCTGGGCCTCGGCCTCGAGGTCGTCGGCGTGCGCGGCAACGTCGACACCCGCCTCGGCAAGGTCCACTCCGGCGAGCTCGACGCCGTCGTCCTGGCCTGGGCCGGCCTGTCACGCATCGGCCGCCTCGACGAGCAGACCGAGGCCCTCGACCCCCTGCAGATGCTGCCCGCCCCCGGCCAGGGTGCGCTCGCGGTCGAGTGCCGCAGCGACGATCCCCTCGCCGCCGACCTGGCCCTCCTCGACGACGCGCCCTCGCGTGCGGCCGTCGTGGCCGAGCGCGCCGTGCTGGCGACGCTCGAGGGCGGCTGCTCCGCCCCGATCGGGGCACTGGCCCTGGTGGTCGAGGGCGAGGAAGCAGAAGAGCTGTGGGTGAGAGCCGTGGCGCTCTCGCTCGACGGGGCGCTCTCGGTGCGGATGTCCGCATCGGGCGACCCGGCCGACGCCGCAGGCGTCGGAACCCGGCTGGCGAGCGAGATGCTCGCCGACGGAGCAGGACAGCTGAACCCATCAGCTGCGGACCCAGCCACACCAGAGAAGTCACCAGAGGTGCAGCCATGACGCGAGCCAAGACCACCACCCCCACCGCCGGCGCCGCCGGCACCGGCTCAGCCGCCGACCGGATCGCCCGTGCCTGGGTGTCGTTCGTCGGCAGCGGCCCGGGTGACCCCGACCTGCTGACCGTGCGTGCGGTCGACCTGCTGCGCCAGGCCGACGTCGTCATCACCGAGGCGCCCGAGCACGGCGACCTCGTCCGCACCGTCCTGGGCCTGCCCGCGCCCGTCGAGGTCGACCCCGAGGCCGACGACGCCGAGCCGGTCGAGACCGAGGGCCCCGAGCTCGTCGACGGAGGCTTCGGCGAGGACGGCCAGCCGCTCACGCACGCGGCCCGCGCCAAGGTCGTCGTACGTCACGGCAAGAAGCAGCGCGTGGTGCGCCTGATGACCGGCGACCCGTTCCTCTACGCCTCCGGCCCCGAGGAGGCGCAGGCCTGCGTCAAGGCCGGCGTCGGCTTCGACGTCGTCCCCGGCGTCTCGTCGGTGAGCGCGGTCCCGGCCTACGCCGGCATTCCGCTGACCACGAAGCGGCACAAGGAGATGGCCGTCGTCACCTGCGGCGACAAGGTCGACTGGTCGGCGTACGGCGACGACCGCACGCTCGTCCTGCTCTCCGGCGTCGGCAGCATCGGTGAGACCTCGGCCGCCCTGATCGAGGCGGGCCGGTCGCCCGAGACGCCCGTCGCGGTGACCCGCGTCGGCACGACCACCGAGCAGCAGACGCTCATCTCCACCCTCGCCGCGGTCGCCGCCGACATCCGGTCGTCGCGGATCGCGCCGCCGGCGGTCATCGTCATCGGCGACGTCGTCGACCTGCGCCAGACGCTGTCGTGGTTCGAGACCAAGCCGCTCTTCGGCTGGCGCGCGCTGGTGCCCCGCACCAAGGAGCAGGCCGGTTCGCTGTCGCGCCGGCTGCGCGAGTACGGCGCGGTGCCCGAGGAGGTGCCGACCATCTCGGTCGAGCCGCCGCGCAACCCGCTCCAGATGGACAAGGCCGTCCGCGGCCTGGTCGAGGGCCGCTACGAGTGGATCGCCTTC
>JAOPXU010000322.1 GCA_025964985.1 Nocardioides sp.
GTGACGGCGGCGTCGGCGACGGCCTCCGGCGCGAGCGCGCTGTCGCGGGAGAGCAGTGCCTGCAGGGGTCCTGCGTCCTCGAGCATCTGGGTCTGCACGCCCTGCGGGCAGATCGCGTGCACGTCGATGCCGCGGGCGCCGTAGGTGACCGAGAGCCACTCGGCGAAGCCGACGGCTGCGTGCTTGGTCGTCGAGTACGCCGCGGCGCCGATCATGGTCAGCAGCCCGGCGGCCGAGGCGGTGACGACGAAGCGGCCTCCGCGTCCGTCGCCGGTGCCGTCGACCCAGGTCGGGACGAGGGCCCGCGCGGCGCGGACGTGGCCCATCACGTTGACCTCGAGCATCTGTGTCCACTCCGCGTCGGGCAGCTGGAGGCTGTCCGGGGTGGTGCGGTCGATGCCGGCGTTGGCGCAGTAGACGTCGATGCGGCCCAGCGCGTGGGTGGCCGTGGCGACGAGCTCGTCGACGCCCTCGGCCGAGGCGCAGTCGCCAGGGACGGCAACGGCGCCGATCTCGTCGGCGGTGGCCGCGAGGGCGTCGGCGTCGACGTCGTTGATGACCACGCGGGCGCCCTCGGCAACCAGGCGGGTCGCGAGCGCGCGGCCGATGCCGCCGGCCGCGCCGGTGACGACGGCGCCGCGGCCCTCGAGGGCGGGGTGACCCATCAGTGGACGCCCTGCAGCGAGATGCCGCCGTCGGCGACCACCGTCTGGCCGGTCAGCCACGAGGCCTCGTCGGAGAGCAGGAACGCCACCAGGGAGCCGATGTCGTCGGTCTCGCCCAGGCGCTTCATCGGGTAGACCGCCGACGCCTCCTCCTCGCGCCCGACGTAGAGGGCCTCGGCGAACTTCGTCTTGACCACCGCCGGCGCGACGGCGTTGACCCGGATCGCCGGGGCGAGCTCCTGGGCCAGCGTCTCGGTCAGGTTGATGAGCGCGGCCTTGCTGGCGCCGTAGAAGGCGATGAACGGCGCGGGCCGCACGCCGGACAGCGAGGAGACGTTGACGACCGCGCCGCCGTGCTCCTTCATCCGGGCGTGGAACGCCTCCTGGGTCCAGGCCAGGGCCGCGACCACGTTGACGTCCATGATCTTGCGGGCGGCGTCGAGGTCGAGGTCCATGAGCATCCCGAACGCCGGGTTGATGCCGGTGTTGTTGACCAGGAAGTCGAGGCTGCCGAAGGTCTCGATCGCCGCGGCCACCGTCTCGCGCCGGTGGACCGGGTCGGCGGCGTTGCCCGCGATGCCGAGGGCGTGCTCGCTGCCGCCCAAGGTCTCGACGGCCTCGGCCAGCGCCTCGGGCTTGCGGGCGGTGATGACCACCCGAGCGCCCTCGTCGACGAGCCGCTGGGCCACACCCAGCCCGATGCCGCGGCTCGCGCCGGTGACGATCGCGGTCTTGCCCGTCAGGCCCCTCATGCAGTCGCGCCGGCGGCGACGTCGAGCGGGTCGATGGCGTCGTACGACGTCAGCCGCGCGTCGAGCGACCGGAGGTGGTGGCCGGCGTCGCCGAGCAGGTGGTCGAGGGCGGTGAGGTGGGCGGTGAACGCGCCCACGTTGTACTCCGCCGTCATCGCGATGCCGCCGTGCAGCTGGATCGCCTCCTGGCCGACGTGGCGACCGGCCCGGCTGACCTGAAGGCCGGCCCGCGCGGCCGCGTCGGCGACCGCGTCGGGGCTGCCGCCGTCGGCGACGACCATGGTGGCCCAGTCGACGAGGCTGTGGGTCAGCTCCTGGCTGGTGTACATGTCGGCGGCGCGGAAGTTGAGCGCCTGGAAGTTGTTGAGCGTCACCCCGAACTGCTTGCGGCTCTTGAGGTAGTCGACGGTCGCCTTGAGCTGCGTCTGCATCGCGCCCAGGGCCTCGTTGGCGGCCATGATCCGGGTGATGTCCTGGATCGTGGCGATGCTGGCGGTGACGTCGGCCGCTGCTGCGCCCAGCGGGGTCGAGGGGGTCGCGTCAAAGGTGATGCGGGCCGCGCGGCCGCCGTCGTAGGTGGCGTAGCCCTCACGCTGGCCACCGCCGTCGGTGACCAGGAACAGGCCGGTGCCGCCGCCCTCGAGGACCGCGCTCACCACGAGCACGTCGGCGCGGGCGCCGTGCAGGACGAGGTCCTTGACGCCGGTCAGGTTGCCGTCGGCGTCGGCCTTCACGTCGTGGGCCGCGGGGCTCCACCGGTGCCCGGGCTCGTCGTGGGCGAAGGCCAGGACGCTCTCGCCGGAGGCGAGCGCACCCAGCACCTCCTGGCGCTGCTCGGGGGTGCCGACCGCGGCGACCAGCCCGCCGGCGTAGACGACCGAGGAGAGGTAGGGCTCGGGCGCGAGCACGCGGCCGAGCTCACGGCACACGATGGCGATCTCGACCGGGCCCGCGCCGACACCCCCGTCGTCCTCGCTGAACGGCAGGCCCAGCAGGCCCATCTCGGCCATCTGGGTCCAGAGATTCTCGTCGAAGCCGGGGTCCTCCTTGGCCGTCTGGCGGCGCTTCTCCCAGTCGGCGTAGGCCTTGCCGACCAGGCCCTTCACGGCGTCGCGGAGCGCGACCTGCTCGTCGTCGTAGCTGAAGTCCATTGTCTGTGTCCTTTGTCCGCCCGGGCCCTCAGAGCCCGAGGATGCCGCGGCTGATGATCTGGCGCTGGATCTCGTTGGACCCGCCGTAGATCGACGCCTTGCGGAGGTTGAGGTAGGTGGGGGTGCTGCGGCGGTACCACTCGAGGGTGGCGTCACCCTCGCCGGATCCGAGGGTGGCCGGGCCGCCGAGGTCGACGACGAGCTCGCTGACGGCCTGCTGCAGCTCGGTGCCCTTGAGCTTGAGCACCGAGGAGGCCGGGTGGGGCTCCGCGCCGGCGGAGTGGGCGGCGACGCGCAGGGCGGTGAGCTCGAGGGCGAGCAGCTCGTTCTCGAGCTCGACGATGCGCGCACGGAACAGCGGGTCGTCGGCGATCAGCTTGGCGGCGAGCTCCTTGGCCCGCGCCAGCACGCGCTTGGTCTGGCCGACCGGGGCCACGCCGACGCGCTCGTTGCCGAGGAGGAACTTGGCCTGCGTCCAGCCGCTGTTGACCTCGCCGACCATGTTCTTGGCCGGCACCCGGACGTCGGTGAACCAGACCTCGTTGACCTCGTGGCCACCGTCGATCAGCTCGATCGGCCGGACCTCGAGGCCCTCGCTCCTCATGTCGATCAGGAGCATCGAGATGCCGGCCTGCTTCTTGACCTCGGGGTCGGTGCGCACCAGCGTGAAGATCCAGTCGCCGTACTGCCCGAGCGTGGTCCAGGTCTTCTGGCCGTTGACGACCCAGTCGTCACCGTCGAGGACGGCGGTGGTGCGCAGGCTCGCGAGGTCGGAGCCGGCGTCGGGCTCGGAGAAGCCCTGGCTCCACCAGATGTCGAGGTTGGCGGTCTTGGGCAGGAACTCCTCCTTCTGCTCCTGCGTGCCGAACTGCGCGATCACCGGGCCGATCATCGAGGCGTTGAACGCCAGCGGCACCGGCACGCACGCGGCCTGCATCTCCTCGTGCCAGATGTGGCGCTTGAGCTCGCTCCAGCCCCGGCCGCCCCACTCCTCGGGCCAGTGCGGCACCGCGAGGCCGCCCTTGTTGAGCTCCTGCATGCTGCGGACGATCTGCTCCTGGGTGAGCTCGCGACCCTCCGCGACCGTCGTCCGGATGTCCTCGGAGATCTCGGTCGTGAAGTAGGTGCGCATCTCCGCGCGGAACTTCTGGTCCTCCTCGGACAGGGCGAGCTGCATGCGGGTGCCTCCTGGGCGTCGTGCGTGCGGGCGGTCACACCCATCTAACTCGCCAGTAGCAACGCTCCGCCACCCACCTCGGGGGTGCACCTGTCGCCTAGGGTCGTGCCGGTGTCGGGGCAGGAGGTCATCCAGGTGGGCGGCAGTGGCCGCAGGTGGAGCCCGTGGGTGGTGGCCGGCGCCGTGGCGGCCACCGTGACGCTCCTCGCGGTGGGCTCCGTCGCCGCCCGGCAGCTGGCGGAGGAGCGGGCGGACTGCGGCACCCGGGTGGTGCTCGCGTCGCTCGACGGAGGCGACCAGGTCGTCTACGACCACGCCGATCAGAGCGGCGGTGACGTCCTCCGCAAGGTCGTGCTGTCGGACGAGCCGCTCGCCGAGGACTTCCTGTACGCCGGCCCTTCGCCGCGCGGCCGGATCGCGCAGCTGTGGCTCACGAGTGTCGACGTCGACGATCCTCTCTCCGAAGGTGCGGAGTTCGAGATCGGCGGGGGCGCTGAGGGGCGCCGGGAGTTCGCACCCCTCGACGTGGCCGACGACCAGCTGATCGGCGGAGCGGTGCGGCCGGCGACCGGCTCGCTCGTCGTCACGTCCGTCGCAGACGACGGCACCACCTGTCTCCGGGTCGACTACGCCAACGACCAGGCCACCCTCGTGGGCACCGTCGCGATCGTGGTCACCGACGACGACGACGAGGACCGGGGGCAGTGAGCGGCTCTCCCGGCGCCTCCGTCAGCAGCTCTGCGTGCGCGGGATCCGCAGGACCCCGACGACCCCGCGGTGGTCGGAGTGGCGCAGCGGGGTGAGCCAGGCGTCGCGCGGCGTGAGCTCGTCGGTGTAGAGGTAGTCGATCCGCATGGTCTGGCGGAAGTTGGTGGCGGCGCGGGGCTGGTCGGTCTCGCGCCAGACGTCCTCGAGGTGGGTGCGCACCGCGCGGTCGAACGGCGAGCCGGGCTGTCCGTTGAGGTCGACGCCCAGCACCGTGGCGCACGTCGGGTCGCCGATGCGCTCCGAGACACCGCGGGCCTGGCGCAGCTTGCCCGCGCCGGCGTTGAGGTGGCTGACCCAGGCGTCGAAGCCGACGCCCCCGGTGGTCAGACGGACCCGCATCAGCCCGCGCGGACGGGTGCCACGCGGCACGTGGAGGTCGAAGCGCTCGACCTCGCCGATGCGGTGGCGGGTCAGCACGGCGTTGCCGCGCACGCCCCAGCGGAACCTGATGTTGGCGTCGTACCGGAAGTCCATGCCGAGGCGCCGCGCCAGCCACCGCGCCTGGTGCAGGCCGCCGGGACGCGTCTGCACGTCGACCTCGTTGAGCAGGACGACGTCCGCGCCCGTGCGCTCGATGGATCGGGCGACGCCCTCGAGGCCGAACGAGCCGAAGCGGATGTTGAACTGCAGGACCCGCACGGTCACGGGTCCGGTGCGCTCACCGCCGCCGGCAGCCGTGGCCGGCGGGGTGGCGCCGGGGGAGAGCGTGAGCAGGGCGGCGAGGAGCGCGGTGACGAGGACTGCGGCGGTCTTCGGGAGCATGCCTGCAGTAGAGGAGGCTCCGACGAGAACCGGATGGAACCGGGGTGAGAGTGGTTCTCATCAACCGGTCAGCAGTTGTCCCGCGGGTCGGCGCGGAAGGTGGCGACGAGCCGACGGTGGTCGGAGGCCCCGCGCTCGGCGACAACGGCGGTGAGCGGCTCGAGGTCGCGGAAGTACATGTAGTCGATGCGGCGGTCGCCGGCCCGGTTGGTGCCGCCGACGCCCTCGCCGACGTAGCGCCACACGTCGCCGAGGTGCTCGCGGAAGATCTGCGGCGGGTTGCGGTAGGGCCGCACGTTGAGGTCGCCGGCGAACACCGTCGCGCAGTCCGGGCGCCCGATGATCGTGCGCGCCCGACGCGCCTGCTCGAGGGTGCCGACGTCGGGGTTGAGGTGCGTCGTCCAGACGTCGAGCTGCACGTCGCTGTCGCGCACGACGACGTTCATCAGCCCGCGCTGCTCGGTGCCCTCGGGTCGCGGCAGCACGTAGCGGCGCACGTAGGTGATGTCCCACGACGTCAGCACCGCGTTGCCGCGCACGCCGTCGCGCACGTCGCCGTTGCCGTCGTAGGCGTAGGACATCCCCAGCTCCTCCGCGAGGTACGCCGCCTGCTTCAACCCCCCGGTGCTGCGGCGGTCGTCGATCTCGTTGAGCAGCACCACCTCGGCCCCGCTGTCGCGGATGTCGCGGGCCACCCCGTCGATCCCGGCGTCGGCGAACTGGATGTTGTACTGCAGCACGGTCACCTCGACCGGCGGCCCGGTCCGCTCGAGCCGCGGCGGGCGCGGCGGCACGGTGCGCGTCGGCCGGTCCGGACCCGGCGCGTCGTCCGGCGGGTCGTCGCTGCAGCCGGCCGTCAACGACGCCGCCACCAGGAGGACGGCGGCGACGCGGGCTCGGAGCATGCCCGGTGTCTACCGCACGTCACCGAACCCATGGGCGGCCCGTCAGACGTGCAGTGGTTGCGCCCAGGCCCCAGGACGGCGCCCGGACTGCGTCCATTGCACGTCGAGAGGCCTGTGGAGGACGCCGGCACCGTCGAGCGCCACGCAGCAGCATGCCGTCATGGACGCCGCGACCGCGCTGACGAGGCTGGGCGGGGTGGGCAGCACCAGCGACGTGCTGTCGTTGACGACCCGGCGCAGCCTCCGCACGGCGCTGGCGCGCGGCGAGGTGGAGCGGCTGACGCGCTCGCGGTACGGGCTCGTGGGGGTGCGGGGCCAGCGGCGCACGGCCGCCGAGCTCGCCGGGACGCTCAGCCACCTCAGCGCGGCCCAGCAGCACGGCTGGGAGCTGAAGCACGTCCCGGAGCAGACCTGGGTGACCGTCCCGCGCAACCGGAAGGTGTCGCGGGAGGCGCAGGCGCGGTGTGCGGTCGTGTGGGCGGACCTGTCCGACGACGATCGGGCCGGCGCGCTGACCTCGCCCGTGCGGACCGTCCTGGACTGCGCCCGCCGGCTCCCGTTCGACGAGGCCCTGACCGTGGCGGACTCGGCCCTGCGGCACGGGGCGGTGGTGCAGGACGAGCTCGTCCGCGCCGCACGAGCGCTCCGCGGACCGGGTTCCGCGGCCGCCCGGCGCGTCGCGGCCCACGCCGACGGCCGCGCGGCGAACCCGTTCGAGTCGGTGCTCCGCGCGATCGTCGTGGAGTCCGGTGTGCTCGACGCCGAGCCGCAGGTGGCGGTGGCGACCCGCACGATGACGTTCCACCCCGACCTCGTCGACGTACGCCGTCGCGTCGTCGTCGAGGCCGACTCGTGGTCCTTCCACGGCGACCACCGCACCCACGGGCGCGACTGCGTGCGCCACACGGCGCTCGCCGTGGCGGGGTGGCTGGTGCTCCGTCCCACCTGGGAACAGGTCATGCACTCGCCGTCCTACGTCCGGGCCGTGCTCGACGACCTGGACGTCACTGGGCAAACCGCGTGCGCGACACGTGCCCGGTGAAGGACAATCGCCCCTCGTGGGACATGTGGACGTGAGCGGGGTCAGGTACGAGCTGCCCGACGGGCGGGTGCTGCTCGACGACGTCTCGTTCCGGGTCGGCGAGGGCGCGAAGGTGGCGCTGGTCGGGGCCAACGGGGCGGGGAAGACGACGCTGCTGCGGATCGTGACCGGCGACCTCGTCCCGCACGCCGGCGCGGTGACGCGCACGGGCGGGCTCGGCGTGATGCGCCAGGACGTCAAGGCCGGGCTCGGCGAGGAGCCGACCGTCGCCGACCTGCTGCTCTCGGTCAGCCCGCCGCGCATCCGCGACGCCGCCCGCAAGGTCGACGCCTGCGAGCTGGCGCTGATGGAGACCGACGACGAGAAGACGCAGATGCGCTACGCCGACGCGCTGCACGAGTACGGCGACGCCGGCGGCTACGACCTCGAGGTCACCTGGGACGTGTGCGCGACCAAGGCGCTCGGGGTGCCCTACGACCGGGCCAAGTACCGCGAGCTCAAGACGCTGAGCGGCGGCGAGCAGAAGCGCCTGGTGCTGGAGTACCTCCTCGCCGGGCCCGACGAGGTCCTGCTGCTCGACGAGCCCGACAACTACCTCGACGTCCCCGGCAAGATCTGGCTCGAGGACAAGATCCGCGCCTCCGACAAGACCATCCTGTTCATCAGCCACGACCGCGAGCTGCTCGACAACACCGCCACCCGCGTCGTCACCGTCGAGCTCGGTGCCGGCGGCGGGGGCAACCTGGTCTGGACCCACGTCGGTGGCTTCACCAGCTACCACCAGGCCCGCAAGGACCGCTTCGAGCGGTTCGAGGAGATGCGCAAGCGCTGGGACGAGGAGCACGCCAAGATCAAGGCGCTCGTGCTGCGCCTGAAGATCAAGTCCGAGT
>JAOPXU010000336.1 GCA_025964985.1 Nocardioides sp.
GGGTTGTCGTAGTTGAGGTCGGGCTGGTGGGAGAAGAACCGGTGCCAGAAGTACTGCTGGCGCACGGGGTCCCAGGTCCAGTTCGACGGCTCGGTGTCGACGAAGATGACGCGGGCGTCCTGGTACTTCTCGTCGGTGTCGGACCACACGTAGAAGTCGCCGTAGGGCCCGTCCGGGTCCTCGCGGCTGGCCTGGAACCACGGGTGCTGGTCGCTGGTGTGGTTGGCGACGAAGTCGATGATCACCCGGAGCCCGCGGGCGTGGGCCTCGTCGAGGAAGTGGTGGAAGTCGTCAACGGTGCCGGCCTCGGGGAGGATGTCGGTGTAGTCGGCCACGTCGTAGCCACCGTCGCGCAGCGGCGAGGAGAAGAACGGCGGCACCCACAGGCAGTCGACGCCGAGCCACTGCAGGTAGTCGAGCTTCTCGGTCAGACCCTTGAAGTCACCCGTGCCGTCGCCGTTGGAGTCGCGGAAGCTGCGGACCATCACCTCGTAGAAGACGGCCGTCTTGAACCAGTCGGGGGTCTGGTTGACGGGGTCTCCGGGCTGGCCCGGCAGGACCGGCTGGTCGACCGGCTCTCCGGTCGTGGGCGGGCCGACCTCGATCTCGGTCGTGTCCGGGGTGCTCAAGAAGTCCTCCTGATCGCCAGCACGTGGGCCGGCTGGTGGTGGGGGTCGAGACGTACGTAGTCGTGCTCGGCCCAGGTGTAGTCGGCGCCGGTGATCTCGTCGTGGACGGCGAAGCTGTCCTCGTGGTCGAGGCCCAGCGCGGGCATGTCGAGGTGGACGGTCGTCTCGCGGGCGCCGTGCGGGTCGAGGTTGACGACCACGATGACGACGTCGTCGGTGCCGTCGGGCAGCTCGGCGCGCTTGGAGAAGACCAGCACGTTCTCGTCGTCGGCCGCGTGGATGGTGATGTTGCGCAGCTGCTGGAGCGCCGGGTGCTCGCGCCGGATCTCGTTGAGCCGCGTGATGTAGGGCGCCAGCGAGCGGCCCTCGGCCTCGGCGGCGGCCCAGTCGCGGATGCGGATCTGGTACTTCTCCGAGTCGAGGTACTCCTCGCTGCCCGGCTTGACCGCCACGTGCTCGTAGAGCTCGAAGCCGGCGTAGACGCCCCAGCTCGGCACGCTCAGCGCCGCCAGGGCCGCACGGATCTTGAACGCCGGCGGGCCGCCGTACTGCAGGTGCTCGGGGAGGATGTCGGGGGTGTTGACGAAGAAGTTGGGCCTCATCACGTGGTCGGACTCGCTGCTGACCTCGCGGAGGTACTCCTCGATCTCCCAGCGCGCGACGCGCCACGTGAAGTAGGTGTAGCTCTGGTGGTAGCCCACCGCGCCCAGGCCGTGCATCATCGGCGGCTTGGTGAACGCCTCCGACAGGAAGAGGACGTCGGGGTCGGTGCGCCGCACCTCGCGCAGCAGCCACTCCCAGAAGGCCAGCGGCTTGGTGTGCGGGTTGTCGACGCGGAAGACGCGGACGCCGTGGCTCATCCAGAGCTTGACGATGCGCATCACCTCGCGGCAGATGCCGCTCGGGTCGTTGTCGAAGTTGACCGGGTAGATGTCCTGGTACTTCTTCGGCGGGTTCTCGGCGTAGGCGATCGTGCCGTCGGCGCGCGTGGTGAACCACTGCGGGTTGCTGGTGACCCACGGGTGGTCGGGGGCGGCCTGCAGCGCGAGGTCGAGCGCGACCTCGAGGCCCAGCTCGCCGGCACGCGCCACGAAGGCGTCGAAGTCGTCAAAGGTGCCGAGGTCGGGGTGGATGGCGTCGTGGCCGCCGTCCTTGCTGCCGATTGCCCACGGTGAGCCCGGGTCTTCGGGACCGGGCGTCAGCGTGTTGTTGGGGCCCTTGCGGTTGACCTCGCCGATCGGGTGGATCGGCGGCAGGTAGATGACGTCGAAGCCCATGGCCGCGACGGCCTCGAGCCGCTTGGCCGCGGTCGCAAAGGTGCCGGTGGTGACCTTGCCGGTCGCCTCGTCGAGCACCGCGCCCTCGGAGCGCGGGAAGAACTCGTACCAGCTGCCGTAGAGCGCACGCTCGCGGTCGGCGTAGGCCGGGAAGGGGCCGGCGATGCTGAGAAGCTCGCGCAGCGGGTGGGCCGCGAGGACCGCGACCACGTCGTCGGCCTCGAGCTGGGCGAGGCGGGCCTCGGCCGGGCGCTCGGTGTCCTTCGCGGCCGCGATGGCCGCGTCGATGACGGTGGCGTCGGGTCCGGGGGACAGCTCGGCGCGCACGCGCTCGAGGAGCAGCAGACCCTCGGTGAACATCAGCTCGACGTCGATGCCGGCCGGGATCTTGATGCCGGCGGCATGCTGCCAGGTGGCCACCGGGTCCGACCAGGCGTGCACCTCGAAGGTCCACGCGCCGGGTGCGTCGGGGGTGACGTGGGCGAGGTAGCGGTCGACCGGGTCGGGCTGCTTGACCAGCCGCACCGGCGGCCGGCGCTCGCCCGTCGGCGAGACCAGGACCACCTCCGCGCCGAGCTTGTCGTGACCCTCGCGGAAGATCGTCGCCGAGACGGGAAAGGGCTCGCCGACCGTCGCCTTCGCGGGGAGTCGCCCGAGGTCCACCACTGGGTGGACGTCCATGATGGGTATGCGTCCGACCATGCGTTCCACCCTTGCTGGTCCAGACAGGGGCTGCAACCTCAGTGGGGGTGAGGCCCTGGCGAGGCCCCGGTCACACCCCCGAAAGGGCGGGAAATGCCCACGGGCGGGATGGACCAGAGGTCCACCCCGCCCGTGCGGCGGTGAGGTGCTCGCTGCCTAGCGGAACGACCGCTCGGGGCGGTCGAGGCCGAACGACGAGCGCCAGCTCGGGAAGTTCGACGAGAACGCCTGGAACTCCGCGACGTGGGTGATCGTGTCGCGGTCCGAGCCCGTCTTGCAGTCGGTCGCGTTGAGCGGGTCGGCGTCGAGCTCCCCGGCGAACAGGGCGTTGCCGGTGCACTGGTTGTCCAGCACGACCAGTCGCAGCGCCGCGGCCCGCGTGGGCTTGGTGCGGAACGCCCGCATGTTGAGCGTCGGCGAGGTCGGCCGGGGCCGGACCGACGGGAACGCGTTGACCGGCGAGGTGTAGAAGCGCTTCCACGTGGCCCGCGGCGAGGCACACGCACGGACGCAGGCCTCGACGGCGAAGCGACGCAGGGCGGTGAACCGGGACGCCGAGTCGGTGTCGGCCGGGGAGGAGGGCCGCAGCGACGCGCTGACCGAGACGGTGCGGATGGTCACCGGCTTGCGGCCACCCAGGTCGATGGCGATCGCAGGCTTGACCGCGTCGACGGACCCGTCGGTGACGACTCCCCAGTTCTCACCCTCGGTGCCGTCGATGAGCCGGCCGGGCCCACGGGACTCCGTCGCGCCACGGGTGCCGATGACCTTGGCGCCCGAGCGGGAGGCGGCGTGGTTCTTGGTCGCCCTGACCTTGACGACCTGGGCCGCGCGGCCCTTCGCCACCGTCATCGTGAAGCGCATGTGCCCGGTCTTGCCTCCGACGTAGAGCATGTCGTAGCGGCCGGGGGTGAAGCGCACGGTGTCCTTGACCTTGGTCGAGCGCAGGGTGTCGGCGATCGGCCGGCTGCGCTGCTCGAAGTCGCCGACGTAGAACCGGCCGCCGCCCTTGGTGCCGCGGAACACGATCTTGGTGTTGCGCTGGGCGCCGCCGACCGAGGTGAAGCTCGGGATCGGGGCGACGTCGTCGGCGTCCTTGGTCGACGCGCTCACCCCGAAGCCGCGGCGGCTGAAGGCGTCCCACAGGGTCGTGCGGTTGGCGCCGTCGAACCGCAGCTTGTCGGCGGCGATCATCGCGTCGCGTGCGTCGAGCATCGACGTCGCGCCCTGCTGCAGGAGCAGCGAGTCGAACAGCAGCTGGACCCAACGCCGGTTGCCCGGGCACTTGTACGGCCGCAGGACCCCCTTGATCGGGCTGCCCTGGGCGCACTCGAGCTGCAGCTTCTTGTCGTTGTAGGGGAAGCGCCGGTTGTACTTCTTCACCAGCGCCGAGCGCACCTCCCAGTTGGTGGCGTTCCAGATCTCACCGTCGGCGTGCACCTGCGGGCCGGTGCTGTCGTAGCCCCGGTTGCTGAAGTTGAGCGGGCTCTTGTTGATGGCGAAGTTGCGGATCGCGGTGGTGAGGTTGCCGGTGGCGTAGGCGCCGATCGCCCACACGTTGCCGCCGTTGGAGTAGCCGTGGGAGAACTGGTACTCGCCCGCGACCTGGTCGGCCCACGACTCGTTCATCGCGCCGCCCTGCTCGGAGGTCAGGCCCTCGTCGGGGCCACCGACCATGCGGCCGTTGATCGCGTGGGTGTACTCGTGACCGACGATGCCCATGTCGAGGCCGCCGTCGGTGCACGGGGCGTAGAAGGCCCCGGCGAGCGGCTGGAAGAGGTACTGGTTGGTGATGCCGGGCACCCCGTCCTGCAGGGCGATCTGGTTGGCGTTGTTGCGCCCGGTCGCGGCACCGGTCTCGGTGACGATGGCGCTGGTAGCGGCGCCGGCCTGCGCGTTGCCGACCTCGGGGTCGTTCTCGGCTCCGCCGCGGCCGACGTTGTCGAGCTGGAGGTTGTAGTTCTTCTCGGTGAACCCGAGGTAGTAGGAGAAGTCGTGCATGCGGTTGTGCGCGACGAAGAGGTTGGCGACGGAGAACAGGATGTCGTTGCCGCCGGGCCGCAGCTGTGCGGGGTCGCAGCGCGAGTTGTTCCACGCGTCGGTGAACGGCTGGGTGTAGTCGCCGGTGGCCGAGACGGGGGCCTGCAGCAGGCCGCCGGGGCTCAGCGGGCTGGCCCAGGCCTCACGGGTCAGGGCGTTGTTGCCGCTGGTGGTCAGGGTGCTGGCGCCGGTGGCCGGCAGGGTGTCCCAGGGGCCGAAGGCCTGCACGTTGTTGAGCCGTCCGGTCGGCAGCGTGCAGCCGGGGGCGGTGAGCCAGCAGCCGACCACGTGGTTGCGCGAGACCTGCCGGGTGGAGTCGAGCGTGGGGTTGGCCGTGAAGAAGCGCCAGCGGGGGTTGTAGCCGGCGCTGCCGCCGCCTCCGGTGCCGACCGCCTGGTCGCTGGTCACCACGGTGGCCTGGTAGTTGCCCGGACCGACCAGCGCGGTGCCGTCGAAGGGACAGACCTCGAACGTGTAGGTGCCGGCCGGGATCACGTCGGCGGCGTACTGCAGGGCCTCGGGGCTGGTCAGCAGGTCCTGGGAGGCGAGGAGCGCGCCGCCGGGGCCGTA
The DNA here is from genome assembly GCA_025964985.1 of Nocardioides sp. GTDB lineage: Bacteria > Actinomycetota > Actinomycetes > Propionibacteriales > Nocardioidaceae > Nocardioides. Next base: position 5,219 of record JAOPXU010000336.1, read on the forward strand.
GAGGTTGATCTTGATGTCGTTGGCCGGGACCACCGTGGAGGCGACGATCGCGATCGACTTCGTCTTGGCGTCGCCGAGCACGAACGGGTGGCGGGGCCCGCAGGCCGCGGCGGTGTAGGTGCCCGTGAACGGGAACGCGCCCTCGGTGCGCGCCGGGGCGCCCACCGCGGCCGGGTTGACGATCGTGGCCGCCGAGGAGGCGTGGTCGCTGTGGTTGAAGACCTGGTTGAGGCGGTGCAGGATCCGCCCGTCGACGGCGTCGACGAGGACCGTGTAGGCCGAGGACTCGCCGCCCTGGACGTCGACGACGTTGGCCTCGAGGACCGGACGGACGGAACCGTCGGCGTTGGCGAGGGCGCGCAGGCGCACCTGCTGTTCCTGCACGACGCCCGGGACGCGCAGACGCGTCCAGCCGTCGGAGACGGTGCGGGTGATGCCGCTGAGGTCGGCCGGCACCTCGAGCCCGACGTCGGCCGCGGCCTTCAGCCAGCCGGCTGCGGGCGTGATGGTGGCGGTCGGGATCTGCTGGGTGGTCTTGGTGACGGAGGAGGAGACGTAGGCGATCTCGCCGCGCGCGACCCCGACGGTGACGGCGCTGCCGAGCGCGGGGAGCAGGCCCGAGAAGCGCTGGCGGAAGAACACGGCGTGGGCGCCGGAGTAGATCAGCGGCTGGTCGATGGCCTCCATGTCGGCGACCTGCGCGCGGGTGATCCCGAACAGGTCGGCGTTGGTGCTCAGCCAGGCGCGGGCGGCGGCGACGGGGTCGGTGGACGTGGCGCGGGCCAGGACGCCGTCGGCCGGCAGGATCGAGGCGGGCGTGCCGAAGCGGTTCCAGCGCACCTGCGCGTCGCCGAGCCGGGTGACCGCGCTGAGCTGCGCCACGCTCGGCAGGGCCCGGCCGCGCGTGTCGAGGGCGCGGAGACCGGGGACGGTGTCGCCGATGCCGCGGAAGGTCGACGACACGTCGGGCGTGCGGACGCGCACGACGTCGGCGCCACCGGAGCCGGATGGCGTGGGCTCGTCGGAGAAGGCGGGGAGCTGGGTGAGGCCCGGGACCAGGGTGGCGGTCAAGAGGGCGATCGTCACGGCCGTGTAGCGGCCGCGACGCCTCGAGAAGGGAGTCATGGTCAGTCAACGGACTGGTCTAGCCGACGTTATGCACGACGTGGGGACTGCGAGTGACGAGCGCGGATCCCGATCGAGTTCGCCGATCTCTTGGATCGATCCAAGGATCGGCGCTAGCGTCGTCCCGTGCGCGCCATCCGACGATTCACCGTCCGTCCCGTCCTGCCCGCAGCCCTCGCTGCGCTGGGGGAGCTCGCCGGCAATCTCCGCTGGTCCTGGCACCCCGAGACCCAGGACGTCTTCGCCGAGGTCGACCCGGTCCTGTGGGAGTCCACCGACCGCGACCCGGTCAAGCTCCTCGGCGCCGTGAGCCGCGAGCGCTTCGACGAGCTCGCCGCCGACGAGGGCTTCCTGGAGCGGCTGCGCGCCGCCCGCGCCGACCTCGAGCACTACCTCACCGACGACCGCTGGTACCAGCGCCGCGTCGCCGCCGACGGCGGCTCCGGCGGCCCCGGACCCCGGTCCATCGCCTACTTCTCGCCCGAGTTCGGCATCACCGCCGTCCTGCCGCAGTACTCCGGCGGCCTCGGCATCCTCGCCGGCGACCACCTCAAGGCCGCCAGTGACCTCGGCGTCCCGATCGTCGGCGTCGGCCTGCTCTACAAGCACGGCTACTTCAAGCAGTCCCTGTCACGCGAGGGCTGGCAGCAGGAGACCTACCCGGTCCTCGACCCCGACGAGCTGCCGATCTCGCTGCTCCGCGAGCCCGACGGCTCCCGCGCCACGATCTCGATCCAGATGCCCGACGGCCCCGACCTCGTGGCCCGCATCTGGGTCGCCAGCGTCGGCCGCGTGCCCCTGCTGATGCTCGACACCGACGTCGAAGGCAACCCCGACCACTACGTCGACGTCACCGACCGCCTCTACGGCGGCACCTCCGAGCACCGCCTGCGTCAGGAGCTGCTCCTCGGCGTCGGCGGCGTGCGCGCCCTACGCGTCCACTCCCGCATCACCGGCGCCCCCGAGCCCGAGGTCTTCCACACCAACGAGGGCCACGCCGGCTTCCTCGGCATCGAGCGCATCCGCGAGCTCACCGTCGCCGACGGCGGCCCCCGCCTCGACTTCGACACCGCCGTCGAGGTCGGCCGCGCCTCCACCGTCTTCACCACCCACACCCCGGTCCCCGCCGGCATCGACCGCTTCCCGCGCTCCCTCGTCGAGCAGTACCTCAACGACGACGCCGGCGCGACCCCCGGCGTACCCACCCAGCGGATCCTCGCCCTCGGCGCCGAGGACTACGCCGGCGGCGACTCCGGCGTCTTCAACATGGCCGTCATGGGCTTCCGTCTCGCCCAGCGCGCCAACGGCGTCTCCCTGCTCCACGGCGAGGTCAGCCGCGGCATGTTCAACGGCCTGTGGCCCGCCTTCGACGAGGCCGAGGTCCCGATCGGCTCGATCACCAACGGCGTCCACGCCCCCAGCTGGGTCGCCCGCGAGGTCTTCGGCCTGGCCACCTCGCAGGGCGCCGACGGCGACGCCGACGACGCCGACAGCTTCTGGAACGCCGTCGACAAGGTCCCCGGCACCGACATCTGGTCGGTCAAGCGCACCCTGCGCGAGCGGCTCGTCCTCGACGCCCGCAAGCGCCTGGCCAAGTCCTGGGAGAAGCGCGGCGCCGCCAAGGCCGAGCTCAAGTGGATCGACGACGCCCTCGACCCCGACGTCCTGACCATCGGCTTCGCCCGCCGCGCCGCGTCGTACAAGCGCCTGACCCTGATGATGCGCGAGCCCGAGCGCCTCAAGGCCCTCCTGCTCCACCCCGAGCGCCCCGTCCAGCTCGTCATCGCCGGCAAGGCCCACCCCGCCGACGACGGCGGCAAGAAGCTCATCCAGGACATCGTCCGCCTCTCCGACGACCCCGCCGTCCGCCACCGCATCGTCTTCCTGCCCAACTACGACATCGCCATGGCCAAGCCCCTCTACCCCGGCTGCGACGTCTGGCTCAACAACCCCCTGCGCCCCTACGAGGCCTGCGGCACCTCCGGCATGAAGGCCGCCCTCAACGGCGGCCTCAACCTCTCGGTCCTCGACGGCTGGTGGGACGAGTGGTACGACGGCGACAACGGCTGGGCCATCCCCACCGCCGACGGCGTCGATGACATCGACAAGCGCGACGACCTCGAGGCCGCCGCCCTCTACGACCTCATCGAGAACGAGGTCGCCCCCCGCTTCTACGACCTCGACCACGAGGGCGTCCCGACCCGCTGGGTCGAGATGCTCCGCCACACCCTGAAGTCCCTCGGCCCCAAGGTCCTCGCCACCCGCATGGTCCGCGACTACACCCGCCAGCTCTACGCCCCGGCCGCCGTCAACGCCCGCGCCCTCAACAGCGACTACGCCGGCGCCCGCGACCTCGCCGCCTGGAAGGCCAAGGTCAAGGGCGGCTGGCCCGAGGTCCGCGTCGAGCACGTCGAGTCCACCGGCGTCGGCGACGCCGCCGAGGTCGGCGCCAGCCTCACCGTCCGCGCCTTCGTCTGCCTGGGCGACCTCGACCCCACCGACGTCGAGGTCCAGCTCGTGCACGGCCGCGCCCAGTCCGACGACACCCTCGTCGACACCACCGCCGTGGCCCTGACCCTCGCCGAGTCCTACGACGGCGCCCGCCACCGCTTCGACGGCGACGTCGCCCTGTCCCGCAGCGGCCCCTTCGGCTACACCGTCCGCATCGTCCCCAGCAACGGGCTGCTCACGTCGTACGCCGAGCTGGGAGTCGTGGCGAC
>JAOPXU010000359.1 GCA_025964985.1 Nocardioides sp.
CGAGTCCTTCGTCCGCGGGCTCCGGGCCGGGGTGGTGCTCGTCTCCCACGACCGGGAGTTCCTCGCCCGCTGCGTCACCCGGATCGTCGAGCTCGACCTCGCGCAGCAGCAGGTGAGCGTCTACGACGGCGGCTACGACGCGTTCCTCGAGGAGCGCGCGGTGGCGAGACGGCACGCGCGGGAGGCGTACGACGAGTTCGCCGACAAGAAGGCGGACCTCGTCTCCCGGGCCCGCACCCAGCGCGAGTGGAGCTCGCAGGGTGTGCGCAACGCGATGAAGAAGAGCCCCGACAACGACAAGATCCGGCGCAAGGCGGCCACCGAGTCGTCGGAGAAGCAGGCGCAGAAGGTGCGCCAGATGGAGTCGCGGATCGCGCGGCTCGACGAGGTCGAGGAGCCGCGCAAGGAGTGGGTGCTGCAGTTCGACATCGCCGCCGCGCCCCGCTCGAGCGCGGTGGTCGCGACGCTCAACCAGGCGACGCGCCGCCTCGGCGACTTCGAGCTCGGCCCCGTGTCGCTGCAGGTCAACGCCCGCGAGCGGATCGGCATCACCGGCCCCAACGGCGCCGGCAAGACGACGCTGCTGCGGCTGCTGCTCGGCGACGACCAGCCCGACGCGGGCACCGCCAGCCTCGGCCCGTCGGTGGCCGTCGGCGTCATCGACCAGGCCCGGACGGGGTTGGCGGAGGGCGAGCCGCTCGGCTCGGCGTTCGAGGCCGTCGTACCGGAGTGGACGCCGGCCGACGTGCGCACGCTGCTGGCGAAGTTCGGGCTCAAGGCCGACCAGGTCACCAGCCTCGTCGGGCGGCTTTCGCCGGGCGAGCGCACACGCGCCGCGATGGCGCTGCTGCAGGCCCGCGGCGTCAACCTGCTGGTGCTCGACGAGCCCACCAACCACCTCGACCTGCCTGCGATCGAGCAGCTCGAGCAGGCGCTGGAGTCCTACGACGGCGCGCTGCTGCTGGTCTCCCACGACCGCCGGCTGCTCGAGAACGTGCGGCTCGACCAGCGGTGGGAGGTCGACGCCGGCCGGGTCGTCGTCCGGCACGCATCGTCGGCTTGAGGGCTGGTCGGGGCGCCGGGGAAACCCCGGCGCCCTCGGCGCCGTCCGGATCAGAACCGGCCGGCCGCGACCAGCGTCGGACGCCGCTCGTCGGGCAGCGTCTCCTCGACGACGTGGCGGCGGGGGCCGGAGTCGGGGGCGTGCAGCAGGGTGTCGGGCCCGGTCCAGAAGCCGACGTGGGTGATCCGGGTGCCGGGGCCGTCCTTGGCGAAGAACCACAGGTCACCGGGGCGCTCCTCCCCCAGCGGCACCGCCGCGCAGGTGGTCGCCTGGTCGAACGCGTCGCGGGGCACCTCGACGCCGACCGCGCGGAAGCTGGCGTGGACGAGGCCGGAGCAGTCGATGCCGTCGTGGGTCAGCCCGCCCCACACGTAGGGCGTGCCGAGGTAGGTGCGGGCGATCTCGACGACGCTCTCGGTGTCGTGGGCCAGGTCGACGGCGCGCGCCCAGCCGGGGTAGCCCATCGGGTCCTTCGAGGACCACTGGCCGGGCGCGGTGACCTGGAGCCAGTCGCCCTCACGGCTGTGCACCTCGACGCGCTCGCCGGGCAGCAGCTGGGTGACCTGCTCGGCCCCCTCCTCGGGTGCCCCCAGGACACCGGTGACGCGGATCGCTCTCATGACAGCACTCCCTCGATGCCCAGGCCGGGCTGGTCGGACAGGACGAGCCGGTCGCCGTCGTACGACGGTCCTCCGGCGTACGGCGACGCCACGGCCCACCACGCGGCGTCGAGGTCGGGAAGGCTCGTGGTGCCCACCGCGGCGACGAGGGCGGCGGCGGCACCGACCCCGACGTGGGACTCCATCATCGAGCCGACGAACGTGCCGAACCCGTGCAGGTGGGCCACGTGCAGCAGCTCGAGGGCGGGCGTGAGCCCGCCGCACTTGGCGAGCTTGACGTTGACCAGGTCGGCGGCGTCGAGGCGGATGACCTCGACGAGGTCCTCGAGCGTGAACAGCGACTCGTCGGCCATCACGGGCGTCTCGACGTGCGCCGTGACGTGCGCCAGGCCGATGACGTCGTGGGCCGGGACCGGCTGCTCGACGAGCTCCAGGTCGGCGCCGGCCGCTTCGAGAGCACTGATCACGCGGATTGCCTCGAACGCGTCCCAGCCCTGGTTGGCGTCCAGGCGCAGGGCGACGTCGGCGCCGACGGCGGCCCGTACGGCGAGCACGCGTGCCACGTCGGTGGCGGCGTCGGTGCCGACCTTGAGCTTGAGGGTGCCGAACCCGTCGGCGACCCGGGCCGTGGCGGCAGCTGCCAGCTCGGCTGGGCTGCCGGCGGCGAGGGTGACGTCGGTACGCACCTGCGTGGGCGGCAGCGTCGTGACTCCCGCCCACGAGGCGAGGTGCTCGGCGAGCGTGAGGCCCGCTCGGCGTGCGGCCAGGTCGTGCAGGGCGGTGTCGGCGGCCATCTTGGCCGAGCGGTTGGCGACGACCGCGCGCTGCACGAGAGCACTGCTCTCGCGAGGGTCGGCCGGTCGTCCCACCAACGCGTCACGGAGCGGTCCGTCCAGGCACGCCTGCGACCCGGCGAGCGAGTCACCGGTGACCTGCCAGACCTGCGGGGCCTCGCCCCAGCCCACGGCGCCGTCACTGTCGACGACTTCGACGAGCACCGTCTCGATCGTCGTCGTACGACGCAGCGCGGTGACGAACGGCGTGTGCAGCGGGACGCTCAGGCGTCGGGTGCGCACCTCGGCGATCGTGCTCACGGGCGGCGCCCCCACGCCTCGGCCGCGAGGGCCGCGATCCGGGCCTCGGCGGCCTCGTGCGGCTCGTCGGTGCGCGTGAGGACCACCAGCGCGAAGGGCACGTCGCCCTCGGGCCGCACGATCGCCATGTCGTGCGTGATGCCGTCGACCCAGCCGGTCTTGTTGGCGACGTGGGTGCCGGCGGGCAGCCCCGCCGGGATGGCGTCGCGGTGGCGCTGGTCGAGCATGACCTGCTCGACGGCCGGCGGCGTGTGCGCCAGGACCCGCCCGAGGTCGCGGGCGGTCACGTCGTTGGCCAGCCCGGCCTCGCGACCCGCCAGGTCGCCGATCCCTCGCGTGAACGTCGTCCGCGGACCCACCCCGGCCTCGCGCAGCACGGCCTGGACGGCGGGCACGCCGACCACCTCGAGGAGCAGGTTGGTGGCGATGTTGCTCGAGTCGACGATCGCCCGCCGGCGCAGCTCGCGGAGGGTCTCGGTGGACCCCAGGGCGTCCCAGGTGACGTCGTCCTGGTCGTCCTCGCGCTCGAAGGAGAAGCGCCCGCCGGCGACCGACGCGAAGTCGGCGTGCACCAGGACCTCCTGGTCGAGGTCGACGCGCTCGGCGGCGGTGGCCAGCGGCACCTTGACGAGGCTGGCGGCGTACGCCGGCTCGTCGGCGTCCTGCTCCCACCAGGTCGTGCCGTCGAGCCCACCGAGCCAGACCGCGACGAGCTCCTGTTCCACGCCACCACCCTAGGACCCGCCCTGCCCGTAGGGTGCAGCGTGCCCAACCGCGTGCAGACCCTCCTCGACGTCGAGATCCCCATCGTCCAGGCCCCGATGACGTTCATCGCGCGCGCCGGCCTGGCCGCCGCGGTCTCCGAGGCCGGCGGGCTCGGCGTGGTCGAGTCGCTGAGCGAGGAGGGCCGCGCCGACCTCACCCGGATGCGCGAGCTCACCGCCAAGCCGTACGCCGCCAACCTGATGATCCAGGGCTGGAAGCACGACCCCTCGATCATCGACCTGCTCGCCGAGGCGCAGGTCCCCGTCGTCACCACGTCCGCCGGCGACCCGGCGCTGTTCACCGACCGGCTGCACGACGCCGGCATCATCGTGCTCCACGTCGTCGGCAACCTGCGCGGGGCGCAGAAGGCCCGCGACGCCGGTGTCGACGGGCTCGTCGTCGAGGGGGTCGAGGGCGGTGGGTTCAAGGGCGCGCTCGGCGCCTCGACGCTCGTGCTGCTGCCGCTGGTCGCCGAGCACGTCGACCTGCCGCTCATCGCTGCGGGCGGCATCTGCGACGCGGCGTCGATGGCGGCCGCGTTCGTCCTCGGCGCCGAGGGCGTGCAGATGGGCACCCGGATGCTGGCCACCCACGAGGCCGGCGTCCACGACAACTTCAAGGACGCCATTCTTGCCGCCGGCGACGACGGCACCGTCCTGCTCAGCGTGCCGGGCAACCCCACGATGCGGGTGCTGCGCAACGGCCTGACCGCCGCGGCGCCGGGCGACCAGAAGCTCCTCGGCGGCATCCACGAGCTCTACTTCGGCGGCGACATGGAGGCCAGCGTCGCCAACACCGGCCAGGTGTCGGCCCGCATCGACACGGTTGAGCCCGTGGCCGACGTCGTGCGGCGCACCTGGGACGGCTGCCGTGCCGCCCTGGACGCCGCGGCCGCCCGGCTCGCCTGACAACCAGGACGCCGCCCGGCGCGTCCCCCCTGCGTGACCTCCCGACGGCTGCTGGCCGCAGCGACCCTGCTCGGCTGCGCCGGCGCCGCCGCCGGCACCCTGCCCGGCACGACCGAGCCACCCGCCGCCGCACGCGTCCAGCCGACGGCGGTCCTGGTCGACGCGCCGCCCGCCCCGCCCGCCGAGCCCGAGCCGGTCCGGCCCCGCGAGGTGAGCGTTCTGATGGGCGGCGACCTGCTGTGGCACGACACCGTCTGGCTGAGCGCCGCCGCCGACGCGGCGCGGACCGGGCGGACGCCGTACGACTTCGACCCGATGTTCGCCTCGCTCCGCCCGCTGGTGCAGGAGGCCGACGTGGCGATCTGCCACGAGGAGGTCCCGTTCGCGCAGCCGGGCCAGGCCCTGCAGAGCTATCCCGTCTTCGCCGCTCCGCCGCAGGTCGCGCCGTGGGTCGCGAGCATGGGCTTCGACGCGTGCACGACGGCGTCCAACCACGCCGTCGACCAGGGCTGGGAGGGCCTGCGGCACACCGCTGACATGCTCGACCGGCGCGGCGTGGCCCACGTCGGCACGTTCCGCAGCCCGGCTGAGCGACGGCGTCCGGTCGTGCTGACCACCGAAGAGGGCGTGCGGGTCGGCGTCGTCGCCGGCACCTACGGCCTCAACGGGTTCCCGCTGCCCGAGGGCCGACCGTGGTCGGTCTCGCTGTGGGACGCCGACAACCTGCTCGCCCAGGCCCGCGCCGCCCGCCGGGCCGGGGCCGACGTGGTGGTGGTGCACCTGCACGGCGGCGACGAGTACGCCGCCCTGCCCAACGCCGACCAGGTCGCCCTCGTCGAGCGGCTGACCCGTTCCCCCGACGTCGACCTGGTGCTCGGCGACCACGCCCACGTCGTGCAGCCGATCACGCGGGTCAACGGCACCTGGGTGGTCTACGGGATGGGCAACATGGTCGCCCAGCAGGAGACCTGGCGCACCGACGCCTACGAGGGCGTCACCGTGCGGTTCACGTTCCGCGAGCAGCCCGACGGCAGCTTCGCCGCACGTGCCGCGGCCTACGTCCCGACGACCTGGAACACCTACGGCACCGGCGGTCCGATCCGCATCCGGCGCATCTCGACGGCCCTGCGCTCCGGTGCGGGCGACCGGTCCCGGCTGCTCGCCGCCCGGGCGTCGATCCGTGAGGCCGTCAACGCGCTGGGACGGGCTCCGGGCCTGGTCGAGCGCTGACCCGGCCCAGCGAGGCGATCGCGACCAGCACGAGCACCATCCCCAGCACCCCGACCGCGCCGAGCCGCTCGCCCAGGAAGGCCGTCGCGACCAGGCCGGCCGTCACCGGCTCGACGAGCGTCGCGACCACCGCCGCGCTGCTCGAGGTCGTGCGCAGGCCGGCGTAGAGCAGGGCGTAGGCGACCGCGAAGGTCAGCACGCCGAGGTAGGCGAGCGTGGCCAGCGCGACCGGGTCGGTGGTGCCGGCCGGTCCGCCGAGCAGCAGCGCGACCGGCAGCAGTCCCGCCGCGCCGACGACGGTGGTGGCCGTCGTGAGCGCGAGCGGGTCGGCGCGCCGGGC
>JAOPXU010000382.1 GCA_025964985.1 Nocardioides sp.
CGCAAGGCGACCTCCTCGACCGACGTGGGGTGCGGAGAGTCAGCCGGCGGAGCCGGGCTCGGCCATCTTGCGGTGCATGCCGGCCTTGACGCTGTCGGGCACGACCTTGCTGGCGGCGTCCTGGACGCGGGTCTTGAGGCTGCCGCCGGTGACGCGGAGCTTGCCCTCGAGGAGGGCGTCGACGCCCTGGGCGGCGACCTGCGCCGGGTCGTCCTTCTTGGAGGTGCCCATCTTGGTGTCCATGAGGTCGCCGCGCTCGAAGAACTCGGTCTCGGTGGGGCCGGGCATGAGCGAGGTGATGGTGACCGCGGTGTCCTTGAGCTCGTCCTGCAGCGCCTCGGCGAACGACTGCACGAACGACTTCGAGGCGTTGTAGACGGCCTGGAACGACCCGGGCATCTCGGAGGCGACCGAGGACGTGAAGAGCACCCGGCCCCGGTCGGCGGCGGCCATGTCGCGCAGCACCGACTTGGCCAGGCGGACGGTCGAGGTGACGTTGAGGTCGATGATCGACTGCTCGGCCTCGAGGTCGTTGTCGACGAACGCTCCGCCGTGGCCGACGCCGGCGTTCAGGCAGGCGACGTCAAGCCGGCGGCCGGACGCCGTCACGCGCGAGTAGAGCTCGTCGACGGCCTCGGGCCCGCGCAGGTCGACGCGCACGGTCTGCACGAGGGCGCCCTCGTCGCGGGCCATCTCGGCGGCCGCCTCGAGCTCGGCGTCCTCGGCGGTGATGACGAGGTCGAAGTCGCGGCGGGCGAGCTCGAGGGCGAGGTGGAGCCCGATGCCGCTGGAGGCGCCGGTCACCAGGGCCAGGGGTCGGGTGGTCAGGTGCTGGGCGTCTGAGGTCATGGGGTCCGGTGCCCGGCGCCCGTCGGGCTACCCGTCCGGTGGCCCCCGGCGGACGGGTACCGGCCGCCCGATCGAGCCACGGTCCGCCCTGTCCGTCCCGGAGGTGCCCCGTGCTCCGTCCGTCCCCCGCCCACCTGTCCACCGACGAGAGCCGCACGCTGTCGCTGCTCGCCGCCGGCCTCAGCAACGCCGAGATCTGCGAGGAGACCGGCCTGCCGATCCGCGCCGTCAAGGGCCACGTGCGCACGGCCCAGGCCGTCAGCGGCCTGTCCCGCCGTCCCGACCTCGCCCGCTGGGCGACCGATCAGGCGAGCGAGCAGGCCGCGCAGGGCTGAGGCTCAGCTGCCGTCGGGGTCCGTCCCGACCGGGGGTACGACGTCCTCCTCCGGCTCCGGCGCGATGCGGTCGGGGTCCGGGGCGGGCTCGGTCAGGTCGTCGGTGCCGACCACGACCTCGGGGTCGTCGATGGGCTCGTCGGGGGTGGCGGTCATCGGGCGCCGGTACCCGTCGCGTCGAGGAGCACCTCGTCCCAGTCGGCGAGGAACCGCTTGAGCCCGTAGTGCTCCAGGGCGTGCGCGCGCCCGGCCTCGCCCGCCCGGCGGGCCCGCTCGGGGTCGGCCAGGAACTCGGCGGCGGCCTCGACCAGCCGCCTCCGCGAGGTGGTGACGACCCCCGCCTCGGGAGGTACGGCGACCGCGGCCTCGGCGGCGGCGACCGCCACGACCGGCATGCCCATCGTCATGGCCTCGACGAGCGAGAGGCCGAGCGAGGTCCAGCGCGCGGTGTGCACGTAGACGCCGCGGCGGGCGAGCTCGTTGTGCATCCGGTCCTGCGGCAGGTCCTCGTGGACGGCCAGCCCGGCGGCCGGGGGGAGCTGGTCGACACGCATGCCGAAGACGTCGAGCCCGCAGCGCTCGGCCAGGGCGGGCAGCAGGTCGGTGCCGACCGAGCGGCCGCGGCGTACCGGGTCGTTGACGACGGCGGCGGCGCGGGCGACCTCGCCGGTCCAGCGGTGGCCGGGGTCGACGACGCCGTGCTCGATGACCTGGGTCCGGGCGCCGTCACAGTCCCAGAACAGCTCGTTGAAGCCGGTGACGTGGACGACCGGGACGGCGTCCTGCCCGGCCATCGGGTGCCGCGTGTCGGGCACGTCGGGGACGCCGTGCAGCGGCGTGTTGTGCTCCAGGTAGACCGCGGGCAGGTCGACGCCCGGCGTGCGGCCGAGCCAGCGCTCGACCAGGAGCGCCTCGTGCGGGCGTTGCAGGACGACGACGTCGACGTCCTCGGCCGGGAGGTCCTCGACCCCGACCTCGCGCACCGACGCGGGCCAGTCCCAGGTGCGGGCCCGGCCCAGGCCGTCCTCGGGACGCCCCGGCAGCAGCGGCAGCACGTAGTCGTGGCCGCCCTGCACGAACGCGGTCGTCCAGGAGCCGTGCACGTGCCAGAGGAGGACCTTCACGGCCCTTCGGTTCCCCCCTCCCGGAGAAGCGCTTTCGCCCGTCGGGGTGGGGCTCGCGTCCCCCGTCGTTGGGAACCGCTGCTCGGTGAAGGTCCTCGGAATCAACGCGCTGTTCCACGACCCCTCCGCCGCCCTCGTGGTCGACGGACAGGTGGTCGCAGCAGCGGAGGAGGAGCGGTTCTCGCGGCGCAAGCACGGCCACCGGCCGGTGCCGTTCGCCGCGTGGGAGGGCCCGGACGCCGCCGCCCGCTGGTGCCTCGAGCACGCCGGGATCGAGGCGGCCGACCTCGACGCCGTCGCCTACTCCTTCGACCACCGCCTCGCCGAGCCGGCCGACCAGCTCGGCCTCGACGACCCGTGGGACCACCTGCGCCAGCTCTACGCCCGCGAGGCCCCGAACTTCATCGCCCACTCCCTGCCCGGCCTCGACCCGGGCCTCGTCCGGTTCGTGCCCCACCACGTCGCGCACGCCGCGTCGGCGGCCCTCGCGGCGCCGTACGGCTCGACGGGCGACGTGCTCGTGCTCGACGGCCGCGGCGAGTGCGGCAGCCACCTGGCCGGCACCTACCTCGACGGGCGCCTGGTCACCCACGCCACCCAGCGCCTGCCGCACTCGCTCGGGCTGCTCTACGAGGACCTGACCGCCCACCTGGGCTTCCTGCGCTCCAGCGACGAGTACAAGGTCATGGCGATGGCGTCGTACGGCGCCCCGCGGTTCCTCGACGACCTGCGGCGCCTGGTCCGCACGACCCCGGACGGCGGGTTCGTCGTCGAGCGCATCGACTGGTCCTCGATGGCCAAGCGGCTCGGCCCCGGCGAGGAGTGGACCGAGGCCCACGCCGACCTGGCGTCCTCGGTGCAGACGCGCCTGGAGGAGGTGCTGCTCGAGCTGGCCACCTGGCTGCGCTCGCGCAGCGGCGGCAACCGGCTGGCGCTGGCCGGCGGCGTCGCCCTCAACTGCGTGGCCAACACGGTGCTCCACGAGCGCAGCGGCTACGACGAGGTGTGGGTGCAGCCGGCCGCCGGCGACGCCGGCACCGCGCTCGGCGGTGCGCTGCAGGTGGCCGCCGACGAGGGCGAGGCGCTGACGCCGATGGCGGGCGCCGACCTCGGCCGCTCGTGGACCGACGACGAGATCGAGTCGGTCCTGCGCACCGCCCGCGTCCCCTACGAGCGCGTCGACGACGTCGCCGCCGAGGTCGCGCGCTGCCTGGCCGACGACGGCGTCGTGGCGTGGTTCCAGGGCCGCAGCGAGTTCGGCCCGCGCGCGCTCGGCCACCGCTCGCTGCTGGCCCACCCCGGCAAGCAGGCCAACCTCGAGCGCCTCAACGACGTCAAGGGCCGCGAGCAGTTCCGCCCCGTCGCGCCGATGGTCCGCGCCGAGCGCGCGGCCGAGATCTTCGGCCGGGGCCCGCTGCCCTCGCCGTACATGCTGTTCGTGCACGACGTCGCCGACGAGTGGCGCGAGCGCATCCCGGCCGTCATCCACGTCGACGGCACCGCCCGCGTGCAGACCGTCGACGCCGCCGACAAGCCGCTGGTCGCGCGGATGCTGGCCGAGTTCGAGCGCCACACCGGCCTGCCGGTGGTGGTCAACACCAGCCTCAACACCGCCGGGCGGCCGATGGTCGACGACCCGCGCGACGCCCTGGAGTGCTTCGGCTCGGCGCCCGTCGACCTGCTGGCCATCGGCTCGTACGTCGTGCGCCGGGCCCGGTGGCACCCGTGACCCAACCGACGACGCTCGTGGTGCCGACCCTCGGCCGGCCGAGCCTGGCCGTGCTGATGCGCGCGCTGGCGCAGCAGACCGAGCCGGTCCGCTCGCCGATCGTGCTGGTCGACGACCGTCCGAGCGAGACCAACGGCCAGCTCCACACCGTCGACCACCCCGACCTCGACGTGCGGCTGCTGCGCACCGGCGGCCGGGGCCCGGCCGCCGCCCGCAACCGCGGCTGGCGGCACGCCCGCACGCCCTGGGTGTCCTTCCTCGACGACGACGTCGTCCCCGACCCCGACTGGTACGCCGCCCTCCTCGAGGACCTCGTCGACGCCGACGAGCAGGGGGCGACCGGCTCCCAGGGCCGGGTGCACGTGCCGCTGCCGACGGACCGCCGTCCGACCGACTGGGAGCGCGGCACCCACGGCCTCGAGACGGCCCGCTGGATCACCGCCGACATGTCCTTCCGCCGCCGCGGCCTGGTCGCCGTGGGCGGCTTCGACGAGCGCTTCCCCCGTGCGTTCCGCGAGGACGCCGACCTGGCCCTGCGCCTGGGCGCCGAGCACGGCTCGGTGCTCGACGGACGCCGGCGCATCACCCACCCGGTCCGGCCGGCCGACGACTGGGCGAGCGTGCGGCAGCAGGCCGGCAACGCCGACGACGAGCTGATGCGGGTGCTGCACGGCCCCGACTGGCACGTGCGGGCCGGCGCCCCCGTGGGCCGGTGGACGCGGCACGCCGCGATCTCCGCGGCCGGGTCGGTCGCGCTCGCTGCGACGGCGGCCCGG
>JAOPXU010000400.1 GCA_025964985.1 Nocardioides sp.
GGCCAGGCGGCCGAGCACGTCGAGCGGGCCGCCGCGGCCGGCCGGGTGCGGATGCTCGACCTGCGCGTCGAGGGGCCGTCGTCGTGGCGCGGCCGGCTCGCGGCCGACAAGTTCCACCCCAACGACGCGGGCTACGCCGCCATCGCCGACGTGTTCGCGCCGGTGGTGCGCCAGGCGCTGGCCTGAGCCTCAGACGCCCGCGGTCGCGCTCTCGGCAGCGCCGGCCTTGAGGACCCGCTGGTGCACGTGGGGCACCAGCGCGGTGATCGCGACGCCGACGAAGGCCGCGGCCGCGCCGATGGCGAAGCACAGCTCGTAGCCGCCGCGCCCGCCGGAGCCGGCGAGGATCGTGGCCATGACGGCGGCGGCCGTGGTGGTGCCGACCGAGCGCATCAGCGCGTTGACGCCCAGCGCCGACCCGGCCTCGGACGGCTGCGTCGAGCCCATGATGAGCGCCGGCATGGCGGCGTAGCCGATGCCGACGCCGGAGCTGATGACGATCGAGGCGACCAGGAGCTGCCAGGGGGCGTCCATGAGCAGGAAGGCGACGAGGTAGCCGACGCCGAGCACGGCGCCGCCGGTCATCAGCGTCAGCTTGGGGCCGACGTTGGTCATCATCCGGCTCGAGACGGGCGCGAAGACGAGCATCATCAGGCCGCCGGGGGCCATCCAGAGGCCGGCCTCGAGGATCGTCTGGCCCAGGCCGTATCCGGTCGAGGTGGGCAGCTGCAGCAGCTGCGGGACGACGATCGCCTGCGCCATCATCCCGAAGCCGATGGCGACGGCGGCGATGTTGGTGAGCAGCACCGGACGGCGGGCGGTGGCGCGCAGGTCGACGAGCGGCTCGTCCTGGCCGAGCTCGAAGGCGCCCCACACGAGCAGCACCAGCAGGCCGACGACGATCGAGCCGATGGTGCGCCCGTCGAGCCAGCCCCACTCGCGGCCCTTGGACACGCCGAGCAGGACGCCGACCAGGCCGATGGCGAGCCCGACGGCGCCGACGACGTCGACCCGCCCGCCCCGGGCGTCGCGCGGGCGCGGCACCAGGGTGACCAGGCCGACGAGCAGGACGACGGCAAAGGCCGCGGCCATCCAGAACAGCGCGTGGAAGTCGAAGGTCTGCACCACCCAGGCGGCCAGCGGCAGCCCGATGGCGCCGCCGACGCCGAGCGTCGCGCTCATCGCGGCGATGCCGGTGTTGGCCATGTCGGGCGGGACGACCTCGCGGATCAGGGCGATGGCCACTGGGATGAACCCCATGGCCAGGCCCTGCATGGCGCGGCCGACCAGCATCGGGCCCAGCGTGCTCGACAGCGCGCAGACGACCGAGCCGGCGGCCAGCATGCCGGCGCTCGACATGAGCACGACCGGCTTGCCGAACAGGTCGCCGAGCTTGCCGCTGATGGGCATGGTGACCGCGGCCGCGAGCAGCGTGATCGTGACAACCCAGCCCGCGTTGGCCGGCGTCGTGTTCAGCAGCTCGGGCAGCTCTCCCTGGATCGGGATGACGAGGGTCTGCGTCAGCGAGGCGCTCAGCCCGCCGAAGCAGAGCGTCACGACCGTCAGCAAGGCGCGCGAGTGTCCGGAATCCACGATGTGTACGGTACACATCACCTGGCTGCCTGGGAGAATCCGTGACCATGACCACCACTGCTCGTGACGCGATGACCGAGGTCACCGCGCTCGGCGACCAGCTGCTCCGCCTCCAGCGGCGCCGGCGACACGTCTACGAGGGCGTCGTCCTCGAGAACTCCGCCTTCCGCCTGCTGTGGGTGCTCGACGACGGCGAGCCGCGCACCCTGCGCCAGCTGGCCGGTGACCTCGACCTCGAGCAGTCGACGGTCAACCGCCAGGTCAACGCGGCCATCGCGGCCGGCTGGCTCGAGCGCTACGACGTCGCCGGCAGCGCCAGCAGGCTGGTGCGCCCCACCGCGGCCGGCGCCGAGGCCTACCGCCACGACGGCCAGATCCGAGCCGCCATCATCCGGGCCGCGCTCGACGAGCTCGGTCCCGAGCGCGCGGCGTCGCTGATCGACGGGCTCCGCTCGCTCAACGACGCCTGGGACGCCGTCATCGAGCGCGACGCCGCCCACCACGAGCCGCCGGGTTCCTGAGAACGCACACGGGTCCGCCGGATAGGTTCGCGGTCCCAGCCCTCGACACCCTCGGTGAGCATGACGACCACTCCTCGCCCGTCCCCTGCGGCGGCGCACACGCCGGCGTACGACGTCGCGACGCTGACGACCTGCGAGGACGAGCCGATCCACGTGCCCGGGGCCGTCCAGCCCCACGGCGTCCTGCTGGCCATCGAGCACGACTCCACCGTCGTCGTCGCCTCCGCCAACCTCGGGGCCCTGCTCGGCCTCACGGCGCGCAGCGCGATCGGCCTCCCGCTGGCCAAGGTCGCCGGGTCGCAGGTCAGCGGCTTCGTCCGCGAGGTGCTCGCGCAGGAGCTGCCCCACGAGCCGGCGACGGTCGTGCTGCGCGAGGTCCGCTCCGGGGCGCTGGCCCGCCAGGAGGTCGACGTCCGCGTGCACCGCTCCGGTGAGCGCGTCATCGTCGAGATCGAGGAGCTGGTGCGCAGCGAGGGTCCCCGGATCCGCACGGCGCGCAGCAGCCTGGCCCGGCTGGCCCAGGGCACCACGACCGAGCGGCTCGCCGAGCTGCTGGCCGAGGAGGTGCGCGACCTGACCGGCTTCGACCGGGTGATGGTCTACCGCTTCGACGAGCAGTGGAACGGCGAGGTCGTCGCCGAGGCCAAGCTGCGCCGGCTGAACCCTTTCCTCGGCCTGCACTACCCGGCCAGCGACATCCCCGCCCAGGCCCGGCGGCTCTACGAGATCAACCCGATCCGGGTGATCGCCGACATCCACTACGCGCCGGTGCCGCTGCTCCCGACGTTCGACCCCGAGACCGGGCTGCCGCTCGACCTGTCCCACGCGTCGCTGCGCAGCGTCTCGCCGATCCACGTCGAGTATCTGTCCAACATGGGTGTCACCGCCTCGATGTCGGTCTCGATCCTCATCGACGGCCGGCTCTGGGGCCTGGTCGCCTGCCACCACTACTCCGGCCCGCACCTGCCCAGCCACGAGGCGCGCGCCGCCGCCGAGGTCGTCACCCAGGCCACCAGCCACCTCGTCGGCCACCGGCTGCGGGCCGAGGCCCGCGAGGCCGCGGTCGACACCCAGCGGCGCCTCGCCGAGATCACCGCTCGCCTGGCCGACGACATGCGCTCGCCGGTGGTCAGCGTCAGCGACGACCCCGGCCTGCTCGAGCTGGTCGGCGCGACCGGCGCCGCCGTCTGCTTCGACGGCGAGGTCCGGGTGCTCGGCCGCACCCCACCGCTCGAGCTGCTCGAGCGGATCGCCGAGGTCACCGACGACCCCGACCGCTACGTCTCCTCCACCCAGGAGCTCGGCGCGCTCGACCCCGAGCTGGCCGGCGTCGCCGAGGTGGCGGCCGGCGTCCTGCGCATCGGGGCCGTGCCCGAGCGGTGGCTGCTGTGGTTCCGCCCCGAGCAGCGCGTCGTCGTCGAGTGGGGCGGCGACCCGTCCAACAAGCGGCTCTACGACGCCGAGTCCGCCGAGGTGCGGCTGAGCCCGCGCAAGTCGTTCGACAAGTGGCGCGAGGTCACCCAGGGCGTCAGCGAGTCGTGGAAGCCGTGGGAGGTCGAGGGCGCCGACGTCCTGGGCCGCAACGTCAACTCGCTGCTGCTCGTGCGCGCCCGCGAGCAGATCGCCATGGCCGAGTCGGTGCAGCGCACCGTCGTCCTCGACCGGGCGCCCGACTTCCACGGCGTCGCCGTCGCCGCGCGCTACCAGCCGGCCACGAGCTACCAGCTCGGCGGCGACTGGTGGGACGTCTTCGAGCTCGGCGACCGCGTCGCCCTCGTCGTCGGTGACGTCGCCGGCCACGGGGTCGCGGCCGCGTCGGCCATGACCCAGCTGCGCACCGCGCTGCGCGCCTACCTCTTCGAGGGCCACGACGCCGCGACCTCCCTCGACCTGCTCGACCGGCTGATGGACGGCCTGCTCGACCTCGGCCTCGCGACCGCCGCGGTGGCACTGCTCGACCGCGAGACCGGTGAGGTCGTGCTGTCCAGCGCCGGCCACCCGGCCCCGCTGCTCCTGCCGGCCGCCGGCGGCGCCGAGCTCGTCGACCTCGACCCCCGCCCGATGCTCGGCGTCGGCCAGCCCGGCGCCGTCAGCGTCACGCTGCGCCTCGAGCCCGGCGACGGGCTGCTGCTCTACAGCGACGGCGTCGTCGAGCGCCGCGGCACCGACCTCGGTGAGCGCACCGAGCGGCTGCGCCGGCTCGCGGGTGAGCGTCCCGCCGACGACGAGCTCGAGCGCTGGGTCGACGGCCTGGTCTCCGAGCTCGCCGCCACCGACTCCGCCGACCCCACCGACGACGACGCGACGATGCTGGTGGTCAGACGGCGCTAGCGGTGCCGGCCGTCTCGCGGGCCAGGCCCGGCCCGACCGGGCAGCCCGGTGCGAACGTGCCCATCGCCGCCAGGTCCGGGCTGCCGGAGTAGCTGCGGATGCGCGGGGTGTCGATCTGGTGGCGCGGCCCGCGGCGCGGCGGCGCCAGGCGCAGCACCCGCGCCCGGGCCCGCAAGGCGCCGGCCGACACGCGGCGCACGACCGGTGAGGGGGCGGCGTACGCGAAGGCGGCGAGGAGCGGGTCGTCCATCAGCGCCCGGCTGAACAGCCGTACGCCGGGCGCCGCGACCCGCGGGTAGAACGAGACGAGCAGCTCGAGGGTCGCGTCGGCCACGCGGCGCGCGCCCTCGTCGTAGGCGAAGTGCTCGCGCTCGTAGGCGTCCATCAGGTCGGCGAAGCCCTCGTAGGTCTCGGGCACGTCCTTGATCGCCATCCGCCGGCCGAGCCCGCGGTAGTAGTGGACGCTCGCGGTGACCTCGCCGCCGGTCAGCGGGCGCCAGCCGTGGTCGTCGAGCCAGCGCTTCGGCACGACCACGAACGTCGCCAGCACGTAGCGCAGGTCCTCGTTGCTGATGTCGTACATCGCGTGCATCTGGTTGACCCGCCGGATGCCGGTGCGGCCCTCGGGGCTGTCGAAGCCGTGCACGACCGGCGCCTCGAGCAGCAGGGCAGTGTCGTCGTAGCGCTTCTGGCAGGCGCTGGTGAACTGGCCGGTCGCGTCGAGCAGGCTCCCGATGCTCGGCACGGCGTAGGTGCGGAACAGCGCGAGGCTCAGCGACTGGTTGAGGTCCCACGGGAAGTCGTAGGTCGACAGGGCCCGGTAGATCTCGACGCAGTCGGCCTCCGGGTCGAGACCGGCGCTGCGGTCGGCGGACTTGTACGACGGCAGGCGGCGGGTCCCCATGCTCCGGCAGCGTAGCCGCGCGACGGCCCCCGTGGGCGGGTCAGCGGAGGGGCGTGAGGATGCCGCTGGCGGTGGTCAGCTCGCCGTCGCGGACGGTGGCCGTGCCGATCGTGAGCGCGCCGCGGCTGCTGACGACCTGGGGCGGCAGGCCCGAGCGGCGGGTCTCCCACAGGCGGCGGCCGCGCTCGCGCTTGGTGACGTCGTAGTCGCGCAGCGTGAGGTAGAGGTCGTCGCCGTAGAAGTCGAGGACCAGGGCGGTGGTCAGGCCGTACTGGAACGCGCCGCCGTGGCTGACCTGGACGATGCCGTCGCGCGCGACGAGCTGGGTGTCGTGGACCTCGCCGCTGAGGTAGAGGTCGACGTCGTAGCGCTGCAGAACCTTCCACAGCTGGGAGTCGGTCGCGCCCTCGTAGTGCAGCGCGCTCGACGCGCGGTTGCGCACGGGGAACGCGATGGGGACGTGGCTCTCGACGATGACCCACTTGACGCGGTCGCGCTGGGCGCGGGCCAGGACCTGCTTGAGCCATCGCATCTGCTGGCGGTCGATGCGGATCCGCATCGCCTGGGGGGTCACGTGGAAGACGTCGAGGGAGACGATCTGCAGGTCGGGCGTGGGACGTCCGGCGAACGCCGTACGGCTGGCCGGGCCGCGGGGGCGGTCGGGGTAGCGCGCGGAGCCGTCGGGGTTGGTCGTGAACTGGCGGGCGAACTCCTCGCGGAACGTGCTCGCGAGGCCGCGCTTGGTCGGCCCGAACGGGTTGTCGCCCATCTCGTGGTCGCCGATGCTCGGGAAGACCTGCAGGCCGTGGTCGTCGAAGCGCTGCTGCCACTGCGGGTAGTAGGTGCGCGCGGCGCTGCGCAGCGCAGCCTTCTTCTGCGCCAGGGTGCCGACGGGCCCGAAGCTGCCGGTGCGCTTGTCGTCGTAGCCCCAGCGCCCGTTGACGAGGTCGCCGGCCACGAGCACGGCCGCCGGGTCGAGCTCGGCCCAGTCGTCGAGGATGCCGTCGAGGACCTTCTCGTACGACGCGTTGGTGCTGTTGGCCGAGCGCGACGGGTTCCAGCGGTTCGGGCCGCGACGCAGGTCGGCGACGTCGGCGTTGAGGAAGTCGGGGCTCGAGAGCAGGCGCAGGTCGGGGGCGACGTCGGAGCGGCCGACGACCAGCCGGACCGGCAGGTCGGCCCGCGCGGTGTCGCCTCCGCGGCGGGCGGCGACAGCGCCCTCGACGCGGGAGGCGGCGTCGCCGTCGACGATCGCGTCGAAGCTGAGGCTGGTGGTGTCGCCGTCGAGCTCGCAAACCAGAGTGCGGCCGTCGAGGTAGGAGTGCAGGACCTTGACGTTGCTCTGCACGCACGGCTTCGGGATCGCGACCGGGTAGGCGTTGCGCAGCTGCACGGCGACGGTGTCGGTGCCGCGGTCGACGTCGATGCGGGCCCTGAGGAGGCCCCCGCCGGCCGCCACGGCGAGGCCGTCGGTCCAGGCGACGCGCGCGGTGGCCGCCGGGGCGGCGTCGTCGTCCTCGGCGTCGTCGTCGGGGCTGGCGCAGGAGAGGGGGGCCGCGAGCAGGGCCGCGGCCAGGGTGGCGTGGGCGGCGAGCCG
>JAOPXU010000364.1 GCA_025964985.1 Nocardioides sp.
CGAGCGCGGCGGCCTGCCGCGGGTCACGGTGCTCGCCTCCGCCGACACCCGGGGCGGTCGTGCCGGGTGGGCGGCGCTGTGCCGGCTGATCTCGGCGGTCCACCTGGCGGGGGAGCGCGGCGCGCCCGTGCTCGACCTGACCGACCCGGCCCTCGCGCGCACCGCCGGCGAGCTGCTCGCCAGCGGCGACCTGGTCGTCCTGCTCGGCCCGTCCTCCGAGCTCGGCCGCGCGGCCACCCGGCGCCGCGACGACCTGGTCGACGCCGCCCTCGCGCCCTGGCGGGCCGTCGTACCCAGCACCCACCTGGTCGTCGAGGTGGTCAGCCACCGGCTGCCAGCGTCGGGCCGAGCCCGCCAGGACTGGGGTCCCGGGAGCACCCCCCACGCCGCGCGGATGGCCGGCCTCGCCCAGCGGCACCGGCTGACGGCGGTGCTGACCAACGCCGTGCGCCACGCCGACCGCCGCGACGCGGTGACCGTCGACGTCCTCGACGCCGCCCGCCGCCTGGTCGCCCTCGACCCGCGCCACCTCGAGCGCCGCAACGCCGAGGGCCACCTCAAGTCGGGCAAGGAGATGGACGACGTCGCCGCCGAGGTCGCCCGCGCTGCCGGCCTGGGCGAGCGCGGCGCCCACGACCTGCTCGCCCGCACCCGCACCCTCGCCGAGCGGTGCGTGCTCGACGCGCGCACCGACCTCGGCCTGGGCGAGGTCCACTTCCCCGAGCTCGACGGCCACGACGGACCCGACGGCGACGCCGACCGGGTCCTGCGCGCCCGCTGCGAGGCGGCGGTGGGCGGGCGCTACGGCACCGCCCCGCGCCAGCGCATCTGGAAGCGGCTCGACGACGAGCTCGAGACCATCCGCTCGCTCGGCTACGCCTCCTACTTCCTCACCGTCGCCGACGTCACCGACCTCGTGCGCGAGATGGGCGTGCGCTGCGCGGCGCGCGGCTCGGGCGCCGGCAGCCTGGTCAACCACCTGCTCGGCGTCTCCGGCGTCGACCCGATCCGCCACGGCCTGCTGATGGAGCGGTTCCTGTCGCCGCTGCGCGACGCGCTGCCCGACATCGACGTCGACGTCGAGTCCGCACGCCGCCTCGAGGTCTACGAGGCGGTCCTCGACCGCTTCGGCGGCGAGCGCTGCGTGACCGTCTCGATGATGGACACCTACCGCGTGCGCCACGCGGTCCGCGACGTCGGCGGCGCCCTCGGGATGCCGCTCGGCGAGATCGACGCGATCGCCAAGTCCTTTCCCCACGTGCGTGCCCGCGACGCCCGCGCCGTGCTGCGCGACCTGCCCGAGCTGCGCTCGGCCGGCCTCGACTCCCGGCGCCTCGACCTGTTCTTCGACCTCGTCGAGCGGCTCGACGGCCTGCCGCGCCACGTCGCGATGCACCCCTGCGGCGTGCTGCTCTCCGACCGCACCCTGCTCGACCGCACGCCGGTCGAGTCCAGCTTCGCCGGCTACCCGATGAGCCAGTTCGACAAGGACGACGTCGAGGACCTCGGCCTGCTCAAGCTGGACGTCCTCGGCATCCGCATGCAGTCGGCGATGGCCCACGCCGTCGGCGAGATCCGACGTGTCGACGGGGTCGAGCTCGACCTCGACGACGAGCGGCAGGTCCCCTTCGACGACCCCGCGACCTACGCCGTCATCAGCAGTGCCCACACGCTCGGGGTCTTCCAGATCGAGTCGCCGGGCCAGCGCGAGCTCATCGGCAAGTCCGGCATCGACGACTTCGAGGAGATCATCACCGACATCTCGCTGTTCCGGCCCGGCCCGGTGCAGAGCGACATGATCACGCCCTACCTCGACGTCAAGCACGGCTGGCGCGCGGCGCGCTACCCGCACGACGACCTGCGGCCGGTGCTCGAGCAGACCCACGGAGTCGTGGTCTTCCACGAGCAGGTCATCGAGATGGTCTCGATCCTCACCGGCTGCTCGCTGGCCGAGGGCGACGTGCGCCGGCGCGCGCTCGGCAGCCGCGAGGGCGCCGACGAGACCCGCACCTGGTTCTTCCCGCGCGCGCTCGGTCGCGGCTACCCGCTCGCCGTCGTCGAGCAGGTGTGGGAGGTGGTCGCGGCGTTCGCGGCGTTCGGGTTCTGCAAGGCCCACGCGGCGGCGTTCGCGCTGCCGACCTACCAGTCGGCCTGGCTCAAGACCCACTGGCCGGCCCACTTCCTGGCTGGCGTGCTCACCCACGACCCCGGCATGTACCCCAAGCGCCTGATCCTCGACGACGTGCGCCGCCTCGGCATCGCCGTGCACGGCCTCGACGTCGACCGCTCCGAGCAGACCTACGTCGTCGAGGGCTCGGCCGACGAGGGCTACGCCGTCCGCATCGCGCTCGCCGAGGTCAAGGGCATCAGCGCCGCCGAGGTCGAGCGCGTCGTCGCGGCACGGCCCTACGCCTCGCTCACCGACTTCTGGGAGCGCACCCGGGTCTCGCGGCCCGTCGTCGAGCGGCTCGTCCTGGCCGGGGCGTTCGACCGGGTCTACGGCATCGACACCACCCACGGGCTGTCCGCCCGCGGCCGGGTCACCCGGCGCGACCTGCTGCTCCAGGTGGCCGAGCTCGACCGCTACGGCCGTGCTGTCGAGCGCGCCGAACGCGGACGCGGCCTGGCCGGACGCCGCGTCACCCGCCGCGTCGACGAGCCCTCCGCGCGCAACAGCACC
>JAOPXU010000004.1 GCA_025964985.1 Nocardioides sp.
CGCGGCCGGCCGCTGCCCCAGGCCCCTGCCGACGCCCCGGCCCACGACGGCGCCGGGACGACGAGGCTGCTCACCGAGGTCGTCCCGACGGCGGTCCCACCGCCGCCGCGGACGCCCCCGCCGTCGATGCCCCCGCCGTCGATGCCCCCACCGACCTCGCCTCCTCCCACCGCACCCCCCACGCCGACCGCTCCGTCGGCGATCGACCGCTGGGGCGACCAGATGAGCGGCGCGGCAGCGCGGGCGGTCACCGCCGTCCGCCGCTCGTCGTCGACGAGTCGCGGCATCGCCGCCGCCGTGGCCGCGCTCGTCGGGCTGCTGCTCGTCGCGGCGCTGGCCTCCGGTGGCGGACCGACCGACGAGCGGCCCGTCCCCGACGGGACGCCCGACCAGCTGCAGGGCCCGCTGGGCAACCTGCACGACGCGGTCGAGGGCGACGAGTGACGGCCGCACGCCGTCGGGTCGCGCTGGCCGGGGTGGTCGTCACGGCGCTGACCGGGGTGCTGGGCGCCTGCGGGGGCGAGACCTCGCCGCTCGACGACGTACCAGCCCTGGGGGAGCGGCTCGACGAGGTCGACGCCGCCGTCGTCGACGAGCGCTACGGCGAGGCCCGGCGGGCGCTCACCGAGATGACGACGCTCACCGAGGGCGCGCGCGAGAGCGGCGACCTCGACGCCGACGAGGCCGACGAGGTCCTCGCTGCGGTGCGCGAGATGCTCGACGCCCTGCCCGAGGTCGCCACTGAGCCGACCGGGCCGACCGAGCCGGTCACGCCGGACGAGCCGACGTCGACGCCGTCCGACGAGCCGTCCGAGGAGCCACCGCTCACGATCGTCCCGGAGGACGACGGGGGCGAGGGGGACGAGGAGCAGAGCGAGGAGGAGAAGGAGGCCGAGAAGCAGCGCGAGGAGGAGGAGAAGGAGCGCGAGAAGGAGGAGAAGGAGCGCGAGAAGGACGAGAAGGGCGACGACTGAGCGCCGCAGCCCCGACCGGACGAGGCCTCGACCGGGTGGTGCCTAGGTCGTCGGAGCACCGACGATGAGCCGGGCGAGGTAGAGCCGCAACGTGCTCACGCCGCGGTCCCGGGGAGCTCGAGCAGACCCTGCTTGAACCCCCAGATGACCGCCTGCGAGCGGCGCGTCACGCCGATCTTGCGGTAGGCGGTGCGGATGAAGCTCTTCACCGTGTTGTTGGTGACGTAGAGCTCCTGGCAGATCTCCTCGTTGGAGTAGCCCTGGGTGATCAGCCGGATGACGTCGACCTCCCGCTTGGAGAGGTCGTCGAGGGTCACGTCGGGGGAGCCGGCGGCGTGACCGCCGACGGGTGCGACCGCGGGTACGGCGGCGGTGGGGGACGTGAGTGACATGGGCGTGACCTTCCATCGATGACGGTGCGATGAGGAGCGGCAGGCGCCTCCCACAGGAGGTCTGGCCCGGCGGGGCAGCACCAAAACCCACCTGATCAGGTGATTGGCCGGTAGGGCGGTTCCGCCGGGACGCCGTTAGGTTCGGCGCATGGTGGGACGGCTGCGGACCTGGGTACGACGACGGCGCACGGCGTCGGGTGGGCGCGGCGCACCCGGCCCGGGTCGGGGACAGCAGGCCGCCTACCGCGGCGACGTCGTGGGCACGCCGCACGTCGAGTACGCCCCGAGCGCCGACGGCGACGCCGATCCCGGCGAGATCGTGTGGGCGTGGGTGCCCTACGAGGAGGACGCCTCGCGCGGCAAGGACCGTCCGGTGCTCGTGCTCGCGCGCTCCGGCGAGGACCTGCTCGGGCTGATGCTCACCAGCAAGGACCACGACCGTGAGCCCCGCCGCGACGGCGGGCCGGTGTGGTTCGACATCGGGAGCGGCGCCTGGGACCGGCAGGGCCGGCCGAGCGAGGTGCGCCTGGACCGGGTGCTGCGCCTGGCCCCGTCCGCCGTGCGCCGCGAGGGTGCGGCGCTCGACCGCGCCCGCTTCGACCAGGTCGCGGCCGCGGCCCGCGAGGTCCTCGGCTGGTAGGCCAGCCCTCCCTTCGGGTGCTGCGCCCCGACCCGGCGCCACCGGAGGCTGGAGGCATGAACGGACGCATCATCGCCGGATCCGCCCTGCTCCTCGTCGTCATCGTCGGCGGCATCCTCCTGCTCGTGGGGAGCAACGAGGGCGGCCAGCCCGGCAGGGGCTCGCTGGGCACCCCGGGCAGCCACGACCGCGCGCCCGCCCTCGTCAGCCGCGGCTGACCACCCGCCTCACAGCCGCGACGGCTCCCGCGTCCCGGGCTCGGCGTCCTCGACCCCGAGACGGCGCAGCTCGAGCTCGGCCAAGCGTCGTACGACGTCACGGTCGCCGCGCCGCATCGCTCCGAGCGGGTCGTCGCTGACGCGCACGACGCGGCTCAGCGGCATCGTCGTCACTGCCCGCCACGCGAACAGGTCGAGGTCGGCGTCGCCGCGAAGCACCGTCGTCGCCGCGGTGGCGTCGAGCAGGAACCGCAGGCGCCACGGCACGTAGCGCCGCCCGACGTAGAGGATCGGCAGCACCGCCACGACGATCCCGGCCCAGAACGCCAGGCGGCGGGCGGCCTCGGCCTCCGAGTCACCGGCGTCGCCGATGGCCGTCGACGCCTCGGCGGCGCTCTCGAAGGGCTGCGCCACCTCGTCGCCGATCACGGGGGCGTCGTCGAGCGCGTCACCGGCGTCGCCGAGCGAGCCCGCGAGGTCGTCGGCCGCGGCCGAGATGCGCTCACCGGGGTCGGCCAGGACCTCGATGCCGTCGTGGACGACGGTGCCGAGCCAGATCCACAACACGATCCAGCACGCGACGGCGAAGTCGGCGGCGATCTGGACGGCGAAGCGGGGCGTCGAGTCGGAGTAGAGCTTCATCCGTCCATGCCAGCAGCGCGCCGGGGCGGGCGCCCCACCCGGCCGGGGGTCAGCGGGCCCGCGACTCGGCTCCTCTCGGCCCGCTGTCAGCCACGGGTTGGTCGCAGGCACCATCATGGTCCCGTGACGACGTACGCCGGTCGCGAGCCCGGGCAGCAGGCCTCGCCGCTGCTGCCCAGCCGCGGCCTGTTGTGGGCCGAGATGGCCATCGTGCTGGGGCTCTCGCTCGGTCGCAGCGGCATCTACTCGATGGTGCGGATCCTCGAGGACGCCACCGCCCCCGGCGGCCTCAGCGCCCAGACCGCCACGATGAACTCGTCGATCGCCCCGGACCGGCCGTGGTTCGACCTGACCTACCAGCTGCTCGGCATCGTCTTCGCCGTCGTCCCGGTCGCCCTGGCCGGCTACCTGCTCGTGCGCTCCGGCACGCGGCTGCGCGACGTCTGGTTCGACGGCGCCGGCTGGGGCGACCTGCCCCGTGGCGCGGTCGTCGCGGCCGCCGTCGGCAGCGTCGGCCTGGGCTTCTACCTGCTCTCGCACTCACTCGGCCTCAGCGTCACCGTCGCCGCCTCCGGCCTCGACAACGAGCACTGGTGGACCGTGCCCGTGCTCGTGCTCGCCGCCCTCGAGAACGCCGTCCTCGAGGAGTTCGTCGTCCTCGGCTACGTGCTCGTCCGCCTGCGCCAGCTGGGCTTCTCCGACACCAAGGCGATCGTCCTCGCCTCGCTCCTGCGCGGCAGCTACCACCTCTACCAGGGCGTCGGCGGCTTCGTCGGCAACTTCTTCATGGGACTGCTCTTCGGCTGGCTCTACCGCCGCTGGGGCCGCGTCACCCCCCTCGTCGTCACGCACACGCTGCTCGACGTCGGCGCTTTCGTCGGGTACGCCGCCCTCGCCGGCAACGTCGGCTGGCTACCGACCTGACCCCACGCTGGTCGAGGAGGTTCCGCTAAGAACCGTCACGAGACCACCTCACCGCAGGTGCTGGACGGGTCGCGTCGAACCTTGCGGCGAATTGGTCTCGTGACGGTCGCAGAGCGACCTCCTCGACCGACGTGTGGTAGAGACGGGCTCGTCGCTGCGGGTAGCTGGTCTCGTGACGGTCGCGGGGCGACCTCCTCGACCGACGTGTGGTGGAGACGGGCTCGTCGCTGCGGGTAGCTGGTCTCGTGACGGTCGCGGGGCGACCTCCTCGACCGACGTGTGGTGGAGATGTGTGTGCGGCGGGCGCCCTCAGCCGGACGCGACGTCCGTCGCACCGCCCACGTCGACGCGG
>JAOPXU010000009.1 GCA_025964985.1 Nocardioides sp.
GCGGCACCGCCCGTGGCAGGCGGGCCAGGCCGCCGTGCTCGGCGAGCCGGCCCGACAGCACCTGGTCGAGCGCGAGTCCGACCT
The DNA here is from genome assembly GCA_025964985.1 of Nocardioides sp. Taxonomy (GTDB): domain Bacteria; phylum Actinomycetota; class Actinomycetes; order Propionibacteriales; family Nocardioidaceae; genus Nocardioides. The sequence continues at coordinate 85 of JAOPXU010000009.1, forward strand.
GCTCCTCGAGCACCACGAACGGGCAGGCCAGCAGCGCCTCGAAGCCGCCGCCGACCGCGTCGGCGCCGACGGCAGCGACGACCGGCTTGCTCGTACGCCGACCGGTCAGCCCGGCGTAGCCCGAGCGCGGCAGGTGCTCCGGCTCGCCGGCGAGCCCGTCGGCGAGCAGCAGCACCAGGACCCGCGCGGCGGCGTCGCCCTGGAAGGCGTCGAGCACCGCGGCGAGCTCGTGGTGGGCGTCCGCGGCCGGCGCACGGGGCACCTCGACCTCGACGACGCCCGCCTCGCCGCGGCGTACGACGACGTGGTCGTAGGACTCGCGCCACCCGGCGGGCGGCAGCGGCACCAGCTCGTCCATCCGCTCGCGCGTGAGCGTGACCCGGTTGGCCGGTCCGGTCGCGCGCACGAAGACCCGTTGGCCGACGGGCTCGAGGTCGCCCTCGAGCCAGTCGACGAGCTCGTCGTCGCCGGGCACCCCGGCGGCCATGAAGCGCTTGCCCTCGGTCGTGCGGCCGACGACGACGGCCTTGCGACCGCTGCGGGTGTGGCGCACGGTCCAGGTCTCGACGCTCGCCCAGCCGTCGGCGGGCTGGTCGTCGAGCACGACGGGGCGCCGGCCGTCGACGGCGGCCTGCAGCAGGTGGCCCTCGCCCTCGCGCCACGGGGCGGGGTCGGTGGAGTAGACGCCGACCGAGACCTTGGACAGCATGCCGCCGTTGGCGCTGACGACACCGACGCTGCCGGGCTCGGCGCGGGTGCGCGCGACGACCTCGGCGATGGCGTGCAGCGAGTAGTCGTTGCCGGGGCCGCCGAAGAACGGCAGCCCGCCGGTGACGGTGAAGCCGCGCGGGTCGTCGGGCTCGAGGCCCAGGCCGTCGAGCAGCTGGGAGACCGCGAACGGGAAGCAGGAGTAGAGGTCGAAGAAGTCGACGTCGTCGACGGCCATGCCGGCCAGGCCGAGCGCGGTGTGGACGGCGACCGGCTGCGTCGGCGCGGAGGCGAGGTCGGGCCGGTCGAAGAAGTCCTGCTCGCGCAGGTCGCAGTGGCCGTGCAGGAACACCCAGCGCGAGCGGTCGACGCCGAGCCGCTCGGCGGCCTCGACCGACATGACGACGGCCGCGGCGCCCTGGTTGACCAGGTCGCGCGAGACGACGAGCCGGGTGTAGGGCGCGGTGATCATCCGGTTGCGCTCGTCGACGCGCACCAGCGCGCCGGCGTCGATCTCCACCGGCGCGACGGCGTGCGGGTTGGCGGCGGCGACCCGGGTGAACGGCTCGAACAGGGCACCCATCGTGGCGGCGTACACGTCGCGCGGCAGGCCGCTGGCGGCACGGCGGGCGTTCTCGCACAACGCGTAGAAGCCGGCGATCTCGTGCATGCCGTGCTGCAGCGCGCGTCGTACGACCATGCCCTGCAGGCCGTAGCCGCGGTCCTCGAGCTGACCACCGGGGTCCTCCGACCAGTCGGGGTGGGTGCTCGGGTCCTGCGCGGAGAGGTGGCGCACGGTCGACATCGCCTCGCCGCCGGCGATGAGCCCGACGTCGGCGCGACCGGCGGCGATCTCGCGGGCCAGCTCGGTGACCAGCTTCTGCGGGGACTGGCCGCCGCCGACCTCGAGGACCGCGCGTGCCGGGTCGGCACCGATGCGTCGGGCGATCGATCGGGGCACGTTGGTCGAGCGCCCGAACGGCACTGCGGTCAGCGGCGTGCCGATCTCGAACTGGCGGACCGCCGCGAGCACGTCGACCGCAGCGGCCACGGCGGCCGGGTCGGCCCCGGTGTCGGCCAGCGCGGCCTGCGCGGCGCGGGCCGCGAGGTCGAGGTGCGAGAGCGCCTCGTAGCCGGGGTCCTCGATGCGCTCGGAGTTCTGCCCGACGCCGACGAGCACCGGTGTGCGGGGGTCCAGGTGGTCCAGGTCGGTCACGCGACGACCCTAGGACCCGTGCTCACACGGCCGGCGGGCCGTCAGGTCAGCGAGACGTCGGCGACCGGGCGCAGGTCGCCGGACGGGGTGACCCAGCCGAGGCCGGCCTCGTAGCGGCGCAGGACGCGCGCCGGCGAGCCGCCGACCACCGCGTGGTCCTCGACGGTGCCGCGGACGACGGACCCGGCGGCCACCACGACGTTGCGGCCGATGGTGGTGCCTGGCAGGACGATCGCGCCGTGGCCGATCCAGGTGCCCGAGCCGATGCGCACCGCGGCGTGCGGACCGAACTGGCGACCGATCGGCGTGGCGGGGTCCTGGTAGCCGTGGCTGGCGTCGCAGACGAAGACGTCCTGGCCGAACCACACGTCGTCGCCGAGCTCGATCGAGACGTGGGCGGTGAGGCTCGAGCGGGCTCCGATGACGCAGCGGTCGCCGACGACGAGGCCGCGCTCGGGCGCGCCCGGGTCACCCGGGCCGTAGCCGACCGAGAGCGTGACGTGGCGCCCGACCAGCACGTCGCGGCCGAGGTGGATCGACCCGGCGTTCATCACGGTGGCCGTCGGGAAGCCGATCGCGCTGCCCTCGCCCAGCGTGCCGAACGCGTCGCCGGCACGGGTGCCGGGCGTGATGTCGCCGACCCGCTGGGCCCACCCCCACGCCGCGTGCAGGGCGCTGTTGGCGGTGCGCTTGAGGAGGCGGTGGGGGCTCACCTCGGCAGGGTAGTGGCCGACGCGGGCGCCGGCAGCGGGAGCCGTACGTCGCCCGTGCGGCCCGGGAGCCGCACCCCGCGGTCGCCGCACGCACCGGCGCCGCGGCTGACCAGGGCCTGGCGCGGCAGCGACCGCGACGACGACCCGGCCGCGAACCGGTAGCACCCGCGCACCACGCGGAAGCCGGCCCGGTCCCCGACCCAGCTGGCGAACGACCGCTCGTTGAGCGGGAAGGTGACCCGCACGGTCCGGCCCCGCGGGACCTGGACCGAGGCGTAGCCGACGAGCTGGCGGCGTACCTGGTCGACGCGCGCGGTGCCCGGCTTGGACACGTAGAGCTGCGGCACGGCGACGCCGTCGCGACGGCCGGTGTTGGTCACCGTCATCGTCGCCGTGGCGACCCGGTTGGGACCGGGGGCCTTGCGGATGCGCAGCGCGCCGTAGCGGAACGAGGTGTAGGACAGCCCGAAGCCGAAGGGGTACGCCGGCTGGTGCCGCTTCGCGTCGTACCACTTGTAGCCGACGCGGATCCCCTCGTCGTAGAAGACCTCCTGGGCGATGCCGGGGTAGAGGCGGCGGTCGCCGGCGGTCGGGAGCTGGCCGGCGCTGGCCGGGAACGTCGCGGGCAGCCGTCCGCCGGGGTCGCGGTCGCCGTAGAGCATGGCGGCGATGGCGGAGCCGCCCTCCTGGCCGGGGTACCACGCCTCGACGAGTGCTGCGACCTTCGTGCGCCACGGCGTCAGGACGGGCCCGCCGGTCTGCAGGACGACGACCGTGCGCCGGTTGGCGGCGGCGACCGTGTCGATCAGGCCTTCCTGGTCGGTGCCGTTGAGGGGGCAGCTGACCTGCAGGCAGGTCGAGCCCTGCAGGAACAGCACGCCGTTGCTGTTGAGGAAGTCGGTGGTGGGGCAGCTCAGGCCCAGGCAACCCTTGTCCTGGCCCTCGGTCTGCACGTCGCCGGTGACGACGACCGCGACGTCGGCGGCCCGCGCGATGCGTGCCGCCTGGGCGCGGTCGCTGCCGTCGGCGTAGGTGACGGTGACGCCGCGGCCGGCGCGGCGACGGAGGGCGTCGAGCACGGTGACGGCCCGCTCGGCCTCGACCGAGCCGGACCCGCCGCCGACGACCAGGTCGTCGGCGTAGGGCCCGATGACCGCGATGGACCGCACGCTCTTCTTCAGCGGGAGGACCCCGTTGTTCTTGAGCAGCGTGATCGCGCGCGACTCGACATCGCGGGCGACGCGGCGGTGGGCCGGCTTGTCGATGCGGGTCGCGTTGTCGACGTACGCCGGGCGGTCGAAGACGCCGTACTTGAAGAAGGTGCGCAGGATCTTGCGCACGTGGTCGTCGACGGTGGCGCGGCTGACGAGGCCGGTGGCCAGCGCGGCCTGGATGAGCTCGGGCCGGTAGGACTGGTCGCTGACGCCCTGGAACGGCACGAAGTCGAGGCCGCGGTTGAGGTCCTTGACGGTGTCCTTGGACGCGCCGTAGTCGGCGATGACGGTGCCCTTGAAGCCCCACTTGGTGCGCAGGATCTTCTGCAGGGTCAAGGAGTTCTGGCAGCCGTAGGAGCCGTTGATGCGGTTGTAGGAGCACATGATCGTGCCGACGTCGGCCTGCTTGACCGCGGCCTCGAACTGCGGGAGGTAGGTCTCGTAGAGCGGGCGGTAGGCGACGTTGACGTCGACGAGCATCCGGCTGCCGTCGAGCGCCAGGATCGGCGGCACCCCGCCGAAGCCCTCCTGGTTGTTGGCGGCGTAGTGCTTGACGGTCGCGATCACGCCCTGCGCCTGCGCGCCCTTGATCCACTCGACGCCGGTGCGCGCGCTGAGGAACGTGTCCTCGCCGTAGCCCTCGAAGGTGCGCCCGTTCTGCGGCGTCCGCATGATGTTGACGGTCGGCGCGTAGACCACGTCGTTGCCCTTGTTCTTCGCCTCGTCGGCCACGACCGTCCCGTAGCGACGCGCCTGCCTCGGGTCGAAGGTCGCCGCGAGCGCCATCGGGATCGGCATCAGCGTCGACTTCCCCTGCCGCACGCCGACCGGCCCGTCGGTCAGGTAGACCTCGCGCAGCCCGAGCCGCGGCACGGCGTACGTCCCGCCCGTGTGCGGCGCCGCCCCCATCCCCTGCCCGCCGAGCAGCATGATCTCCTCCTCGAGCGTCATCGCCTGCTGGAAGAGCAGCGCCCGCCGGTCCGGGCTCAGCGACCGGTCGCACCACGGGTGGCTGCGCTCGGTCGGGCACGGCTTCGTCGTCGCCCGCTCAGCCACCCGCACCGGCTCCACGCTCGCCCCCGACGGCTCCGTCACCGCGGCCAACGCCGCCACGAGCACCGACGCCACCAACCCGGCCATCACCTTCACCATGCCGTCTCAACGGCCGGCTGTGACGTCCGTTACGAAAGACCTTCGTGCGGGGCCGAACTCTTCACCTGCGTACGACGTACGCCCACGTCGGTCGAGGAGGTCGCCCGCGACCGTCACGAGACCACTCCCCCGCAAGCACAGCTCGACAGCACCACACGTCGGACGAGGAGGTCGCCCGCGACCGTCACGAGACCACTCCCCCGCAAGCACAGCTCGACAGCACCACACGTCGGTCGAGGAGGTCGCCCGCGACCGTCACGAGACCGCTCCCCCGCAAGGTCCGTGCGAGAGCCGACCCGCGCCTGCGGTCGGCTGGTCTCGTGACGGTTGCCAGCGCAACCTCCTCGACCGACGTGAGGCCCGGTCGACGTACGGCGGGCGGTCCTCAGTCCTGGTCGGGAGCGGGGGCCTCGTTGCTCGGGGCGGGTGCGGGCTCGGAGGGGGCCGGAGGCGCCTCGGGAGCGGGAGTGACTTCGGCGGGCACCGTGGACACAGGCGCCTCGGCCGGAGCCGGGACCGGAGCGGCCTCGGGCGCAGGAGCGACCTCGGCGGGGGTCGACGGCATGGTCGGCTCGACCGGAGGACCGGACTCGGACGGCGGGGTGGGGGCGGACTCGGACGGCGTACCCGGCTCGGCCGGCTTGTCCTCGCGCGGACCGCGCCCACGACGACCCTTGCCACGGCCTTCGCCGCGAGGCTCACCACGACCCTCACCACGAGGCTCGCCACCACGCGGGTCGCCACCCTCACGCCCACCGGGACGACCGCCGCCAGGACGACCGGGACGACCACCGGCGCCCCGCTCGGGGCGCGCCTCGGCGCGGCCGCCGAGGAACAGGTCGGCGGCACCGGTGACGAGCGGGCCGGCGAGGGCCTCGGGCGAGAGCCAGAGCTGGGTGAAGGCGTCGTCCTCGAGCACGGGGACGGCGACGCGGACGTCGGTCATGGTGACCTGGTGGTCGAACATCTCGAGCACGAACTCGTCGACGGCGCGCAGCGACGCGATGACCTCGGCGACCGGGCGCTTGCGGGCGGCGACCAGTCGGCTGACGAGCGACTCGGTGGCCGGGGACACGCGGCCCTTGGGGCGGCTGCCGCCGTCGAGCTGGTGCATGGCGGCACCGAGCGCGTCGAGGGCGGTCTCGAAGACCTCGGTCCAGCCGTCGGCGCGCAGGACGACCTCGACGGGCCCGCCCTTCGAGCCGCGGGCCAGCTCGTCGGCCGTACGACGACGCGGCTTGGTCAGGGCGACCGGCACCTGGAGCCAGCCGCCGTTCTTGGCGGGCGGGGCGACGAGCGAGACGGGGGTGACCTTGCCGCCGGCGAGGACCAGCGCGTCGGCGCGGGCGAGCTGACGTCGGTCGAGCTTGCTCATGTCGACGGCGCCGTGGTGGCCGGCAGCGATGGCGTCGACGACCGCGGTGACGGTGGTGGAGTTGCGGGCCGAGGTCCAGAACTCCTCCGCCGAGCCGGACGGCACCCGGTCGAGGCCGAGGGCGACCATGACCAGCGGCTCGCGGCCGGTGACGCCGAGGCGGCGCAGGGCCTCGCGCAGAGGGTCGGCGGCGGCCGGCACACCGGCGTTGACGGCCTCGACGACGCCGAGGCGGAACGCCTGCTGCGCGAGCCCGACGTGCGGGCGGAAGAGCTGGGCGGCGCTGCCGAGGGTCGCCTGCTCGGCGTAGGCCTCGCCGGAGCGCTGCACCTGCGAGGTGAGCACGGCGGCGACGGCGAGCCGGACGACCTGCTGCGTCAGCCACTCGCGCGGGGTCGTGCTCCACTGGTCGGCGCTCTGCGCGGCGGCCGCGGCGAGCTGACGGTCGGACGGCCTCTCGGGCACGGCCAGCCGGCGCGCCGGCAGGATCAGCTCTCGGGACATCGACTCAGCCATGCAGGGAACCGTAAACCGTCACGGTGCGAGCTCGGCCTCGAGGTCGAGCAGGGCGCCCTCGACGGCCTCGGTCAGGCTCGGGTGGATCCAGTACTGGCTGCGCGCCAGGCCCCGCACGGCGAGGTCGTGGGCCATCGCCATCACCAGCGGCTGGAGCAGCACCGAGGCCGTCGGACCGATGACGTGGGCGCCGACGAGCCGGCCGGTCGAGCGCAGCGCGAGGAGCTTGACGAACCCGTTGGCCTCGGGGTCGTCGTCGAGCTCGCCGGCCATCGCCCAGCCGTAGGCGACGTCCGCGACGTCGTGGCGGACGACGGCCACGTCGTCGCCGTGCTGCTCGCGCGCCTGCGCCTCGGTGAGACCGACGGCCGCGACCTGCGGGTGGGTGAACACGGCCTGCGGCACGAACCGGTGGTCGCTGGTCGTCCACTCCCACGGCTCGTCCCCGCGGCACGCGGCGAGCACGTTGTCGCGCACGACGCGGGCGTCCTGGTTGGCGACGTGCTTGAGGGGCTCGGGGCTGCTGGCGTCGCCGAGCGCCCAGACGCCGGCGGCGCTGGTGTGCTGGTGCTCGTCGACGACGACGCGACCCTGGTCGTCGACGTCGACGCCGGCCCGGTCGAGGTCGAGGGTGTCGGCGTTGGTCGAGCGGCCCACCGCGAGCAGCAGCACGTCGACCTCGAGGTCGACGCCGTCGTCGAGGTGGAGGGTGATGGCGCCGTCGGAGGTCGGCGCGACCTTGTCGACCTGCACCCCGAGCCGCACGTCCCAGCGCTCGCGGGCCGCGGCGGTGAAGTGCTCGGCGACGTCGAGGTCCTGGCTGTCGAGCAGCCGGTCGGACCCCTCGACCTGCACGACCTCCGTGCCGTACGCCGCGAACACGTGCGCCAGCTCGCAGCCGACGTAGCCGCCACCGACGACGCCGAGGCGCCGGGGCAGCCCGGCCATCCGCATCACGGTGTCGCTCGTCTCGTAGGGCACCTGGTCGAGGCCCTCGATCGGGGGTACGACGGGGCGCGACCCGGTGGCGATGACGACCTGGTCGCCGGTGATCTCGACCGTGCCGCCGGCCTCGAGCTCGACCAGCAGCCGGCGCTCGCCGACGAAGGCGGCGGTCCCGACGAGCACGTCGATCCCGTCCTCCTCCTGCCGGCCCGCGCGGCCCTCCTCGGCCGAGGCGTCGGTGCGGGCGAGCACCCGGTCGCGGATCGCGTCCCAGTCGGCCTGCCCGACCTGGGTCGGGATGCCGAGGGTGGGCCCGCGCCGGGCGGCGGAGGCGACGTCGGCGGGGTTGACGAACATCTTGGACGGGATGCACCCGCGGTTGAGGCAGGTGCCGCCGAACGGTCCGCGCTCGACGATGGCGACGTCGAGGTGGGCGTAGGCCTCGTCGACCACCGTGTTGCCGGAGCCGGCACCGATGACGATGACGTCGTAGTGGCCTCCCGCCGTGGCCGCCGTCGAGTCCGTCGTGGGTGCCGTCACCGGAGTGCTCCGTCGAGGTTGGTCGCCGCGCTGATGAGCGACAGATGGGTGAAGGCCTGCGGGAAGTTGCCGAGCTGCTCACCGGTGAGGCCGACCTGCTCGGCGAACAGGCCGAGGTGGTTGGCGTAGGTGAACATCTTCTCCAGCGCCAGCCGGGCCTCGTCGAGCCGACCGACCCGGGTCAGCGCCTCGACGTACCAGAACGAGCAGAGCGAGAACGTCGCCTCCTTGCCGCCGACCCCGTCGGGCGACTCGCCGACGTCGTAGCGGAAGACCAGGCTGTCGGAGACCAGGCGCTCCTCGATGACCTTGAGCGTCGACACGAACCGCGGGTCGTTGGGGGCGACGAACTTGACCATCGGCATCAGCAGGACGCCCGCGTCGACGCTGTCGGAGCCCTCGCTCTGCATGTAGGCGCCGACCTCGGCGTCCCAGCTGTGGTCCTGGATGCGGTGGTAGATCTCGTCGCGGACCTTGGACCAGGCGGAGATGTCGCCCGGCAGGCCGCGCTGGCGGGCGGTGCGCATCATCCGCTCGACGGCGACCCAGCACATCAGCCGTGAGGTGGTGTGGCTGCGGTGGTCGTCGCGGATCTCCCACATGCCGGCGTCGTCGCGGTCCCAGTTGGCGAGGACCCAGTCGAGGATGCGGCACAGGTCGGCCCAGGCGTCGTGGCTGATGCCGGGGCCGTACTTGTTGAACAGGTAGACCGAGTCGATCAGCTCGCCGTAGATGTCGAGCTGCAGCTGGCCGGTCGCGGCGTTGCCCACGCGCACCGGCTGGGAGTCGCGGTAGCCGCGCAGGTGGCCGAGCTCGGTCTCGCCCGGCACGTTGCCGTCGATGTCGTAGGCGACGCGCAGCGGGCCGAGGCTCTCGTCGTTGTTGTCGTCGCCCATGCGCTGCGAGAGCCACTCCATGAAGCGGGCGGCCTCGTCGGTGAAGCCGAGCTTGAGCAGCGCGTAGAGGCTGAACGCCGCGTCGCGGATCCAGACGTAGCGGTAGTCCCAGTTGCGCGAGCCGCCGATCTCCTCGGGCAGGCTCGTCGTCGGCGCGGCGACGATCGCGCCGCTCGGCTCGTGGGTGAGCAGCTTGAGCGTCAGCGCGGAGCGGTTGACCATCTCGCGCCAGCGACCGGTGTAGGTCGACTGCGTGAGCCAGCGCTGCCAGTACGCCGAGGTGCGGGCGAGCAGCTCGTCGGGGTCGTGGTCGCCGTCGTCGGGCAGCGACTCGTCGTCGGGGCCGAGCACCTCGAGCACGAACGTCACCGCGTCGCCGGTGCCGACCTGGATCTCGGCGCGGACGTCGTGGCCGTCGACCTCGAGGTCGACCCCGGCGCTCAGGCCGAGGCGCACGCCGTCGCTCGCGATGAGCAGGCCGCCCTCGACCTCGGTGATGTCGGGGGTGTCCCGGCCGTAGTCGGGCCGCGCGGCCAGGCACGTGCGCACGGTGATCGTCCCGCGCACGCCGACCACGCGGCGCACGAGACGCTGGCGGTGGTCGGGGTCGTCGGGGCGCAGCACCGGCATGAAGTCCTGCACCTCGGCCACGCCCTCCTCGGTGAGCAGGCGGGTGATGAGGATGTTGGAGTCGGGCAGGTAGAACTGCTGGGTCGACGTGGCCCCGTCGATGGCCTGCATCGTCCAGGACCCGGCGTCGGGGTCGAGCAGCGAGCCGAACACGCTCGGGGAGTCGAAGCGGCCGGCGCAGAACCAGGCGACGGTCGCGTTGGTGCCGACGAGGGCGCAGGTGCGCAGGTCGCCGATGAGGCCGTGGGCCGCGATCGGCGGGTACTCCGCTGAGCCGCTCACCGCTCCCACGGCGGGGTCGGGCCCCACGTGCCCTTCTCGTAGGTCTGGACCTCCGGCGGGTCGTCCAGCAGCGGGGCGCAGACCTCCCACAGGCGGTCGACCTCGTCGGCGCGGGCGAAGAGCAGCTGGTCGCCGTGGAAGACGTCGAGCAGGATCCGCTCGTAGGCCGCCAGCGGGTCGTCGTCGGGGAAGTCCTCGGCGTAGTCGAGGCGCAGCGTCGCAGGCGCGACCTCGAGCTCGGGGCCGGGCTTCTTGCCGCGCAGCTCGATGGCCACCTTGGCGTCGTCGCTGAGGTCGAGCACCAGCTCGTGCGGGTGCCCGGCGTCGCCGGTCTCGCCGAACAGCGCCGGCTCGGGCTCGCGGAAGCGGACCGTCACGGTGCGCCGGTCGTCGGCCATGGCCTTGCCGGTGCGCAGGTGGAACGGCACGTCGCGCCAGCGCTCGGTGTCGACGTGCGCCGTGAGCGCGACGAGGGTCTCGACCTGCGAGTCGTCGTCGGTGTCGTCGTCGTCGCGGTAGCCGTCGAACTGGCCGAAGACCGTGTCGTCCTTGGAGAACGGCCGCAGGGCGTCGAAGACCGCCGCCTTGGCGTCGCGCACGGCTGCGGCGGAGAGGTCGGCCGGCGGCTCGAGGGCGACGAAGCCGAGGATCTGGCTGAGGTGGGTGGAGACCATGTCGCGCAGGCAGCCGACCGTCTCGTAGAAGCTGCCACGGCCCTCGAGCCCGAGGGTCTCGGGCACCTCGATGCTCACCGACTGGACGTTCTCGCGGTTCCACACCGAGCCGAGCAGGCGATTGGCGAAGCGGAGGGCCAGCACGTTCTGCACCGCCTCCTTGCCGAGGAAGTGGTCGACGCGGAAGACGTCGCCCTCGTCGGCGACGTCCTTGATCGCACGGTCGAGCTGGCGCGAGGACTCGAGGTCGAGCCCGAAGGGCTTCTCGACGACCAGGCGCGCGCGGTCGGTGAGGCCCTCGCGTCCGAGCATCGCCACGATGTCGGGCATCGAGCCCGGCGGCACCGACAGGTAGATGAGCCGGCGCACCTCGTCCACGTCGACGCCGGCCTCGTCGGCCACCTCCTGCTCGGCCTGACGGACGGCGTCGGCCAGGTCGGCGCCGTCGTCGGCGTCGGAAGTCTGGAACCGCGACCGCTCGACGAGAGCACTGCTCTCGTCGTCGACGGACCCGGCGATCACCCCGGCGTAGTCCTCGACGTCGTGGCGCCCGGTGCCGACCAGCGCGTACGCCGCGGGCAGCCGGCCGGCGGCACCGAGCTTGGCCAGCGCGGGGTAGATCATCCGCTTGGCCAGGTCGCCGTTGGCGCCGAAGAGCACGACGACGTGCGGGACGGGCTGCTGCTCGGACTGCTCACTCATCGTCGGCACCGCCGGCGGGACGGATGCGGCCGACGAGCTCGGCGGCGTCGGCCGGCCGGGTGTGGGCGGCCAGCAGGGCGGTGGCCTCGTCGAGACCACCGTCGCAGTCCCACAGCAGGACACCGACGACCTCGTCGTCGGTGAGGTAGTAGGCGACGACGCTGTCGTCGAACCGGTCCTCGACGGTCTCGAGCGAGGCGTCGAGGGTGCCGACCGCCTCGTAGCCGTGGCCGAACAGGTCGGAGTAGAACATCGGCGTGTGGTCGTAGGTCTCGTCGGACCCGGTCATGATCCGGCCCGCTGTCGCGCCCATGGTCTCGGCGTTGTCGACGTGCTCGACGCGGCGCCGACCGAGGATCTTGTCGGGGTACTCGGCGACGTCGCCGGCGGCGTACACGTCGGCCGCGGAGGTCGCGAGGCGCTCGTCGACGACGACCCCACCGTCCTCGGAGCGCTCGACGGCGTCGGCGATCGGCTCGCCGGAGGGCTGGATGCCGAGGCCGAGCACGACGACGTCGGCCTCGAGCGTGCCGGCGTCACCGCCGTCGGAGTCGGTCAGGCGCAGCTGGACGCCGTCGCCGGCCTCGAGCCCGCCCGCGACGCGGGTGCCGCCGCGGACCTCGACGCCGGCGCCGGTGAACAGGGCCTCGTGGTCGAGGGCCAGCGCGGGCGGGAACGTCGAGGCGCCCAGGACGTCGTCGGGGTGCAGCAGCGTGACGCGGCAGCCCTGGCCGATCATCGCCGCGGCGATCTCGGAGCCTATGTAGCCGCCCCCGACGACCGCGACGTGCGGCTTCGGGTCGGTCGAGACGAGCTCGCGCAGGCGGCGGTAGTCGGACAGCGTGCGGTAGTAGAGGACCCGGTCGCTGGGCTCGAGGCCGTCGAGGCGGCGCGGGTGGCCGCCGGTGGCGATGAGCAGCGAGCCGTAGCCGAACGTCTCGCCCGACTCGGTCGTGACCTCGTGGGCGTCGGGGTCGACGCTGATCACGCGGGTGTCGAGCGTGATGTGGGCGCCGGTCTCGTCGGCCGTGCCGGGCTCGCCGTCGTCGGTGGTGAAGTCGGGGTCGGTCCACAGCTTCTTCGACAGGGCCGGGCGCGGGAACGGCGCCGTGGGCTCGTCACCCAGGATCCCGATGCTGGCGGTCGAGCCGGTCTCGCGGATGGCCTTGGCGGCGGCGTCCGCGACCATGCCCCCGCCGACGATGAGGAAGTCGTAGGTGGTCGTCACCGTTAGAACGTAGGCAGGCGGGGTACCGGCACCGGTCACCTATGAGGGTGACCGGGTCACTGGGAGCGTCGGACACAGTGGCGAGCATGGACCTCGGAATCGCGGGCAAGACCGCTGTCGTCACCGGTGCCGCCGGAGGCATCGGCCGCCACACCACCAGGCTGCTGCTCGAGGAGGGCGTCCAGGTCGTCATGGTCGACCAGGACAAGGGCTCCCTCGCCGACGCGCTGGCCTGGCTGCCCGACGGCCTGTCCACCCCGCTCACCGTCCCCTGCGACCTCTCCTCCGACGCCGCCGCCCGCGAGCTCGCCGCAACGGTTGCTGAGCTGTCCGGCGAGGTCGACATCCTGGTCAACGGCGCCGGCATCACCGGGGCCACCGGCGCCTTCCACGAGATCAGCGACGACGACTGGGTCGAGGCCCTCACCGTCAACCTGCTCTCGGCGGTGCGCGTGACCCGCGCCTTCCTGCCGGCCCTGCGCCAGGGCGGCTGGGGCCGCATCGTCTACGTCAACAGCGAGGACGCCGTCCAGCCCTACGACGACGAGCTCCCCTACTGCGCCTCCAAGGCCGGCCTGCTCTCCTTCGCTCGCGGCCTCGCCCGGGCCTACGCCGACGAGGGACTGCTGGTGAACTCGGTGTCGCCGGCGTTCATCGAGACCCCGATGACCGACGCGATGATGGACAAGCGCGCCGAGGAGGAGGGCACGTCGTTCGACGAGGCCGTCGTCTCGTTCCTCACCGAGGAGCGCCCCTACATGGAGCTCGGCCGGCGCGGCCGCCCCGAGGAGGTGGCCGCGGTCATCGCGTTCCTCTGCTCCGAGCGCGCCAGCTTCGTCAACGGCGCCAACTACCGCGTCGACTCCGGCTCGGTCGCCGGGCTCTGAGCCCGGGGCTGACCACCGTCCACCGGGGTCGCGCGGCTGCCTGACCCCCGGCCCGAGGGGCTACTCCGCGCCGGCCCTGGCGAGCCCCGGGCCGACCACTCGTCGTACGCATCCGACCGCTCGTCGCATGGGGCTCCCCGCCCGGCGCAGCGGCGGCGCGCAGCACTGCCGGGAAACCGCCGCCGCTCCTAGCGTGACGGGCGTCACGTCCTCCCCTCGAAAGGCGCCGAGCGATGTCGCACGACACGTCTCCCCCGCACGACATGGCCGCGCGCCATGACCCCGTCTACGACTCCCTGCAGGCCTCGGAGGAGTTCGCCGAGCTGCGCCGGCGCTACCGCTCCTTCGTGCTGCCCGCGACCGCGGTCTTCCTCGCCTGGTTCCTGCTCTACGTCGTCATGTCCAACTGGGCCAACGACTTCATGGCCACCAAGGTCGTCGGCAACATCAACGTCGCGCTGGTCTTCGGCCTGCTGCAGTTCGTGACGACGTTCCTCATCGCCTACGTCTACAGCCGCTACTCCACCGCCCGGCTCGACCCGCTCGCCGAGGCGCTCAACGCTCGCTACGAGGAGGGCAAGCGATGAGCGACCAGGTGCTGACCACCGTCCTGTTCCTCGCCGTCGTCGCGCTGACGATCGGCATCACCATCCGCGCCAGCCGTACGTCGTCCGGCACCGCGGACTTCTACGCCGGCGGCCGGTCGTTCTCCCCGCTGCAGAACGGCCTGGCCATCGGTGGCGACTACATGTCGGCGGCGTCGTTCCTCGGCATCTCCGGGATCATCGCCCTCTCGGGCTACGACGGCTTCCTCTACTCGATCGGCTTCCTCGTCGCCTGGCTCGTGGCCCTGCTGCTGGTCGCCGAGATGCTGCGCAACTCCGGCCGCTTCACCATGGCCGACCAGCTGGCGTTCCGGATGAAGCAGAAGCCGGTGCGGATGGCCGCGGCCACCTCGACCGTCGTCGTCTCGATCTTCTACCTGCTGGCCCAGATGGTCGGCGCCGGCACGCTCGTCGCCCTCCTCCTCGGCGTCGACAACCAGGCGGTCAAGAACATCGTCATCTTCGGCGTCGGCGCGCTGATGATCTTCTACGTCACCGTCGGCGGCATGAAGGGCACCACCTGGGTGCAGATCGTCAAGGCCGTGCTGCTGATGACCGGCTCGGCGCTCATCGTCGTCCTGGTGCTCGCGCAGTTCAGCTTCAACCTCTCCGACCTGCTCGGCGCGGCCGCCGACAACAGCGGCAAGGGACAGGCGTTCCTCGAGCCCGGCCTCAAGTACGGCGCCACGCTGACCAGCAAGCTCGACTTCATCAGCCTCGGCATCGCACTGGTGCTCGGCACGGCCGGCCTGCCGCACATCCTGATCCGCTTCTACACCGTTCCGACGGCGCAGGACGCCCGCAAGTCGGTGCTGTGGGCGATCGGCCTGATCGGCGTGTTCTACCTCTTCACGCTGGTCCTCGGCTTCGGTGCCGCCGCCCTGCTCGACGTCTCCACGCTCGACGCCTCCGGCAACCTGGCCGCACCCCGTCTCGCCGAGGAGGTCGGGGGTGGCGCCGGCTCGACCGGTGGCGCGATCCTGCTGGCCCTCATCGCGGCGGTCGCCTTCGCGACGATCCTCGCCGTGGTGGCGGGCCTGACGCTGACCTCGTCGGCGTCGGTGGCCCACGACGTCTACAACAACGTCTACCGCAAGGGCGAGGCCACCGAGGAGGAGGAGATCAAGGTGACCCGCTTCGCGGCGGGCGCGATCGGCCTGGTCGCCATCCTGCTGGCGATCCCGGCGCAGAGCCTCAACATCGCCTTCCTGGTGGCGCTCGCCTTCGCGGTCGCGGCATCGGCCAACCTGCCGACGATCGTGCTCAACATGTTCTGGCGGCGCTTCAACACCCGCGGCGCGCTCTGGAGCATCTACGGCGGCCTCATCTCCGCCGTCGGCCTGGTGATCTTCTCGCCGGTCATGTCGGGCAAGGGCATCAGCCCGACCACCGGCGACAACCTGTCGCTGCTGCCGACGAGCATCGACATCTCGTGGTTCCCCCTGGAGAACCCCGGCCTGGTCTCGATCCCGCTCGGCTTCCTCTTCGGCATCCTCGGCACGCTCTCCAAGCGCGAGCCGGCCGCCGAGGACCGCTACACCGAGCTCGAGGTCCGCGCCCTGACCGGCGCGGGCTCCGAGAAGGCGACCAGCCACTGAGTCGCTGACCACCACGACCCCCGGGCCGGCGCGGCGACCCCGCGCCGGCCCGGGCGCACGTCGGGCCCGCGTGAGTACGCCCCGCGCCCGTCCGACCCGGCCTCGTTAGTGTGACGAGTGCCGCAGCCCCGCACCCCGCAGGAGACACCGTGAGCACCGAACCCCCCGACGGCGGGACCTTGTCGAACCTCCTCAAGGAGGACCGCCGCTTCGAACCCCCGGCCGAGCTGGCCGAGCACGCCAACCTCAAGCAGGAGGCCTACGAGCGGGCCGCCTCCGACCGCGAGGCCTTCTGGGCCGAGCAGGCCGAGCGTCTGTCGTGGGACCAGACCTGGGACCGCGTGCTCGACTGGGACGACCCGCCGTTCGCGAAGTGGTTCGTCGGCGGCCGGCTCAACGCCAGCTACAACTGCGTCGACCGCCACGTCGAGGCCGGACGCGGCGACAAGGTCGCGTTCCACTTCGTCGGCGAGCCCGTCGGTGACACGCGTGACATCACCTACGCCGAGCTCAAGGACCTGGTCAGCCAGGCGGCCAACGCGCTGACCGACCTCGGCGTCCAGACCGGCGACCGGGTCGCGATCTACATGCCGATGATCCCCGAGGCGGTCGTGGCCATGTTGGCCTGCGCCCGCATCGGCGCCCCGCACACCGTCGTGTTCGGGGGCTTCTCCTCCGACGCGCTCGCGTCGCGCCTCGAGGACTGCCAGGCCAAGGTCGTCGTGACCGCCGACGGCGGTTACCGCCGCGGCTCGGCGTCGGCGCTCAAGCCGGCGGTCGACGAGGCCGTCGTCAAGGCCGCCGAGCTCGGCCACACCGTCGACAAGGTCCTCGTGGTGCGCCGCACCGGCCAGGACGTGACCTGGAACGACGACCTCGACGTCTGGTGGCACGACGCCGTCGAGTCCGCCTCGACCGAGCACGCGCCCGAGGCGTTCGACTCCGAGCACCCGCTCTACGTCATGTACACCTCCGGCACCACCGGCAAGCCCAAGGGAATCCTGCACACCACCGGCGGCTACCTCACCGGGGCGGCGTACACGCACTGGGCGGTCTTCGACCTCAAGCCCGACGACGTCTACTGGTGCACCGCCGACATCGGCTGGGTCACCGGCCACTCCTACATCGTTTACGGCCCGCTGGCCAACGGCGTCACGCAGGTGCTCTACGAGGGCACCCCCGACAGCCCCGAGCGCGGCCGCTGGTGGGACGTCATCGAGCAGCACGGGGTGACGCTCTTCTACACCGCCCCGACCGCGATCCGCTCGTTCATGAAGCAGGGCCGCGAGATCCCCGACCAGCGCGACCTGTCCTCGCTGCGGCTCCTCGGCTCGGTCGGCGAGCCGATCAACCCCGAGGCCTACGTCTGGTACCGCCACGTCATCGGCGGCGACCGCACCCCGGTCGTCGACACCTGGTGGCAGACCGAGACCGGCATGATCATGATCAGCCCGCTGCCCGGCGTCACCCACGGCAAGCCCGGCTCGGCGATGATCCCGATCCCCGGCATCGCCGCCGACGTGGTCGACGACGACGGCAAGTCCGTGCCCGACGGCTCCGGCGGCTACCTCGTGCTCACCGAGCCGTGGCCCGCGATGCTGCGCACGATCTGGGGCGACGACGAGCGCTACAAGGACACCTACTGGTCGCGCTACCCGGCGACCGAGGACCGGGGGGCCTGGTACTTCGCCGGCGACGGCGCCAAGAAGGACACCGACGGCGACCTCTGGGTCCTGGGCCGCGTCGACGACGTCATGAACGTCTCCGGCCACCGGCTCTCGACCACCGAGATCGAGTCGGCGCTGGTGTCGCACCCGAAGGTCGCCGAGGCGGCCGTGGTCGGCGCCAAGGACGAGGACACCGGCCCGGCCGTCTGCGCGTTCGTCATCCTGCGCGACGAGGCCGGCGACGGCGGCGCCGACATCGTCGAGGAGCTGCGCAACCACGTGCGCAAGCAGATCGGCCCGATCGCCAAGCCCCGCCAGATCATGATCGTCCCCGAGCTGCCCAAGACCCGCTCGGGCAAGATCATGCGGCGCCTGCTCAAGGACGTCGCCGAGCACCGCGAGGTCGGCGACGTCACGACGCTCGCCGACTCCTCGGTGATGGACCTGATCTCGCAGGGCGTCGACTCCGGCAAGGACGAGGCCTAGCCGCCCAGGTCCCCTACGTCGTCCTCCGCAGGCCTGGCTGTGCTCAGCGCCCGCGGAGGGCGGCGCGGACCAGCTGCGGGACGCCCCACTCGAGCGGGTGGTTGAACCACGGCCAGTCGTGGACGCCGCCGACCATCACCCGCGCCTTGTAGGGGATGCCGTGGGCGGTCATGGCCTGGAAGAAGCTGCGCTGCGTGTTCCACAGCGTGTTCTCGAAGGTGCCGTTGTAGATGCCGTCGGAGGCCGGGGCGAGGTAGCCGGTGCCCGAGGCGACCAGCACCTCGACCCCGCGGAGCCGCGGCACGAGCGCCTGCGGGTTGTGCCGACGCCAGTTGGCGCGGTCGCGCACCGGGTCGCCCCAGATGCGCCGCAGGTCGGGGTCGGCGAAGCCCAGGGCGGCGCTGAGCGCCGGGTCGATGCCGTAGGTCGCCATCGTCGTGGTGTCGAGCGCGCCGGAGATGCTGAGGACGGCCTTGAACATCGTGGGGTTGTGCGCGGCGTAGTTGATCGCGCCGATCGCCCCCATCGACGCGCCGACCGCGGCCCGCGCCCCCTTGATGGTGCGGAAGGTGCGGTCGACCCACGGGACGACGACCTCGGTGTGGAAGGTCTCCCAGTCGAAGGAACCGTCGTGCCAGTCGGAGAAGAAGCCGGCCTGGCGCCCGAAGCCACCCTCGGGCATGACCAGGATCGCCGGCCACGCCCGCGACATCTCCGTCAGCTCGGTCTTGAGGCTCCAGCCGTCGGAGCGGCTCTGGCCGCCGTTCCACAGGAAGACGACGGGGTAGCGGCGGTCGGCGTTGCGCGGCGCGCGGTAGCCGACGGGCAGCAGCACCCGCACGGTGTTGTCGGTGACCTTGACGCCGCGCGGCACGGGCACCCGCCGGTCGACGCAGCGGCTCGGCGGGCAGGCGACCCCGCCTCCCTCGCGCGGCGCCCGGACCGCCGGCACCTTGCCGGTGTCGTAGGACGGCACCGCCATCAGCCGCGCGTACGTCGCCCACGCGGCCAGGGGGTCGCGCTGCGCGTCGGAGCGGACCACGGTCACCGGACCCTCGTCGGCCGCAGCCCGGGCACCGACGGCATCGGCCGTCGTACCGGCGGCGCCGGCCCAGGCGGCGGTGGCGAGCACCGCGGAGGTGGTCAGCGCGGCGAGGCCGCGGGCGAGGGGACGCAGGGACACGGTCATGGGGATCGTCCAGGGGGTCGTTCGGCGGGTGGTCAGCGGAGCGTGGCGGCGATGAGTTTCGGGGCGGCCCAGCGCAGCGGCACGTTGAAGTACTGCCAGTTGTGGATGCCGCCGACCGTCACCCGGGCACGGTACGGGATGCCGGCGGCGGTGAGCTCGTAGAGGAAGGTGCGGTGGGTGTTCCACAGGTTGCGCTCGAAGGTGCCGCTGTAGACGCCCGAGCCGCCGGAGAAGCCGGTGCCCGCGGCGATGATCACCTCGACGCCCTTCAGCCGGTGCACCAGCTTGGCCGGGTTGTGGGCGTCCCAGACCGCCTTGTCGGCCACCGGGTCGCCCCACACGCGCCGCAGGTCGGGGCCTGGGAACGACAGGACCGGGCCGAGCACGCCCGGGGCGAGCGCCCCGGTGGCCAGCGCCGTGGTGTCGACCGCACCGGAGATGCTCAGGACGGCCTTGAACATCCTCGGGTTGTGGGCGGCGTAGGTGAAGGCGCCGATGCCGCCCATCGACGCACCCGCGATGCCGCGGGCGCCCTTGATCGTGCGGAACGTCCTGTCGACCCAGGGGACGACGACCTTCGTGTGGTAGGTCTCCCAGTCGAAGGAGCCGTCGTGCCAGTCGGTGAACATGCCGGCCTCGTCGTCGGTACCGCCCGCCGGCATGACCAGGATGGCCGGCCACCGCTTGGACATCTCGACGATCTCGGACTTGTAGGACCAGCCGTCGTACTTGCTCTTGGCGCCGTTGAGCAGCAACAGCACGGGGTAGCGGCGCCCGGCGTTGCGCGGGGCGTGGTAGCCGGTGGGCAGCAGCACCCGGACCCGGTTGTCGGAGACCGTGACGCCGCTCGGCACCGGGACGCGACGGTCGAGGCAGCGGTCGGCGGGGCACGGGTCGCTGCCGCTCTCGCGCGGAGCCCGGCTGTCAGGGACCTTGCCGGTGTCGACCGACGGGACGGCCATCAGCCGGGCGTAGGCCGTGAGCGCGCCGGTCGGGTTGCGCACCGGGTCGACGGTGACGACCGAGACGTTGCTCAGGACCGCGGGAGCGCTCGACGCGGCGGTCGCACCCGCGAGCACGGCGAGCAGCACCGCCGGGACGGCCAGGGCGCGCGTGAAGAGGGTCACGTCGGCACAACGCACCGCAGGTCCACGGGTTACGCCCCTGGGTATCGGGTCACCGGCGTGGACTAGCGTGGGACCCAGGTGCGCCGGGAAGTCTGGTCGGCAGTCGTGTCCTCGACCCCTGGAGAGCCGTGCCCCCCACCCCGTCCCCCACCCGCCTCTTCCAGCGCGGGTCGTGGCCCGAGGCCTCCCGCGTCGCCGACATCCTGCGCGCCGAGACCACCGGCGGCGTGCTCCTCATCATCGGTGCGGTCGTCGCGCTGGTCTGGGCCAACAGCCCGTGGTCGTCGACCTACGAGGACCTGCGCGCCCTCACGGTCGGGACCGACGCCCTGGGGCTGCACCTCGACCTGCGCCTGGAGACGTGGGCGGCCGACGGGCTGCTCGCGATCTTCTTCTTCGTGGCCGGGCTCGAGCTCAAGCGCGAGTTCGTGGCCGGCGACCTCCGCGACCCGCGGCGCGCCGCGCTGCCGGTCGCCGCAGCCGTCGGCGGCATGGTCGCCCCCGCCCTCGTCTACGTCGCCTGGAACGCCTGGGCCGACGGCGACCAGGGCGGCTGGGCGATCCCGACCGCCACCGACATCGCGTTCGCGGTCGCCATCCTCGCGGTCATCAGCACCCACCTGCCCTCGGGCCTGCGCACCTTCCTGCTCACGCTCGCGGTCGTCGACGACCTGCTGGCGATCACCGTGATCGCGATCTTCTACACCGAGACCCTCGACCTGGCCTTCCTCGGCCTCGCGCTGCTGCCCATCGCGGCGTTCGGCTTCCTCGTGCAGCGCCGGATCCGCTCGCCGTGGCTGCTCGTGCCGCTCGCGCTGGTGGCCTGGGCCCTCATGCACGAGTCGGGCATCCACGCCACGGTGGCGGGCGTCCTCCTCGGGTTCACGGTGCCGGTCCTGCGCAGCGAGGCCGCCGGCGGCCCGGACGCCGGTCCGGGGCTGGCCGAGCACCTCGAGCACCTGGTGCGCCCGGTCTCGGCCGGACTCGCCGTACCGGTCTTCGCGTTCTTCGCCGCCGGCGTCACCGTCGGTGGCTTCGCCGGCCTGCGCGAGTCGCTGACCGACCCGGTGGCGCTGGGCGTCGTGCTGGGCCTGGTCATCGGCAAGCCGGTCGGGATCGCGGGCTCGACGTGGCTGCTGGCCCGCTTCACCCGGGCCGACCTCGACGACGACCTCGCCTGGATCGACGTGATCGGCATGTCGATGCTCGCCGGGATCGGCTTCACTGTCTCCCTGCTCATCGGCGACCTCGCCTTCGGCGCCGACAGTGCGGCCGGCGAGCACGTCAAGGTCGGGGTCCTGGTGGGCTCCCTGCTCGCCGCGCTCCTCGCCGCCGTCGTGCTGAGGGCACGCAATCGGGTGTACCGACGCGTCTGCGAGATGGAGACGATCGATGACGACCGCGACGGCATCCCCGACGTCTACCAGTAGGGTCGGGTCCGTTCCACCGCCGCTGCCCCACGATCCTGAGGACCACCGCATGGCCACCCAGCACCAGCCGCCCCAGGCCGACGAGCCCACGATCGGCAAGCTGGTCAACGACGCCAGTCGCGACATCTCCACGCTCATCAGCAAGGAGATCCAGCTCGCCAAGTCCGAGCTCAAGGTCAGCATCAAGTTCGGCGCCACCGGCGCCGCGATGTTTGCCGCCGCCGCCTTCGTGGGCGTGCTCGCGATCATCATGCTGTCGGTCGCGTTCGCCTACTTGATCCACTGGAACGGCGACGGCCTCGACCTCCACTGGGCCTTCCTGATCGTCACCGTCGTCTACCTGGCCATCGCCGGGCTCCTGGTCTTCATCGGCATCAAGAAGGTCAAGAAGGTCGGCCCGCCCGAGAAGGCCATCGGCCAGGGCCGCGAGATCCCCCGCGCCCTCAAGGGCAAGAGCTGACCCCACGCTGGTCGAGGAGGTTGCGCTGGCAACCGTCACGAGACCAGACCACCGCAGGGACAGAGCGAGTCGGCCACAGACGTTGCGGTCGGATGGTCTCGTGACGGTCGCAGGGCGACCTCCTCGACCGACTTGTGGCCCGATCGCCGTACGCCGTACGCCGCCGTCCTCAACGCTGGTCGAGGAGGTTGCGCTGGCAACCGTCACGAGACCAGACCACCGCAGGAACAGGTCGAGCCGGCCACAGACGTCGCGGTCATGTGGTCTCGTGACGGTCGCAGAGCGACCTCCTCGACCAACGTGTGGGCGGCGCGTCCGTCAGCCGGCGCAGTCCTGGGTGGAGACCTGACGGCTGGCGCCGCGACCCTCGTCGGCGGCGTCGGCGACCTGGTCCCAGGTGAGCGCGTAGCCCGTGTCGTCGTCGGTGACCGAGGCGGCGAAGACGACGCCGGCGACATGGCCCTGGGTGGTGACGATGGGGCCGCCGGAGTTGCCGGGGCGGATCAGGCCGCGCAGCGAGTAGACCTCGCGGATGACGCTGCCCTGGCCGTAGATGTCGGGTGACTCCAGGCGGCGCTCCTCGCGGACGCGGCCGCGCTGGATGTCGTAGGGGCCGTCCTCGGGGTAGCCGAGGATAGCGACGCCGTCCTTGGTGTCGTTGACGAAGGCGTCCTCCTCGTCGGTGCTGTCGACGAACGGCAGGGCCGGCAGGTCCTGGTCGTCGAGGCGCAGCACCGCGATGTCGAGGTCGGGGTTGTAGTAGACGACGGTCGCGTCGACGGGCTGGTCGTCGATGATCACGTCGGGGGCGTCGACCCCGGCCACGACGTGGGCGTTGGTCATCAGCCGGTCGTCGGCGAAGAGGAAACCGGTGCCCTCGACGCCGCGGCCGCAGTCGTTGTTGCCGCGGATCTTCAGCACGCTGGCCTCGGCGTCGGCGATGTCGGGGTCCTTGAGCAGGCGCTGGGCGCCGGGGCTGACCTCGCGGATCCGCTCGTCGGCGAAGGGCTGCAGGTAGCGCGGGAACGACGTGCCGACGGCGTCGTTGAACTGCTGCAGCGCGTTGGGCGCCGCGGCCGGCAGGGCGCCGTTGACGGTGCGCAGCACGGCCGACTCGCGCACCATCGCGGTGAGCGACCCGATGCGGGAGCCGGTGACCGCGACGCCGAGCGCCCAGGCGACCAGCAGGACGGCGACCGCGCTGAGCAGTGCGCCGCCCACGGCGTCGACCGCGCGGGCCGGCTGCCAGGTGATCTTGTCGCGGATCTTGGCGCCCAGGAACTGCAGCAGGGCCTGGCCGAGGGAGGCACTGACGATGACGATGAACAGCGCGCCGAGCGAGACGGTGAGCGACGGGTCGGAGTCACCGAGGACCAGCGGCGCGAGGTAGATGCCGACGACGCCGCCCGCGAGCAGCCCGGCGGTCGCGAAGGCGCCGGTGACGAAGCCCTGCCAGTAGCCGGAGAGCGCGTAGGCGAGGACGAGCAGGAGGAGGAGCCAGTCGAGCAGGTTCATCCTCGGCGGCGCTCCTCGAACTCGGTGTTGGGCAGGGCGTCGACCTGGTGGGTCGGCGGCCGCCCGGCGAGCATGTAGGCGGGCAGGTCGTGCGCCGGCGCGTCGGGCAGGTCCTCGATCCAACCGAGGAACTCGAACAATCGGGCGACGACACCCCCGGTGAAGCCCCACAGGATCACGTCGTGGTCGTCACCGATGAGGAAGCCGGGCGACTTCCAGCCCCGCGGACCGTGGACGGTGATGCGGTGGGCGGGGTCGCGCAGCTCGCTGATCGGCACCCGGTAGACGGCGTGGACCTCGTCGGGCGAGAGGACGGAGACGGGGCTCGACTCGCGCCACCACGCCAGCACCGGGACGACGGCGAAGTTGCTCGGC
The DNA here is from genome assembly GCA_025964985.1 of Nocardioides sp. GTDB lineage: Bacteria > Actinomycetota > Actinomycetes > Propionibacteriales > Nocardioidaceae > Nocardioides. The sequence goes on from JAOPXU010000009.1 coordinate 24,215, forward strand.
GGCAGCCACAGCTCGGGCAGCTCGGCGAACACCTCGACGCCGGACGGGTCGAGACCGGTCTCCTCCTGCGCCTCGCGCAGCGCGGTCTGCTCAGGCGTCTCGCCGGGGTCGATACTGCCGCCGGGGAACGACACCTGGCCGGGGTGGGAGCGCATCTGGTGGGCGCGCTCGGTGAGCAGCAGGTCGGGACCCGACGGCCCCTCGCCGAACAGCATCAGCACGGCCGAGCGGCGCACGCCCTCGGCGTCGTCGGGCACCATGAAGCGGGTCAGGTCGTGGACGGTGATCGAGCGCGCCGCGGTCTCGATCGGGCGCAGCCAGTCGGGCAGGCCCGGGTGCTCGTCGAAGCTCACAGGGTCACCCCGAGGTGCTCCTCGGCGAGGTCCTCGAGCTCGGCGAGCGTCTTGATCTCCTCGGCCTGGATGTGGCTGACCCGGCCCTCGGCGTCGACGAACACCGTCTGCGGGAACGCGGAGATGAGGCGCAGGTCCTCGCCGTCGAAGATGGTGCCGCCCGGGTCGGCGACCTGGGGGTAGACGGCGTCGACCTCGTCGGCGAACCCGATGGCGTAGGAGGGGTACTGCTCGACGTCGAGGCCCAGCACACCGACCTGCTCGCCGTGGGCGTCGTAGAACTGCTGGAGGACCGGCATCTCCTTGCGGCACGGCCCGCAGCCGGAGTACCAGAGGTTGACCAGCAGCGGGCCGGTCAGCTCGGACAGGGTGACGTCGGGTCCGCCGCCCAAGCAGGGCAGCGTCAGGTCGGGCAGGTCGCTCTCGCCGTCACCGGGCACGCAGTCCTCGATGCCGGCCGCGGCCTTCTGCTCGCGCAGCTCGGGGGTGTCGACGGCGACGTCGCTCTCGCCGGATCCGTCTCCGCCTCCGCCGTCGCAGCCCGTGAGCAGCAGGGCCACCGCGAGGGCCGCGGCGAGCTTCCTCACGCCGGTCCCTGGGTCTTGAGCAGCTTGGCCGCGGCTTCGGGGTCGGTGGGGCCCTCGCCGAAGGAGGGGCACAGCGTGGCGAGCGGGCAGGCGCCGCAGGCCGGCTTCTTGGCGTGGCAGCAACGACGGCCGTGCCAGATGACGTGGTGGCTGAGCATCGTCCAGTCGCGCTTGGGGAACAGCGCGCCGACGGCGTGCTCGGCCTTGACCGGGTCGGTCTCATCCGTCCAGCCGAAGCGGCGCACGAGCCGGCCGAAGTGGGTGTCGACGGTGATGCCGGGGACGCCGAACGCGTTGCCGAGCACGACGTTGGCGGTCTTGCGGCCCACGCCCGGCAGGTCGACCAGGTCGTCGAGGCGGCCCGGCACCTGGCCGTCGTGGCGCTCGACGAGCGCGGCGCTCAGCTTGAGCAGCGACTCGGTCTTGGCGCGGAAGAAGCCGAGGGGGCCGACGATCGTCTCGAGCCGGTCGCGGTCGGCGGCCGCCATGGACGCCGGGTCGGGGTAGGCGGCGAACAGCGTGGGGCGCACGGCGTTGACCCGGCGGTCGGTGGTCTGGGCACTGAGCACGGTGACCACGAGCAGCTCGAAGGCGTTGTCGAAGTCGAGCTCGCAGCGGGCGTCGGGATAGGTCTCGGCCAGGATCCGGTCGGTCTTGCGGGCGCGGCGGACCAGCGACGTCGGAGGCGGAGCGGACGGCACGACAGACTTCGCGGCGGGCGGCACGACGGCCAGCCTACGGTTCGCCTCCGACACCACGGCCGTCCGGGAGTGCGGCAACAGCCTGGGCAATCGCCGGGGTGGAGTTCCGCTGTGAGGTCCACCACCCTCTAGGATTCGGCTCACGAGCGCCGCGCTCGCTCTCACCCCCCTCCAGGAGGACCCGTGGACACCGACGTACTCCGTCAGGCCCCGCTGTTCAGCGCCCTCGACGACGAGGCCGCCCTGGCGCTTCGGTCCTCGATGAGCGAGACCCGCCTGCGCCGCGGCGACGTGCTGTTCCACGAGGGTGACTCCGGCGACAAGCTCTACATCGTCCTCGAGGGCAAGGTGAAGCTCGGCCGCACCTCAGCCGACGGCCGCGAGAACCTCCTGGCCATACTCGGCCCGGGCTCCATGTTCGGCGAGCTCTCCCTCTTCGACCCGGGCCCGCGCTCGGCCACCGTGACCGCCGTGACCGACGCCGAGTTCGCCTCGCTGTCCCACGAGGACCTGCTGCGCTGGCTCGAGGGGCGCCCCGTCGTCGCCCGCGGCCTGCTCACCCAGCTCGCCAGCCGCCTGCGCAAGGCCAACGACGTCGTCGCCGACCTCGTGTTCTCCGACGTCCCCGGCCGCGTCGCGAAGGCCCTCCTCGACCTCGCCGACCGCTTCGGCCGCACCGCCGACGACGGCGTCCACGTCCACCACGACCTCACGCAGGAGGAGCTCGCCCAGCTGGTGGGCGCCTCCCGCGAGACGGTCAACAAGGCGCTCGCCGACTTCGCCTCGCGCGGCTGGCTGCGCCTCGAGCCCCGCTCGGTCGTCATCATGGACGTCGAGCGGCTGGCCCGCCGGGCCCGCTAGGGCTCCGACAAGTCCACACGACGACGCCCCCGGAACCTGGTTCCGGGGGCGTCGCCGCGTCCGGGTCGAGATTTCCTGGCCAGGGTGCCCCCCGGCGCGAGTCCTGGCGGCGTAGGACGGGGTGGAAGGGGGTCGGTGTGGCTGACGAGGACGACTTCACGGCGTACGTCGCCGCGCGCACGCCTGCCCTGTCACGGACGGCGTACCTGCTCACCGGCGACGCCCACCTGGCGGAGGACCTCGTGCAGACAGCACTCTTCAAGGCGGCCAAGGCCTGGCACCGGATCGACGGCGACCCGGATCCCTACGTGCGCCGCATCCTCTACACGCAGAACATCTCCTGGTGGCGGCAGCGCCGGCTCGCCGAGTCGCCGCTCGGCGACCACGACCGCCCGGCCGCGGGCGGTGCCGACGTGGCCCT
>JAOPXU010000015.1 GCA_025964985.1 Nocardioides sp.
GTCGATGCCGATCACGCGGGCCAGCCTGCAGCGCTCGAGCACCGCCTCGCTGTGGCCCCCGCGACCGAGCGTGGCGTCGACGAGCACGGCGCCGTCGTGGACGAGCGCCGGCACGAGCAGGGCCACGACCCGGTCGAGGAGCACCGGGTCGTGTGCGGGGCGGGCCACGTCAGCCTCCCAGGCCTGCGAGCAGCAGGAACGCCACCGCGATCGCCAACGACAACCCCAGGGAGAACGACATCAGCACCGCGGCGTCGCGCGCCTGGTGACGGACGCGGCGCTGGGCCGGCGTCCCCACCTCGGCGTGCGTGATGGGTGCGGTGCTCATGGTTCGACCCCAGGTGGGTTGGTGGTGCCGGGAAGAGGCGGTGCTGCGGGGGTGCTGCGGGGTGCTGCTGTGGATCCGCCGGGCCAGGTCCCTTGCCCGCTTCTGCGACCCGTCTTCTGGAACCGGGGAAGGTGCCCCAGACGGCGAGTGGTGCAGAAGCGGGCCAGAGACCTCGTCCTGCGGATCCGCTGTGGAGTTGTGGGTGGAGCAGGGTGGTGGAGCAGGGTGGAGCGGCTACTCGGACTCGTCGAGGTCGGAGAACCTCTGGATCTCCGCGGCCTGGTAGTCCTCCCAGGCCAGGGGGTTCCAGATCTCGAGGCGGTTGCGGACGCCGATCACGACGACGTCGCGCTCGAGGCGGGCGTACTCGCGCAGCGGTGCGGAGATCGAGACGCGGCCCTGCTTGTCGGGCACGACCTCGTCGCCGCCGGAGAAGAACATCCGCTGGTAGCCGCGGGCGGCCTTGTCGGTCATCGGCCGGTCGGCGGCCTTGTCGGCCTCCTCGTCGAAGACGTCGGGGGGCCACACGACGAGGCACTTCTCCTGTCCCTGCGTCACCACGACCCCCTCGGCGAGGGCGTCGCGGAACTTGGCAGGGAGGAAGAGGCGTCCCTTCTCGTCCAGCTTCGGCCGGAAGGTGCCCATGAACCGCATCGGACCCCTCCGTTCTCAGCCATCTCGCCCCACCACACTGCTCGGTTGCTCCACTTTCCCCCACAGTACGCCACTTTCCTCCACCGTCAACCACTTTCGCCCCCTTGCCCTCCCCCGCGCACCACGACGACCCCCCGCGCCCCACCGGCGGGGGCGCAGGAGCGGGTGTCGACGGGGGCCGGCGGTCGAGAGCGCGGGGCACGTCGCCCGACCGCGACCCAAACGTGACCGCGGGCGTCGGACCCGACGTCGCCGTGCGTCGTAAGTTGCCCCGACGCCCTACGGTGGTGGCAGGTAGACCCGGGTCACGGAAGGACCTCTCAGACGTGGAGACAACGAGCGCCGCTACGGCTGACCTCGAGACCCTGGCCCGTGTGGTCGGAGCCGTGCGCGGCAACATCGAGCGCGTCATCGAGGGCAAGCCCGACGTCGTGCACTCCGCGCTCGTCGTCCTGCTCGCCGAGGGTCACCTGCTGATCGAGGACGTGCCCGGCGTCGGCAAGACCATGCTGAGCAAGGCGCTGGCGCGCAGCATCGATTGCTCAGTGCGGCGCATCCAGTTCACGCCCGACCTGCTGCCCTCCGACGTGACGGGCGTGTCGGTGTTCAACCAGAACACCCGCGAGTTCGAGTTCCGCCCCGGTGGCGTCTTCGCCAACATCGTGGTGGGCGACGAGATCAACCGCGCCTCGCCCAAGACGCAGTCGGCCCTCCTGGAGTGCATGGAGGAGCGTCAGGTCACCGTCGACAACAACACCTACCAGCTCGACACGCCGTTCATGGTCATCGCGACGCAGAACCCGATCGAGATGGAAGGCACCTACGCCCTGCCCGAGGCCCAGCGCGACCGCTTCATGGCGCGCGTCTCGGTCGGCTACCCGGTCGAGGCCGCCGAGATCGCCATGCTCAACACCCACACCGACGCCCGCCCGCTCGACGACCTCGAGCCGGTCACCGACGCCGGCGAGATCCGCAAGCTGTGCGGCATCGTCGGCCAGGTCTACGTCTCCCCCGCCATCCAGCAGTACGTCGTGTCGCTGACCGGCGCCACCCGTCGTACCGACGACCTCGTGCTGGGCGCTTCCCCCCGCGCCACCCTCCACCTGGTCCGCGCGGCCAAGGCCCACGCGGCGATCATGGGCCGCGACTACGTGCTGCCCGACGACGTCCAGCTCCTGGCGCGGCCCGTGCTGGCCCACCGGCTGCTGCCCAGCGTCGAGGCGTCGATGGGCGGGCGCAACACCGCGTCGATCCTCGACGGCATCCTGAGCGGCGTCGCGGTCCCCGCGCCCAGCCAGCAGAGCGGGCCGGGAGCCGCTCGGGGCGCGGACGCGCCCGGCTCACGGCACCGTGCGTGAGGCCCTCTCCGGACTGACCGTCCGCGGGCGGGCGTTCCTCGCCGCGGGCATCACCGCGATCGTCTGCGCGATCCTGCTCGGCCAGCCCGCGCTCACCCGCGTCGGCGTGCTCGTCGTGGCGCTGCCGCTGGCCACCGCGCTGGTCATCGGACGCTCGCGCTACCGCCTGGCGCTGGTGCGCACCGTGACGCCGCAGCTGGTCGTCGCCGGCCAGCCGGCCCGGGTCAACCTCGCCCTGACCAACGAGGGCCGCACCCCCAGCGGCGTGCTGCTCCTCGAGGACCACGTGCCCTACGTGCTCGGCACCCGCCCCCGCTTCGTGCTCGACGGCATCGGCCACGGCTGGCGTCGCCAGGTGACCTACCAGATCCGCTCCGACGTGCGCGGCCGCTTCGAGATCGGCCCGATGACGGTCCGCGTCGGCGACGCCTTCGGCCTCGTCGAGCTAGGCCGCGCCTTCCGGATGACCGTGCCGCTCGTCGTCACCCCGCGCACCGTCGTCCTGCCGCCGATCCCGCTCGGCGGCGGCTGGACGGGTTCGGGCGACAACCGGCCGCGCGCGTTCGCGATGGGCTCGGCCGAGGACGTCACCGTGCGCGACTACCGCCAGGGCGACGACCTGCGCCGCGTGCACTGGCCGAGCTCTGCGCGCACCGGCGAGCTGATGGTGCGCCGCGAGGAGCAGCCCTGGCAGTCGCGGGCCACGATCCTCCTCGACAACCGCCTGCTGTGCCACCGCGGCCAGGGCATCGCCTCCTCGCTCGAGGCCGCCGTCATCGCCGCGGCCTCCGTGGCCGTGCACCTGTCCCACCGCGGCTTCCAGGTCCGCCTGGTCACCGCCGACGGCGCCGACGTCGGGCTCCCGGGCGGGGGCGGTCAGTTCCACGCCCGCGACGCCGACCTCAACGTCCGCCCGCTGCTCGAGGCGCTGGCCGTCGTCCAGCTCGACTCCCGCGACCGGCTCGACACCTCCTGGATGGGCGAGCAGGCCCGCGGCGGCCTGACGGTCGCCGTCCTCGGCGCGGTCGACCGGGGCGACGCCCCCGCGCTGAGCCGCATCGTCCACCACACCGCCACCGCCCTGGCGATCGCGCTCGACGTCGACGCGTGGTTCGGGCCGGGCGCCGGGACCGGTGGAGCGACGCCGTACCTCGCTCGCTCGGGGTGGCGCGCCGCGACCCTCGGTCCGCGCGACCGGCTCGAGTCGGTCTGGGAGGACCTCGGCCGCAGCGGGTCCCGCGCGCCGGCGCGCGGCGGCGCCTCGGCCGAGGGCCCCTCGACACCCGCCCCGGCGGTGGTCTCGTGAGCACGACGCGCCAGCGCGACCGCGCCGCCCTGCTGGCCCACCTGCGCTTCTCCGCCGCCGCGGCGGCCACGACCTGGATCGCCATGTGGTCCTGGCGCGGCTTCACGACCATGTCGGCCCGCTTCATCGTCGCCCTCGTCCTGGTCGGCGTCGCCGTCGCGGTGACCGGCGCCGTCGCGCGCTGGCGCCGGCTGCCGACCGTCGTCGTCGTGCTCGCCCAGCTCGTGGTCGGCGGCGCGATGACGTGCCAGGTGGTCGCGTCGAGGCCCTGGCCCGGCGGCGCGTTCCTGACCCGGCTGTCCGACGCCGTCGACGCTGCCAACACCTACGCCTCCCCCGTGCCCACGAGCGACACCGTCTCCGTGCAGCCGCTGCTCATCCTGGGCGGCTTCGTCGCGATGCTGCTCGTCGACCTGTGCGCCTGCTCGCTGCGCCGGGTGCCGCTCGCCGGCCTGCCGCTGCTCACCGTCTACAGCGTGCCGATCAGCCTGATCGACCGCGGCCTGTCCTGGTGGGTCTTCGCCGCCACCGCGGCCGGCTTCCTGTTCCTGCTGTTCCTGCAGGAGGAGGAGCACCTCTCGCGCTGGGGCCGCTCGCTCGACGGCAGCACCGCGCCGGTGCGCCGGCTCTCCGACTCCGTGCGCGGCAGCGCCCTGGCCGTCGGGTCGCTGGCGGTCGCCGCAGCGATCGTCGTACCCCTGGCTGTGCCGACGCTCAGCTTCTCGGTCTTCGACGTGGGCCCGGGCAACGGCGGCGACGGCGACATCGAGGTCACCAACCCGATGGTCGACCTGCGCGAGGACCTCATCCGCGGTGACCGGACCGACCTGCTCACCGTGCGCACCGCCGACCCCGCGCCCGACCACCTGCGCATCTCGGTGCTCAACCGCTACACCGACAACCAGTGGACCGCCGGCGACCGCAAGGTGCCGACGTCCAACCTGGCGCAGGGCTCCGTGCCCGAGCTCGTCGGCGTCAACCGGGGCCTTGTCGATTTCCGCGAGTACGGCTACGAGGTCGAGGTCACCGAGGCGTTCGAGTCCCGGTGGCTGCCGACCCAGGCGCCGATCACCTCGGTCGTCGCCGACGGCGACTGGCGCTTCGACGAGGCGACGATGGACTTCCTCGCCAGCGACGACGAGCTGACCACGGCCGGGCTGAGCTACGAGATGACCGCCGTCCTGCCGACGTACGCCGACGACCGGCTGCTGCAGCTCAACACCGCACCGACGACGGCGCCCGAGGAGTTCACCGAGCTGCCCGACGACCTGCCGCTGGCGATCGACGGCTACACGCGGCGCGCCACGGCCGGCGGCACCACCGACTTCGAGAAGGCCGTGCTGCTCAACCAGTTCTTCCGTGAGACCGGCGGGTTCAAGTACGCGCTGCCGAGCGACCCCGGTGGCGGCGTCGGCACCGGTGAGCTCGTCGACTTCCTCGACCCCGAGGCCGAGGGCGGCCGCATCGGCTACTGCGAGCAGTACGCCGCCGCGATGGGCGTCATGGCGCGCCAGCTCGGCATCCCCGCGCGCGTCGCGGTCGGCTTCCTCGCTCCCAGCCGTGTGCCCGGCAGCCCCGACACGTGGGTCTACACCTCCGACGACCTGCACGCCTGGACCGAGCTCTACTTCCCCGGCGCCGGCTGGGTCCTCTTCGACCCCACGCCCGACGACCGCACCGCCGGCTCGCAGCCGTCCTACACCGAGCAGGTCGTCGAGCAGCCCGTCATCCCGACCGACGGCCCGAGCAGCCGCGAGACCCGCGAAGCGCCGACGCAGTCCGCCGGCCCGCGTGCGGAGCTCCCCACCGAGGTCCCTGACCCGACGACCGCGGCCGACGACGCCTCCGGTGACGGCTCGTCGTTCCCCTGGCTCGTCGTCCTGGCCGTGCTCGTGGGCCTGCTGCTCCTGGCGCTGGCGCTGTTCCTGCCGCAGACCCTGCGCCGTCGTCAGCGCGAGCGCCGGCTCGCCGGCGGACCCGAGGCCGCGTGGGACGAGCTGCGCGCCAGCGCCGCCGACCTCGGCCTCACCTGGCCCGAGGGCCGCTCCCCGCGCGAGACCCGCGACGTCGTGGCCGGCTGGTTCGGCAAGCCCGGCGGCACCGACCAGCGACCCGCCCGCGGCGAGGAGCTCGCCCCCGAGTCCGTCGCCGCCCTCGAGCGGATCGTCCTGGTCATCGAGCGGCTGCGCTACTCCCGCCGCCACGCCACCGCCCCCGGCTCCCTGCACGACGACGCCCTCCTCGTCGTACGCGGCCTCACCGACGGCACCGGCCCGCGCACCCGCCGTCGCGCCCACTGGTTCCCCGTCTCGGTCCTGCAGCGCGACCGCTTCGCCGGCACCGACGAGCCCACCACCCCCGCCGAGCCCGAGCTCGTCGGCAGCCGCTCCGAGACCCTCTAGGTCCCGCTCCCCCACGCCGACCCGTCGCGTTCGTGCGCCGGGTCAGCGTCAGCTGCGCCGACCCGGCGCGTTTGTGCGCCGGGTCGGCGCACTCGGACCCGGCGACCCGGCGCGTTTGTGCGCCGGGTCGACATCAGCTGCGTCGACCCGTCCCCTCCAGGGGACGGGTCGGCGTCACGAGTGCGGTGACCCGTCGCGTTCGCGCGACGGGTCGATGGTCGAGCCGTCGCATCAACGCGACGAGTGGACGACTGGCCCGTCGCGCACGCGCGACGGGTCGGGTGGTGCGGCGGCTAGAGGCCGCCGTTCTCCCGGCGCTTGCGCCAGCGGGACTCCATGCGCTCCATGAACGGGGCGCGGGCGCCGCCGCTGGAGCGGCCGCGGCCACGACGGGGGCGACGGCCGCCGTCGTAGGAGGTGAAGCCCGAGGGGTGCGAGGTGCCGCCGCCGTTGCGCGGGTCGGACGCCGCGGCCTGGCGGGTGCGGGCGGTGCTGAGCGCCAGGGTGGCGGAGCCGAGCATCAGGACGAAGCCGATGATGCCGACGTACCACTCGGTCAGCACGCCGACGAACAGCAGGCTGATGCCGAGGGCGAAGACGAAGGCGGCGATGATGCCGCGGCGACGCGCGCTCGTGCGCATCGCGGTGCCGCGCAGGGTGGAGGCGAACTTCGGGTCCTCTTCGACGAGGGCGCGCTCCATCTGCTCGAGCAGTCGCAGCTCCTCTTCGGAGAGTGGCACCGGGTCCTCCAGGTCATGGCCAGATCGGCAGGTGTCGCCAAGTCTAGGCAGCAGGTGCACGTCACGGTAGGCGGGACCGAAAAAACTATGGGGTGAGAATCGAGGGGGCCCACGCAGTCACCGGTCGAGCAGCGAGGCGGGGCGCACGGCGGCCGACCCGAAGCGTCGTGCGGCACGGTCGACGGCCCGGTCGGCGTCGGACCAGCCGTGCTCGCGCTCGCCCAGCACGCCCTGCCGCTGGACCTCCTCGCGCGGCACGAGTCCCTCGACCCGGACGCCGACCAGCCGGATGCGTGCGCGCTGCAGTCCGAGGGCGTCGTAGAGGCGGACGGCGGCGGCGTAGACCTCCTGGGTGACGTCGGTGGCCTCGGCGAGGGTGCGGCTGCGGGTGATGGTGGTGAAGTCGGCGAAGCGCACGGTGATGGCGACGGTGCGCCCGGCCACGCCGGCGGTGCGCAGCCGGCGGGTGACCTTGGCGGTCAGCTTGAGCATCTCGCGCAGCACCACCTCGCGGTCGTCGGTGTCGCGGCCGAACGTCTCCTGCGCGCCCATGCTGCGGTCGGGGGTGCCGTCGCCGCTACCGAACACGCCGGCGCGACCGGGGCTGACGGCGCGCACGTCGCTGCCCCACGCCAGCTCGTGGAGGTGGGCGCCGAGGTGGTCGCCGACCGCGCGCCGCAGGGTCGCGACGGGCGTGTGCGCGACGTCGCCCACGGTCACCAGCCCGAGCCGGTGCAGCATCGCGCGGGTCTTCTCGCCGACGCCGTAGAGCTCGCCGACGTCGAGGGGGTGCAGGAAGCGGGTGACCTCCTCCGGGGGCACGACGATCACGCCGTCGGGCTTGGCGCGCTTGCTGGCGAGCTTGGCGACGGAGATCGACGCGGCGACGCCGACCGAGCAGGTGATCCGCTGCTCGTCGTGGACGGTCGAGCGCACCCACTCGGCGAGCTCGACCGGGCTGCCGGCCCGACGTCCGGCGGCCCGCACGTCGAGGAACGCCTCGTCGAGCGAGATCGCCTCGACCAGCGGGGTCACCCGCCGGAACACCTCCATCACCGAGCGCGAGACCGTCGTGAACAGGTCGTAGTCGGGCTGGAGGACCACGACGTGGGGGCACAGGCGCCGGGCGCGGGTGCCGGTCATGGCCGAGCGGACGCCGTACTCGCGGGCGGGGTAGTTGGCGGCGAGCACCACGCCGCGGTGGCCGCCGCCGACCATCACCGGGACCTCCTGGAGGTCGGGGCGGTCGCGGGTCATCACCGACGCGTAGAAGGCGTCCATGTCGACGTGCAGGATCGGGGTGCTGGTCACCGGACCGCCCCCGCTCGTGGGTCAGGTCGCGAGCAGGTGCACCTGGGTCGCGAGGGAGAGGTACTCGGGGCGGCCGGCGACGGCGCGCTCGAGGTCGACCAGGCCGGCCGTGGCACCGGGCTCGAGGTCGAGCAGCGAGCCGGGGACCAGGTCGGCGAAGACGCGTACGCCGTGGGTCGAGGCGACCGTGAACCTGGCGGCCTCGAGCAGGTCGGCGGCCTCGCGGGCGGTGAAGCGGCGGGTGCGGCTGCGCTCGGCCGGACCCTCGGTCGAGTCGAGGAGCGCGGCGGCCTGGGCGAAGTGGCCGGACATGGCGCGGGCGACGACGGCGGCGTGGCGCTGGGCGACGAGCAGCGACAGGTGGCCGCCGGGGCGCAGGACCTGGCGGATCGAGGTGAGCGCGGCGGCCGCGTCGTCGACCACCTCGAGGACGCCGTGGCACAGGACGACGTCGGCGCCGTCGGCCCCGACGAGGTCCGGGAGGTCGGACAGGTCGCCCTGGCGGCCGGCGACCTCGACCCCTCGCTCGCGGGCGCGCCGGTCGAGGGCGGCGAGGGCGTCGGGGCTGGGGTCGACGACGGTGACGCGGTGGCCGAGCTCGGCGACGCGGACCGCGGAACCGCCGGTGCCTCCCCCGATGTCGACGACGTCGAGGACGCCGGTGCGGTCCATGGCCAGGACCGGGTCGAGGACGTCCCAGACCACGGCGGTCCGGGGGGCGGCTCGGCGTTCGCTCGCGGACATGACGTGAACCCTAGTGGGCTGCGTGTCCGGGGTCCCTGCGGCGTTGTCCGCCGGAGGAGCGCAGCGGAGGAGACGGAGAACGGCGTGGGGTGGCTCATCCAGGACTCCCGGGGCTGCGGTGCCAGAGTCGGCGGTCGACGCCGCTGCCGCCGGGAGCGGTGCGGGCCGGCCGTGGTGCGGCGGCGAGGTGGTCGAGGACGGCGTCGGTGCCGTCGCGTCGCCAGCGGGCGTGCACGTCGGAGAGCTCCCACGCGCCGGTGGCGCGCACCGAGACGCCGCGGTGGCCGGTGCGCCGCAGGACGCCGCGCACGAGGAGCAGCCAAGACCCGAAGACGGTCTGGGCGTAGGGGCCCTGGGCGTCCTCGAAGAAGGTGGCGTCGACCGGGCCGGTCGAGTCGTCGAGGGTCAGGAACACGACGCGGCGACCCGAGCGGATCGGCGGCGTCTGGGTGGCGACCTTGACCCCGGCGACGAGCAGCTCGGAGCCGCTGCGGCGCTGCAGCAGGTCGCGGCTGCGGGTGGTGCCGACAGCGTCGAGCAGGTCGGCGTAGGCGTCGAGGACGTGGCGGGTGACGTCGAGGCCGAGGATCTCGAGCTCGGCGGCCGTGGACTCGGCGGCGGTGAGCTCGGGCAGCCCGGAGACCGAGCCCTCGCGCGGGGCGTCGCCCAGGTCGAGGGACAGCTGGACCGAGGTGGTGACCGGCGGGGGGGCGCTCGCCCGGCTCTGCGCGGACGCGCGGGCCCAGACCCCCGCCTCGCGCAGGGCGTGCCGCTCCGGCGCCTCGCTCGCGGCG
>JAOPXU010000026.1 GCA_025964985.1 Nocardioides sp.
GAGACGGGGTTCATCATGCCGGTCTCGTCGGCGAGCATGCGGACGTCGCCGAAGAGGTCGCGCAGGAACTTCTGCGACTCCTCGCTGTCCCAGTAGAGGTCCTTGACGACCGACTTGGGGATGCCCATGTCGCGCTGGGCCTTCTTGCTGGGGACGAGGATCTCGTTGCAGAGCCACTTCATGATGACCGGCACGATGACCGAGAGCACCGCTCGCTCGCTGCGCTTGAGACGCGGCGCCTTGTGCATGAGGTACTGGTGAGCGAAGCCGATGTGGCGAGCCTCCTCGGCCACGTGGATCTGCATGATGCGCTGCAGGAGCGGGTGCATCTCGTTGCCGGCGCGCAGGATCGACTTCTGCACGTGGTCGATCGGCTCCTCGCCGGCCAGCACGCCGTAGAAGAACGCGAACGGCACGATCTTGGCGGCGAGCGGCAGGAGCGGTCCGATCGTCCGGAAGAACAGCGACCCGCCACCGACGTCCTGGCCCGAGCGGTTGACGAACTCCTGGAACATCTGGGTGTGGTGGCACTCCTCGGTCGCCTCGTGCGTGGAGTAGCGGAACTCCGGCGAGCCGTTGGGCAGCGAGAAGGCGTAGTTCATCAGCCCCGCGATGAGGATCTGCTCGAACTGCAGCCCGACCTTGGTGACGTTGGCCTGGCGGTAGAGGCCGACGCGGATCTGCTCGTCCTTCGGCAGCGACTGGTACCACGGGTGGCGGCCCAGGACGTCGACGTCGGGCAGCACCCACCGCTCGTCGGTCGGGTCGATGGCGAAGTCGGGGTCGTCCCAGGCGATGTCGAGGAAGGCGTCGAAGTGCTGCTCCACCGAGGCCTCGGACAGCGTCTGGAGCCGGTCCTCGTAGGACAGGTGCGGGTCGCCGGCGTGGGCGGTGGTGGGCTCGAGCGTGCTGGTCATCGCGGGTCGCCTCTCGTCGTCGGGAGTGATCAGTACCGACGTTAGTGCGACGCGGTGTTGCATGTAAAGGGTATGTGTGACGTTACGTCTCAGTAACCTACTTCTGCGCAGGGCGTACGACGTGTGGTGAAGCCGTCCGTCAGAGGACGTGCTCGCCGTACATCTCGCCCAGCGGGTCGGCGATGAGCTCGATGCGGGCGCCGTCAGGGTCGCGGAAGTAGACCGAGACGCCGCTGTGGACGACGTGCTCGACGCCGGCGGCCTCGAGCTTGCCGACCAGCCGCTCCCAGTGGACCGGGTCGACGGAGATGGCGCAGTGGTGCAGGCCGCCGAGGACCTCGGCGTACGGGCCGACGTCGAGTCCGGGGAAGTCGAAGAAGGCCAGCAGGTTGCTGTTGCCGATGTCGAAGAAGAAGTGCGAGGAGCCGGGGTAGTCGCGGTTGTCGATCAGCTCGGTCAGCGGGAACTCCAGCAGGTCCTGGTAGAAGCGCACGGTCGTCTCGACGTCGCTGCTGATCAGGGCGGTGTGGTGCAGGCCGCGGGCCGAGGAGGCCGGGCGCTCCCCCGCCGGGCGCAGGTGCGCGTCGCGGATGCGGGCGCGCTCGGCCTCGACGGCGGTCAGGTCGGTGTCACTCATGTCGTGGTCCTCAGTCTCGGTCGGGGTGGTCAGGCTGCGATCCCGGCGTGCATCTCCCACACCAGGACCTCGGCGGACTCGGTGGCGGTGACGCGCTGGCCGCCGGTGGCGGTGAAGCGGACGGCGTCGCCGGTGGCGAGCGGTCCGGCGCCCTCGAGGGTGACGGCGCCGCGGGGGACGAACAGGTGCAGGTACGGCGCGTCGGGCAGCTCGACGCTCTGGCCCGGCTCGAGGCGGGCGGCGTGCAGGGCGGCGTATTTGTTGCGGATGCGGATGGCGGCGTTGCCGTCGTGCTCGCGCATGCCGGAGGCGACGGGCACGAGCGCGCCACTCATCAGGTCGGCGTCGATCTCGAGCTGCTCGTAGCCGGGCTCGATGCCGCCCTCGTCGGGCACCACCCACATCTGCACGAAGTGGACGGGCTCGTCGTGGGGTTTGGCGCTGTCGGTCTGCAGGCGCCAGGAGTCGTTCTTCTCCGAGTGCAGGATGCCGCGACCGGCGCTCATCCGCTGGGCGAGGCCGGGGTAGATCAGGCCGGTGTGGCCGGTGGAGTCCTGGTGGACCAGGGACCCGCGCACCACCCAGGTGACGATCTCCATGTCGCGGTGCGGGTGGGTGTCGAAGCCGGTGCCGGCGTCGACGACGTCGTCGTTGTTGACCAGCAGCAGCCCGTGGTGGGTGTTGGCCGGGTCGTGGTGGCTGCCGAAGGAGAAAGAGTGCTTGCTGTCGAGCCACGCGTACTGGCTGGCGTAGCGGTCGGCGGCACGACGTACGTCGATCTCGGGCGTGAGCTGCATGGTCGTCATGATGCTCTCAACTTAGGTGACACGTCAACTATTCCGTTAGGATCGTCCGCATGACCCAGGACTCGCCGTGGCTGTCCGGCCCCCAGCAGGAGGCCTGGCGCCACTGGATCGCGCTCGGCACCGCCCTCCCCGCCGCGCTCAACCGCCAGCTGCAGGAGAGCTCGGGGCTCTCGCTGAGCGACTACGACGTCCTGGTCGCGCTGAGCGAGGCACCCGAGCACCGCATGCGCATCGGCGACCTCGCCGGCGGGCTGTCGTGGGAGCGCAGCCGGCTCTCGCACCACCTGCGGCGCATGGAGGGCCGAGACCTCGTGACCCGCGAGGAGTGCGAGGACGACGGCCGCGGCGCCTGGGCGGTCGTGACGCCGCACGGGCTCGAGGCGATCGCCGACGCCGCACCGGGCCACGCCCGGCTGGTGCGCGAGACGGTGTTCGACGACCTGAGCACCGACGAGCTGGCCGTGCTCACCCGCGTGCTCGACGGCGTACGCCGCCGCGTGCAGTCCTAGCTGTCGGCGAGCCGCGGCGGGAACCCGCCGGTGGCGACCGGGCCCCACGAGGTCGGCGTGATGCGCAGCAGCGACTTGCCCTGGTCGCGCATGGCCTGGCGGTACTCGTCCCAGTCGGGGTGCTCGCCGGCGATGCAGCGGAAGTAGTCGACCAGCGGCTCGACGGAGTCGGGCGGGTCGATGACCTCGCAGGTGCCGTCGACCTGCACCCAGGCGTCGTTGAACTCGTCGCTGAGCACGAGCACGCTCACCTGCGGGTCGCGCCGGGCGTTGGCGGCCTTGGCGCGCTCGGGATAGGTCGAGATGACGATGCGGCCCTGCTCGTCGACTCCCCCGGTGACCGGGCTCGCCTGCGGGCCGCCGTCCTGGCGCCGGGTGATGAGGATCAGCTGGTGGCGCGGCCGGACGAAGTCGAGCAGCTCGTCGAGCTCGACGCGGGTGGCGGTGGCGATGGTCCGAGGCATGTCCTCGAGGCTAGCCACGGCTTCTAGGCTCGCCGGCATGACCGCCACCCTGCGCCCGGCGAGCCCCGACGACATGAGCGCGGTCGCCGACCTGTGGCACGCCGGCTGGCACGACGCCCACCCCGGTCACGTCCCCGAGGGCCTGACCGCGGCCCGCACGCTGGCGGAGTTCCACGAGCGCGCCGCGACGCGCACCGCCGACACGACCGTCGCCGAGGTCGACGGCGGTGCTGATGGGCTGGCCGGCTTCGTCATGGTGGTCGGCGACGAGGTCGAGCAGGTCTACGTCGCCGCCGCACACCGCGGCACCGGGGTGGCGGAGGTGCTGCTCGACGAGGCCGTCGGCCAGGTCGCGGCCGGCGGCCACATCGAGGCGTGGCTCGCGGTGGTCGAGGGCAACGCCCGCGCCCGCCGCTTCTACGAGCGCCACGGCTGGCACGACGCCGGGGCGCTCCCCTACGTCGTCACCTCGGGCGGCGCGTCGTACGTGTCGCCGTGCCGGCGCTACGCGCGTCCGGCCGGGTCGATGCTCCAGGAGTAGCGGACCCGCTCGCGGTCCTCGGTCGCGCCGCGGCTGAGGAACGTCGCCCGCGCGCCCTCGTTGCGCTCACCGGTGCCGGTCACGACCCAGACGGTCTCGCACAGGGTGTCGACGGCCAGCGCCTCGAGGCGGTCGAGCATGGCGTTCCCGATGCCCGTGCCCTGGTGGTCGTCCTCGACGCGCATGTCGTAGAGGAACATCTCGGTGCCGCGGTCGGGGTAGGTCATCTCGATCACGACCACCATGCCGACCGGGCGCTCGCCGTCCCAGGCCAGGATGCAGTGGTGGCTCGAGTCGCCGAGGAACCGGCGCACGGCGTGCGGGTGCAGCGGGTTCTCGAAGAGGTGCGCGGCCGCGTGGACGTCCTCGGGCGTGACCGCGAGCCGGATGTCGATGGCCCCCTCCTCGGTCTCGACCGTCTCGGTCGTGGACTCCTCGAGCGTCTCCTGTGCGTTGCTCATACCTGCTCCCTCGCGTTGACTGCGGTCGCCACCCGGGCGATGGCTTCGTCGATCGGTACGCCGTTGTCCTGCCGGCCGTCGCGGTAGCGGAAGGACACCGCTCCCGCCTCGATGTCGTCGTTGCCGGCGATCATCATGAACGGCACCTTCTGCAGCTGGGCGTTGCGGATCTTCTTCTGGAACCGGTCGTCGGAGTCGTCGACCTCGACGCGCAGTCCCTGGGTCTTCATGCGGCGCGCGACGTCGTGCAGGTAGTCGGCGGCGAACTCGGCCACCGGGATCGCCTGCACCTGCACCGGGGCCAGCCACGGCGGGAACGCGCCGGCGTAGTGCTCGACGAGCACGCCGAGGAACCGCTCGATCGACCCGAACTTGGCCGAGTGGATCATCACCGGCTGCTTCCGGGTGCCGTCGGAGGCCTGGTAGGTCAGGTCGAAGCCCTGCGGCTGGTTGAAGTCGTACTGGATGGTCGACATCTGCCAGGTGCGGCCGATGGCGTCGCGGGCCTGCACCGAGACCTTCGGGCCGTAGAACGCAGCACCCCCCGGGTCGGGCACGAGGTCGAGACCGGACTCCTCGCACGCCGTGCGCAGGATCTCGGTCGCGTTGTCCCACTGGTCCTGGGAGCCGACGAACTTGTCGGGCTTGGAGTCGTCGCGCGTC
>JAOPXU010000031.1 GCA_025964985.1 Nocardioides sp.
CTCGAGCTCGTCGACTGCACCGACTACTTCAAGGACACCCCGTTCCGGGTCTTCCAGGCGCCGTACGTCGGCGCGGTGGTCATGCCCGGGGGGGCGAGCCAGCCCCGCAAGAAGCTCGACGCCTGGCAGGAGTGGGCCAAGCAGCGCGGCGCCAAGGGCCTGGCCTACGTGCTGGTGCAGGAGGACGGCGAGCTCGGCGGCCCGGTGGCCAAGAACCTCACCGAGGAGGAGCGTGCCGGCCTGGCCGCCCACGTCGGCGCCTCGCCCGGTGACTGCGTCTTCTTCGGCGCGGGCGCGCCCAAGTCCAGCCGTGCGCTCCTGGGCGCGGCCCGCCTCGAGATCGGCCGTCGCGCCGGCATGCTCGACGACTCCGTCTTCGCCTTCACCTGGGTCGTCGACGCCCCGTTGTTCGAGCCGAGCTCCGACGCGGTCGCCAGCGGCGACGTCGCCGTCGGTGCGGGCGCCTGGACCGCGGTGCACCACGCGTTCACCAGTCCCAAGGCCGAGTTCAGCGACACCTTCGACACCGACCCCGGCCCGGCCCTGGCCTACGCCTACGACATCGTCTGCAACGGCAACGAGCTCGGCGGCGGGTCGATCCGTATCCACCGCGACGACATCCAGCGCCGCGTCTTCGCCGTGATGGGCATCGGTGAGGAGGAGGCGCAGGAGAAGTTCGGCTTCCTGCTCGACGCCTTCGCCTTCGGCGCACCGCCCCACGGCGGCATCGCCGTGGGCATGGACCGCATCTGCGCGCTCCTCGCCGGCACCGACTCCATCCGCGACGTGATCGCCTTCCCGAAGTCCGGCGGTGGCTACGACCCGCTCACCGCGGCCCCGGCGCCGATCACCCCCCAGCAGCGCAAGGAAGCGGGCGTCGACGCCGTCGCGCCGAAGGATGACGCGCCGCAGGACTGATCCACAGAACGCGCACGAGGGCGGGCGTGACCGGGTCGTGACCCGGTCGCGACCCGCCCTCGACGCATCGTGACCGTGTCGTGACCACCCCGACGGTCGAGATTCAATCGTTACCGTGACGTACCCGACGGTCGTGCCGCGTTCACATAGAGTCCCCTTCGGCGCCCAGGCGCGCCGGGGGTGAGACCGCCCACCGGCCTGGCTATCTGAAGGTCCGTCCCCCACGGACCGCCGAGGTGAGCATGACGAGTCCGGCCGCCGCCGACACGCTCGACGACTTCGACGAGGAGCCGACGCGTCCCGCCGTGAAGGAGATGGCTGGTCGCTCGCCGACCCGCATCGCCCTGGCCCGGCTCCGCAAGGACAAGGTCGCCGTCGTCTGCGGGGTCATCCTGCTGCTCATGGTGGTCCTGGCCCTGCTGGCGCCGGTCATCAGCAACGTGCTCAACATCTACCGCGACTACGGCCCCGGCAAGCCCAACCCGACCGACGTCCTCGAGTTCGACGGCTACCCCAACACCGGCCCGCCCTACCACGGGTTCGATCCCAACCACCCGCTCGGCATCGAGCCCAACACGGGCTACGACAACCTGGCGCTGCTGCTCTTCGGTCTGCGCACCTCGTTGTTCATCGCCGTCCTGGCGACGGTCGTGTCGACCATCGTCGGAGTGACGCTGGGACTCATCGCCGGCTACGCCAAGGGCGTCCTCGACTCGGTGCTGTCGTTCATCATCGACTTCATGCTGTCGTTCCCGTTCATCCTCGGGGCGCTGGCGCTGGCGCCGATCATCACGACCCGCTTCGGTGAGAACTCCGCGACGCTGGGCCGCGCGGAGTTCCTCTCCCTGGTCGGTGTGCTCGTGCTGTTCGGCTGGATGGGCCTGGCCCGTCTGGTGCGCGGCCAGGTGCTGTCGCTGCGCGAGCGCGAGTTCATCCAGGCCGCCCGCGTGATCGGCGTGCCGACCCGCGCGATCCTCTTCAAGGAGCTGCTGCCCAACCTGGTGGCCCCGATCGTGGTCGCCACCTCGCTCGCGCTGCCCGGCTACGTCGCCGCCGAGGCCGGTCTGTCGTTCCTCGGCATCGGCCTGAGCGAGGGCACCTCGCTGGGCAAGACCATCGACAGCGCAGCCCAGTCCTTCGACGTCTATCCCATGTACCTCTGGGCGCCGGTCATCACCATCATGGTGCTCGTGATCGCGCTCAACCTCCTGGGCGACTCCGTGCGAGACGCCTTCGACCCCAAGACTCGCCGATGACCGGACCCCAGGCATCGGGAGATTCACAGAAACAGAAGGGTGGGCAACGATGCGGTTGAAGCAGCCGATCATCGCAGCAACGGTCCTCGGCCTCTTCGCACTCGCCGCATGCGGCGGCGGCGACGAAGAGACTCCCGGGGAATCGCAAGACACGGGAGCAGCGCAGGAAGGTGGCGACACCAAGCTGACCCAGGACGCCTCGCGCGTCAACGGTCCGATGGAGATCGAGGGAGCCACCCCCGGTGGCACCATCAAGGTCATCTCGTACGCGGGCCTCAACACGATGCACCCGAGCGAGGCGTACTACCAGAACACGTCGACGATCCTGTCGGGCCTGGTCACGCGCACGATGACGCAGTACTCGTACAACGAAGAGACCAAGTCGATGGTCCTCATCCCCGACCTGGCGACCGACCTCGGTACCCCCAACGAGGACTTCACCGAGTGGACGTTCGAGCTGAAGGACGGCATCAAGTACGAGGACGGCACCCCCGTCACGCCCGAGGACTTCATCTTCTCGACCGCCGCGTCGATGGACCGCACGCAGTTCCCCGAGGGTCCGGCGTACTCCAACGACTACCTGGTCGGTGGCGACACCTACGAGGGCTACTTCACCGCCGGCAACACGCTCGAGGGCTTCGAGGCCGTCACGGTCGAGGGCAACGAGATCACCTACAAGGCGCGCAAGCCCTTCCCCGACCTGCCGTACTGGCTGACGTTCCCGGCCATGGGCCCGATGAACGAGGAGAAGGCCGCCGACCCGGCCGCCTACGCCCGCAAGCCGCTGGCCACCGGTCCCTACAAGTTCGGCAAGTACACGCCGGAGAAGTCCCTCGAGCTGGTCAAGAACGACCAGTGGGACCCCAACTCCGACCCGGGCCGCTCCGCCTACCCGGACGCCTACGAGATGGAGTTCAACGTCGCCTCCGACCAGATCGACCAGCGCCTGCTGGCCGACTCCGGTGAGGACCAGACGACGCTGACCTACGACGACGTCCTCAACGCCAACTACCGCAAGTTCGACCAGTCCGGTCGTCTCGTGGTCGGTGGCTTCCCGCTGACCAGCTACTGGGCGCCGGACTACCGCAAGATCACCAAGCTCGAGGTCCGCCAGGCCCTGGCGTTCGCGTACCCCTACAAGGACGCCTACCTCGCCGGTGGCCTCATCACCGGCGTGACCGCGATCCCCGGCGACACCCTGATGCCCCCCGGCACCGCGGGTCGCAAGGAGTTCAACCCGATCCCCGAGCACGAGGTCGGCAGCACCGACGCCCAGAAGGCCGCGGCGCTGCTCGAGTCGGCTGGCGAGACCGGCTACGAGATCAAGTTCCCGTACGCCAAGGACGACGAGAACGCTGTCGCGGTCAAGGACGTCATCGTCAAGGCCCTCGAGGACGCCGGCTTCAAGGCGACCCCGGTCGCCACGACCCTGGCCGACGCCTCGACGCTGCGCGCCGACCCCGACGCCGACCTGAACGTCCGCTCGGCCGGCTGGATCGCTGACTGGCCGTCCGGCTCGTCCTGGTTCCCGCCGCTCATCCAGAGCACCAACCTCAAGGCGGAGGGCCTCGGCTCGAACTACTCGGCCTTCAACGAGCCCGAGATCGACACCCGCATCGAGGAGATCCAGCTCCTGCCCGTCGAGGAGCAGGCTGCTGCGTGGGGCGAGCTCGACGAGCAGGTCATGACCGAGTTCCTGCCGCTGTTCGTCACCCGCTACGGCGGTGTCGCGCAGGCCCACGGCTCGAAGATCGGTGGTCACTTCATCGACAACACGATCGGTCAGCCGACGTGGAAGAACCTGCACGTCATCCAGTGACGCGCTGACCGTGCTACCGCCTCGGCGGCGGCCCGGTAGGACCTGACGCCGGTGGCGGCCCCTGACCCCAGGGGTCGCCACCGGTGCGGGTCCGGCACCACCACGGACAGGCGGGCGATCCCCGCACACCACCTCTGTGAAAAGGGTCCCCATGCTGGGCTTCATCGTGCGTCGGCTCATGTCGTCGCTGCTGGTCATCGGACTGGCGTCGTTCGTCGTGTTCGGGATCTTCTACCTCGGGCCCAGCAACCCGGCCCAGCCCGTCTGCGACGGCGCGGGCGCCCGCTGCACCCCCGAGCGCCTGGCGGCGATCGAGAAGCAGATGGGCCTCGACAAGCACGTCATCCCGGCCTACGGCGAGTTCATGGCCGGCGTCGTCAACGGCCGTGAGATCGACTTCGGCGTCACGACCTACGACTGCGAGCGGCCCTGCCTCGGCATCGCCTTCGGCACGCGCAACCAGGTCACCGACGAGCTCAAGGAACGCATCGTCCCGACGTTCCTCATCGCCATCGGCGGCTCGATCGTCTTCCTCACCGTCGGGGTCAGCATCGGCATCTTCGCCGCGTCCAGACGAGGGACAGCGTCCGACCGTCTGCTCGTCAGCGGCAGCCTGCTGGTCTCGTCCATCCCCTACTACCTCGTGTGCCTGCTGGCCTGGATCTTCCTGACCCTGCAGACGAGCATCTTCCCGAGAACGGGCTACTTCCCGATCACCGAAGACCCGCTCAAGACCTTCGGCGGGCTCCTGCTGCCCTGCCTCGTCCTCGGCGTCGCGACGTCACCGGCCTACGCGCGCTACACCCGCGGCCAGATGGTCGAGACGCTGGGCGACGACTACATCCGCACCGCGACGGCCAAGGGCCTGACCCGCCGCCTGGTGCTCTTCCGCCACGCACTGCGGGCCGCGATCGTGCCCATCGTGACGATCTTCGGCCTCGACTTCGGCGCCCTGCTCGCCGGTACGATCTTCACCGAGCAGATCTTCAGCATCGACGGCATCGGCCGCTGGGGCCTCGCCGCCCTGCGATCGCCGCTCGACCTGCCCATCGTCACCGCCACCGTCCTGATCGGGGCCCTCTTCATCGTGCTGTCCAACCTGATCGTCGACATCGTCTACGGCTTCCTCGACCCGCGGGTGAGGCTCGGATGAGCACCTCGACGACCGCCACCGCCACCCACGACCCGACCGCACCGGGGGGCGCGGAGCCCTACCTCGAGGTCAACAACCTCACCGTCCGGTTCCCGACCGCCGACGGGCTCGTGCAGGCCGTCAGCGACCTCAGCTACTCGGTGCCGCTCGGTCGCACCCTCGGCATCGTGGGGGAGTCGGGCTCGGGCAAGTCGGTCTCGAGCATGGCCGTCCTGGGTCTGCACGACACCCGCACCGCGCGCATCACCGGCTCCATCAAGGTGGGGGGCCAGGAGGTCATCGGCCTGTCTGAGTCCGAGATGCGCAGCATGCGCGGCAACACCGCGGCGATGATCTTCCAGGACGCGCTCGCCGCGCTGCACCCGTTCTACCGCGTCGGCGCCCAGCTGGCCGAGGCCTACAAGGTGCACCACCCCAAGGCCTCCAAGAAGGAGTGCCGACGCCGCTCGATCGAGATGCTCGACCGGGTCGGCATCCCCGAGCCGCAGAGCCGCGTCGACGACTTCCCGCACCAGTTCTCCGGCGGCATGCGCCAGCGCGTGATGATCGCGATGGGCCTGATCAACGACCCGTCGCTGCTGATCGCCGATGAGCCGACCACCGCGCTCGACGTGACCGTGCAGGCGCAGATCCTCGACCTGCTCCAGGACCTGCAGCGCGAGTTCAACTCCGCGATCGTGCTCATCACCCACGACCTCGGCGTCATCGCCGAGGTCGCCGACGACGTGCTGGTCATGTACTCCGGCCGCGCCGTCGAGTACGGCTCGTGCCGCGAGATCCTGTCGCACCCCGAGATGCCCTACACGTGGGGCCTGCTCTCGAGCATCCCCGACGTCACCTCCGACACCAGCAGCCGGATGATCCCGATCCCGGGCACGCCGCCGAGCCTGCTCAACCCGCCGACCGGTTGCGCCTTCGAGCCGCGCTGCGCCCACAAGGACAAGGTGCCGGGCAACCTGTGCGCCACCAAGCTCCCCGAGATGCGGCCCGGCGGCCGCGGCGCCGGCCACCTCAAGCGGTGCCACATCGCCGACCCCGACGCGGTCTACCGGGCCGAGGTGCTGCCCGCGATCGCCCCCGACCTCGCTGAGGAGCGTTGATGTCGCACCGTAGTCCCGAGGGCACCGAAGACACCGCAGGCACGGAGCCGACGTACGCCGGTCACACCGAGCCCCAGGGTGGCGCCGTCGGCTTGGAGAAGCAGGACGACGCCTTCCCCGGCGAGACCCGCACCGACGTGAAGTTCTCCGAGCTCGTCGGCCAGACCCACACCGCGGCGGTCCTCGACCCGCTGGCCCCGCCGGTGCTGTCGGTCTCCAACCTGAAGATGTACTTCCCGGTCAAGTCCGGTGGCGTCGTACGCCGCACGGTGGGCCACGTCCAGGCCGTCGACGGCATCTCGTTCGAGGTGCCCGAGGGTGGCTCGCTCGGCCTGGTCGGCGAGTCCGGCTGCGGCAAGTCGACGACGGGCCGGCTCATCACCCGGCTCTACGACCCCACCGGCGGGTCGATGATCTTCGACGGCCAGGACCTGGCGACGCTGAGCCAGAAGGAGATGCTGCCGCTGCGCCGCGAGGTGCAGATGATCTTCCAGGACCCCTACAGCTCGCTCAACCCGCGCCACACCGTCGGCACGATCGTCGGCACCCCGCTGCGGGTGCACAACATGGTGCCGAAGAACAAGGTGCTCGACCGGGTCCAGGAGCTCCTCGAGGTCGTGGGTCTCAACCCCGAGCACTACAACCGCTACCCCAACGAGTTCTCCGGCGGTCAGCGCCAGCGCATCGGCATCGCCCGCGCGCTCGCCCTGCAGCCGAAGATCATGGTCGCCGACGAGCCCGTCTCGGCCCTCGACGTCTCCATCCAGGCCCAGGTCATCAACCTGATGCAGGACCTGCAGAAGGAGTTCGGGATCGCGTTCCTCTTCATCGCGCACGACCTCGCGATCGTGCGGCACTTCTGCCCCGAGGTCGCGGTCATGTACCTCGGCAAGATCGTCGAGATCGGCGACCGCGAGAGCATCTACAGCCACGCCCGACACCCCTACACGCAGGCGCTGCTCTCGGCCGTGCCCGACGTCAAGCAGGCCGTCATCGGCGGACGCCGTGAGCGCATCCGGCTCGAGGGCGACGTGCCCAGCCCGATCAACCCGCCGTCCGGCTGCCGGTTCCGCACCCGCTGCCCGATCGCGCAGGAGATCTGCGCCAAGCACGAGCCGCCGCTGCTGCAGATCGGCCAGCGCCACAAGGTCGCCTGCCACTTCCCGGGCGAGATCGGCCAGCACCCCACCGAGCCGCTCACCGCGCGCCTCCTGGGCGTCGACAACGCCGGCAGCCCCGACCCGGGCGCGACGCCGAGCAAGGACCTCGTGACCAAGCCCGGTTACGACGACACCTGGTTCGACCTGGACACGAAGACGTTTGGACGAGCCTGACGCTCTCTTCGCGGCTGACCCGCCTGCTCCCGCACCGAGCGGGGGCGGCGGGTCGCTGTCGTCGGCGAGCCACGCCTCCTCGCCGCTCGCCGTACGGATGCGCCCGCGCACCCTCGACGAGCTCGCCGGGCAGTCCCAGCTGCGCGCCCCCGGGTCCCCGCTGCGCCAGCTGATCGAGGGCGACCAGTCGATGTCGCTGCTGCTCTGGGGTCCGCCCGGCACGGGCAAGACCACGATCGCCTCGATCCTCAGCCGTCAGACCGGCCGGCGCTTCGTCGAGGTCTCGGCCGTCTCCGCCGGCGTCAAGGACGTCCGCCAGGCCATCGACACCGCACGCAACGCGCTGGTGCGCACCGGCGCCGAGACCGTGCTGTTCGTCGACGAGGTGCACCGCTTCAGCAAGGCGCAGCAGGACGCGCTGTTGCCCGGCGTGGAGAACCGGTGGGTGACGCTGGTGGCGGCCACCACCGAGAACCCGTTCTTCTCGGTGATCTCCCCGCTCTTGTCCCGCAGCCTGC
This sequence comes from Nocardioides sp., assembly GCA_025964985.1. GTDB lineage: Bacteria > Actinomycetota > Actinomycetes > Propionibacteriales > Nocardioidaceae > Nocardioides. The sequence goes on from JAOPXU010000031.1 coordinate 8,099, forward strand.
TGCTGCGCCTGGAGTCGCTGACCGACGCCGACGTGCGCGCGGTGATGCTCGCTGCGCTCGCCGACGAGGAGCGCGGGCTCGGCGGGGCCGTCGAGGTCGACGACGACGCGCTCGACCACCTGGTGCGCCTGGCCGGCGGCGACGCCCGGCGCTCGCTGACCTACCTCGAGGCGGCCGCGGGTGCGGCGGCGGCGCGCGACTCCGACCGCGTCGACCTCGAGACCGCCGAGACCGCCGTCGACCGGGCCGCCGTGCGCTACGACCGCCAGGGCGACCAGCACTACGACGTCACCAGCGCCTTCATCAAGTCGATCCGCGGCTCAGACGCCGACGCCGCGATGCACTACTTCGCGCGGATGGTCGAGGCCGGGGAGGACCCGCGCTTCATCGCCCGTCGCCTGGTGATCCTGGCCAGCGAGGACATCGGCCTGGCCGACCCGACCGCCCTGCAGACCGCGGTCGCGGCGGCCCAGGCCGTGCAGCTGATCGGGATGCCCGAGGCGGCGTTCAACCTCGCGCACGCCGTGATCGCCCTCGCGGTCGCGCCCAAGTCCAACGCGGTCACCACCGCGCTCGCGGCCTCGCGCGCCGACGTGCAGGCCGGCAAGGTCGGACCCGTCCCGGCCCACCTGCGCGACGCCCACT
>JAOPXU010000052.1 GCA_025964985.1 Nocardioides sp.
CTGCAGCTGGTCGGCGTGCATGTCGACGGTGATGATGCGGTCGGCGCCGGCGGTCTTGAACATGTCGGCGACCAGGCGGGCCGAGATGGGCTCGCGGCCGCGGTGCTTCTTGTCCTGGCGGCTGTAGCCCCAGAACGGCATCACGACGGTGATCCGCTTGGCCGAGGCGCGCTTGAGCGCGTCGACCATGATCAGGTGCTCCATCAGCCAGGTGTTGATCGGAGCGGTGTGGCTCTGGATCACGAAGGCGTCGCAGCCGCGCACCGACTCCTCGTAGCGCACGTAGATCTCGCCGTTGGCGAAGTCGTAGGCCGAGGTCGGCACGAGCGGGGTGCCGAGGATCTCGGAGACCTCAGCGGCCAGGGCGGGGTGCGCCCGGCCGGTGAAGACCATCAGGTTCTTCTCGGTGGTCTTCTGGATGCCAGGCACGGGCACTCCTCAGTCGTCGGTGGCCGGGTCGTCAGCCGGGGGTGATTCTGCCAGTGCACGCTCAGCGGCCGTTGCCTGGTCGGTACCCGGACGACGGCGTGTGGCCCAGCCCTCGATCTCGCGCTGCGGTCCGGCGCTGACGGCGAGCGCGCCGGGCGCCACGTCGCGGCGCACGACCGTCCCGGCGCCGGTGCCGGCGCCGTCGCCGACCTCGACCGGGGCGACGAACGTGGTGTTGGACCCGGTCTTGGCGTGGCGGCCGATGCGGGTGCGGTGCTTGGCGACGCCGTCGTAGTTGGCGAAGATCGTGCCGGCGCCGATGTTGGTGCCCTCGCCGATCTCGGCGTCGCCGACGTAGGACAGGTGCGGCACCTTGGCGCCGTCGCCGATGTCGGCGTTCTTGGTCTCGACGAAGGCGCCGATCTTGCCGCGGACCCCGAGCCTCGTGCCGGGCCGCAGGTAGGAGAAGGGGCCGACGTCGGCCTGGTCGCCGACGACGGCGAGCTCGCCGTGGGTGCGTACGACGCGCGCCCCGGCGCCGACCTCGCAGTCCTTGAGCGTGGTGTCCGGCCCGATCACGGCGTCCTCGCCGACGACGGTGGCACCGAGCAGCTGGGTGCCGGGCAGGAGGGTGACGTCCTGGCCGAGGACGACGTCGGCGTCGACCCAGGTGGTGGCGGGGTCCATGACGCTGACGCCGGCGCGCATCCAGGCGGTGACGATGCGGCGGTTGAGCTCGGCGCCGATGCGGGCGAGCTGGGCGCGGTCGTTGACGCCCTCGGTCTGCATGACGTCGTCGATCGGGTGGGCGCCGACGGTGAGGCCGTCGACGCGGGCCAGGCCGATGGCGTCGGTGAGGTAGTACTCGCCCTTGGCGTTGTCGTTGCCGATGCGCGGCAGGGCCTCGGTGAGGAAGGCGGCGTCGAAGGCGAGGATGCCGGAGTTGATCTCGCGGATCTCGCGCTGCGCGTCGCTGGCGTCCTTCTCCTCGACGATGGCGAGCACGTCGCCCTCCTCGTTGCGCAGCACGCGACCGAGGCCGAACGGGTCGTCGACGACGCCGCTGAGGATGCTGACCGCGGCCTGCGAGGCGCGGTGCTCGGCGACGAAGTCGCGCAGGCTGTCGCCGGTGAGCAGCGGGGTGTCGCCGGTCGCGACGACGACGGTGCCGGAGGTCTGCGCGACGGCCGCCATCGCGACCCGCACGGCGTGCCCGGTGCCGAGCTGCTCCTCCTGCACGGCGAGCACGACATCGGGCACGATGCCCTGGATGTGGGCGCCGACCTGCTCGCGCTGGACGCCGACCACCGCGACCACCCGCGCCGGCTCGGTGGCCATCGCGGCGTTGAGGACGTGGCCGATCATGCTGCGTCCGCCGACCTCGTGGAGCACCTTCATCGTCTTGGACTTCATGCGGGTACCGCCACCGGCGGCCAGGACGATCACGGTCAGGTCGTGGGGCACCGGGTCACTCTAGGACGACGTGGCCGCGGGGGGCGACGTACGGCGACACCCGGCAGCAGCCGACACCAGCCGGCAGTCAGCCGGCGAGGTGGCCGTGGTCGACGACCTGCACGCTGCCGTGCACGGAGGCGGCGTCGTCGGAGGCGAGGAACGCCACCACGGCGGCGACGCTGTCGGCACTCATGAAGCCGCGGGTAGCGGAGATCCGCATCACCAGGTCGAAGTCGACGCCGTCGGGGACCTCGATGTCGTGCACCTGCGGGGTGTCCATGCCGCCGGGGCAGACGCAGTTGACGCGCAGCGGCGAGCGCAGGTGCTCGATCGCCAGGGCCTTGGTCAGCCCGACGACACCGTGCTTGGCCGCGGTGTACGCCGCCGAGTAGGCCTCTCCCACGACGCCGGCGACCGAGGACACGTTGACGATGTTGCCGTTGGTCTCGAGCAGGTGCGGGATGGCGGCCTGGCTGCAGAAGAACGCACCGCCGAGGTTGACGGCGATGTCGTGGGCCCACTGTTCGTCGGTGACGTCGGCGGTCACCCGGAAGTCGTGTCGTCCGGCGTTGTTGACCAGGACGTCGAGGCGGCCGTGCCGCTCGACGGCGGCGGCCACGGCCGCGCGGCAGTCGGTGGGCGAGGCCACGTCGAGGTGGCCGAAGGAGACCGTGCCGGGCAGACCCTCGCAGGACGCCGCGACCTCGGCCAGGCGCTGCTGGTCGCGGGCGGCGGCGTGGACGAGTCCGCCGCCGGCGGCGAAGCGTCGTACGGCGGCCGCGCCGAGACCCGACGAGGCGCCGGTGACGAGGATCGAGCGGCCGGCGAAGGGCAGGTCAGGGGCCATGGCCGCACGCTAGTGCGGCCACGGCCCCCGTGACGTGCCTTCGGTCAGGCCCGGGCGCGGGCCGGACGCAGCGCGGCGACCGCGAGGAGCGCGGCGCCGGCGATCAGCAGGAGCGGGCCGCCGGGGAACGGGCGGCCGGTCGTCGGCAGCACCGTGACGGCCGAGGTCAGCGCGTCGTCGAGGCCGGCCTGGACCTCGTTGGGCACGAGCACCTCGGGCGCGGAGCCGCTGCCGGGCGACACGACGGTCTCGCCGCCGGAGCCCTGCACGACACCGTCGCCGTTGTCGCCGCCACCGTTGCCGGTCACGTCGGTGCCGTCGCCGTCGTCCTCGCCGCCGTTGTCGAGCACGGCGTCGCAGTCCTCGGCGTCGACGTCGCCGTCCTCGTCGAGGTCACCGGGGGTGGAGCCGTCGGGGCACTGCGCGGCCGGCTCGTCGGGGGTGGTCGGCTCGTCGGTCGGCTCGTTCGTGGGCTCCTCGGTCGGCTCCTCGGTGGGCTCCTCGGTCGGCCCGTCGGTCGGCGGGGTGACCTCGCGGACGCAGCCGGTGGCGAGCAGGGACTGGTCGCCCTGGGCCGGGATCGAGATGGTCTCGCCCTGCTTGACGAAGGAGAAGGCGGGCCAGATGTCACCGGCGTGGTCGACGTGCCCGGCGTTGTAGAACGCGTTGACCGACGTGGTCAGCTCGACGAAGGGGTTGGTGGCCGAGCCGGTGGCGTGGCAGAAGGTGATCTTCTTGACGTCGCCGTCGTCGGGCACGAAGCCGCAGTCGTCGGCGTCGGCCGTGCCGTCGCCGTCGAGGTCACCGGGGTTGCTGCCGTCGGTGCACTGCGCGGGCGGGGCGCTGACCTGGCAGCCGTTGGCCAGGACCGACTGGTCGCCCTGGGCCGGCACCGAGACGGTCTGACCCTGCTTGACGAACGAGAACGCCGCCCAGATGTCGTCGCCGTGGCCGATGTGCCCAGCGTTGTAGAACGCGTTGACCGACGTCGTCAGCACGACGTAGGGGTTGGTGGCCGAGCCGGTGGCGTGGCAGAAGGTGACCTGCTTGAGGTCACCGTCGTCGGGCGCGGTCTGGCCGCACGGGCCGACGGTGCCCGAACGGACGCCCGAGTCGTAGTTGCCGTCCCAGCCGACGACGCGCATCGACCACGTCGTGGTCGTGCCGTCCTGGGACACCGGGAAGGACTTGCTGAAGGAGGCGCCGAAGACGCCGGAGGTGGTGACACCGTTGACGGTGGCGGTCCACGTGTTGTCACGGCCGGCGTCGTAGGACGTCCCGCCGATCGTGATGCCCGAGCAGTCGGCCCGGACGGTGGGGGTGTGGGCACTGGCGCCGCCGGCGATGGAGACGAGTCCGAAGCAGGCGAGCACGAGCGCGCCCAGGAGCAGGGCGAATTTCTTGATGATGACGATTCCTCAGGTAGTGACGATCCCCATGAACAGCGCGCCCTACCCGAGAGTCGTGCGTCGACGCCGTCATTGATGGCTGTTCCAACGGTCCCCAGAATTTCGTGGCCTACCCCCCCTCCCTTGGGGTGACTCGACGGATCGCCGTGCGGGTGATAGTCGAGGTGCGCGTCTCGGGGCCCGTCGTGGTCGCGCGCACCCCGCCCGACCACGCTGGAAGCAACCGTGACCCCACCCCGCCCCGCCCGCGAGCGACGCACCAACCGGGTCCTCCTCGGCCTCGCCACCGTCCTCGTCCTCGCCGGTGCCGCCGCGACCTGGGGTCCCGACGACGCCGCCGACGACGCACCACCCGCCGCGACGCCCACCGCGACGGGCGCGCCCGCCACCCCTTGGGCCGAGCCGACCGGGGCACCGTCGGGGCTGCCCGGCCCGGCGGACCCGGACGCCCGCGGCGTCGCGGCCGAGACCGTGAGCACCGCTCCCCCGCCCAGCCCGCGTCCCGGACGCCCGGAGCGGCTGCGGATCCCCAGCCTCGGCGTCGACGCACCGATCGTGCCGATCGTCGACTCCCGGCGCTCCCTGGTGCCGCCCGCGGACCCGCAGGTGCTGGGCTGGTGGTCACCCGGCGCCCGTCCTGGCGCGGTGCGCGGCAGCGCGCTGGTCACCGGCCACACGGTGAGCTCCGGCGGTGGAGCACTCGACGACCTCAGCGACGTCGAGCTCGGTGCTCGTATCGAGGTCCGCACCCAGGGTCAGCGGATGCCCTACGTCGTCCGCAAGGTCCGCGTGTTCGGCAAGGGTCGCCTCCTGACCGAGGCCGACCGGCTCTTCGACCAGGAAGTGCAGGGCCGCCTCGTCGTGATCACCTGTGCCGACTGGAACGGCCGCGAGTACCTCAGCAACGTCGTGGTCACCGCCGTCCCCCACCACACCAAGGTCTGGCTGACGCGCCACCCGGGCCGCGAGGCGCGCCTGTCGCCGTCGGTCTTCCCGCTCCCGACCAGACGCTGACGCCCACCGTCGCCACCGTCGCCCGCCCGGCTGCTGGGTAGCGTGCCCCCATGGACTCCCTGCCCACCGCACCGATCGTCGCCGCCGGACTCATCGGCGGGTTCGCCGCGGCTCGCTACTCCGGCCACCGCGCGCTGGGCGGCGCGGTGCTGGCCGGGGCGGGCGCCGTCAGCGCCCGCTCGTGGCGCGAGTCGTCGGGTCCGGGCGTGATGGGCGTGCTGCTCGGCACCTACGTGATGGCGTTCGGCGTCAGCCACCCGCTGGCCAAGAAGCTCGGCCCCTGGCCGTCGGTGCTCACCATGACCGCGGTCGCCGCCGGCGCTGCTCACGTGCTGGCGGACAGCTCCGACGCGTCGTTCTGAGTCGTCGCTGCGGTGGGACGAGCTCCCCGGGATGGAGTCGAACCATCGTCGCTAGTCCTGATTCAAAGTCAGGCGGGCCCTGCCGGCAGACCAACCGGGGAATGTGCGCGATCAGCCTAGACGCCCGCAGACCTGCGGTGCGCGGCGTGGTTAGGTGGGGTCCGTGGACCTGCCCGTGATGCCACCCGTGCAGCCGATGCTGGCCAAGTCCGTCGCGGGCGTCCCTGACCCGGCCAAGCACACCGTGGGCGGCGTGACCGGTCTGAGCTTCGAGCCCAAGTGGGACGGCTTCCGCTGCCTGGTCTTCAAGGACGGCGACGAGGTCGAGCTGACCAGCCGCAACACCAAGCCGCTCACCCGCTACTTCCCCGAGCTCGTCGCGGCCGCGCGCGAGCAGCTGCCTGACCGGTGCGTGCTCGACGGCGAGGTGTTCGTGGCGCTGCCGCAGGACAACGGCCTGGACCGGCTCGAGTTCGAGGTGCTGCAGGAGCGCATCCACCCGGCCGCCTCCCGGGTGACGATGCTGGCCGAGAAGACGCCGGCGAGCTTCGTGGCCTTCGACCTGCTGGCCCTCGGCGACGAGTCGTACGCCGACCGGCCGTTCGTCGAGCGGCGTGCGGCCATGGTCACGGCGCTGTCGGGCCTGAGCGGCCCCTGCTACCTGACCCGCACCACCGACGACCCCGCGGTCGCCGAGCAGTGGTTCCACCAGTTCGAGGGCGCGGGGCTCGACGGCGTCATCGCCAAGCCGCTCGGGGCGCCGTACACGCCCAACGGCCGCACGATGATGAAGATCAAGCACGAGCGCACCGCCGACGTCGTCGTCGCGGGCTACCGCGAGCACAAGACGAGCACGCCCGAGCGCCCGCTGCTCGGCAGCCTGCTGCTCGGCCTGTACGCCGACGGCGAGCTGCAGCATGTCGGCGTGAGCGCGAGCTTCACCGAGAAGCGCCGCGCCGAGCTCGTCCAGGAGCTGCAGCCGCTGGTGGTCGGCATCCAGGACCACCCGTGGGGCCGCTGGAACGAGTTCCTCACCGCCAACCCCGACCGCGTCCCCGGCACCCAGAGCCGCTGGAGCCAGGGCAAGGACCTGTCGTTCACGCCGCTGCGTCCCGACCTCGTCCTCGAGGTCAAGTACGACGCGATGGAGGGCCGCCGCTTCCGCCACACCGCCCACTTCAAGCGCTGGCGTGCCGACCGCGACCCCGAGTCGTGCGGCTACGACCAGCTCGAGCAGCCCCTCAGCTACGACCTCGCCGAGGTCCTGGCCGCACCGCGCACCGACGAAGGAGACAGCTGATGGCCGACTACGACGTGGTCCTGCTGGTGGAGCAGGCCCTGAGCGACCTCGACGCCCGGCAGGTGCGCTCGCTGCACGAGGGGCTCGACGACCCCGTGACCTACCACGTGCTGCTGCCGCTCGACGACGCCGCGGCCCGGGTCGAGGCCTCGCTCGGGTCGCTGTCGGGCAGCGAGCTGCTCGCCGCCCCGCAGGTGCCGATGGAGGCCGTCGACCTCGACGCCGTGCGCGAGGACTGCCGCGAGCGCTCGAACGCCGACCTCACCACCTCGGTCGCCGCCCTCGAGGCGGCCGGTGCGACCGTCGCCTCCAGCGCGCTGGTCACCGGTCCCCCGGTCGACGAGCTGGTCGCCAAGGTCAAGCAGGTCGACGGCCGCGAGACGATCATCCTGACCCGCCCGCACGTGGTGGCCGAGCTGTTCCGGCTCGACTGGACCTCCAAGGCGCGCCGCGAGCTCGACGTACCGGTGCTGCACCTGCTCGAGCACGAGACCTTCGACGAGCAGGCCGCGGGGCCTGACGGCATCAGCGGGGCCTGACGCCCTAACCTGTCGCGGTGAGGTTCCGCCGCCGCGAGGCCACCGACGAGGC
>JAOPXU010000077.1 GCA_025964985.1 Nocardioides sp.
TACGAAAGAGGCCCCCTACCGCCACCAAACGGTAAAGAGCCTCTGTTCGCTGTTCGTCATCTATCACAATGAGAAGTCGTAAACTGTTGCCTTCCATGTTGGTGGGTAGGAATGTCTTTCGCTGCACCTCAATTGTACCACGACAACGACCCTGCTAAACGAATCTGAAACTACTTTCTAAGCCTTTCTGGGCCTCTCCCGCTTTGTTGGTGGGAGGAAGGCCCAGTTCTTTTGCACAGACCGTCCTACGGTCTTGGTTCGGCAATCCAGTCTGCAATAAAGGTTGTAAAATCTTCCGGGTCCTCTGGTGCTGTAGGCACATAGGATTCAATGAATGACAGTCGCTCCTGGTCGAAGTTGCGTCCTCTGCCGCCCTTGACCAGGCGCACACCTTCGAACCGGAACAGAAACGCGGTTCGCGGGTCTTTCGCCCACTGCTCTCCAGATGTGCCCTCCGATACCGTTGTAATGGTCGCAACTTCGGGAACCTGGCGACGAACTTCCTTCAATGACTTCAATCGCTCAGCAAGTTCCATTACGTCCGCTTCATCGTCCTGCATGCGGTTCATCGTGTCGGCAATTTGATTGTTAATCTCGGTTAGGTCGTAGTCCGAGGGTGCGAACACGTGCCTTTCGAATCGCTGGTCACCAAACTCGGCCAGAAATCGCTTCTCGACAATCACCTCTAAGTTCGTGACCTGCTGTCCGCAGCCGTTCTTTCCCTGGCACTGAAACACACGAACTTTCTTGCCGTTGACTGTCTTGGCATTGCGGTACATCTTTCGACCACACTCACCGCACCACACGAGACCGGCTAGGTAAGACTCTGACGGTGCCTTTCGCGGTCCTGTTGATTCGAGACCCTGTTGCAACGTGCGGAACTCCTCAATGCTCAACACGGCTGTGTCCTCGCGAACAATCGGCATGCCGTCTGAGCCTCGAAGCACCTCGGTGCCCCGCTGCTTGGACTCATTGCCGGGGTTGTGAAGTGTCATCCCTGCAAGTACGGGGTTCTGCAACATCCGCTTAGTGACGGTTGTGGTCCAGAACGCTGCACTGTTCTTTCGGCCCGTACGCGGGGCGACCTCATCTAGATACGCAGCCACGCTGTGTAACGAGTGCCCGTTGAGCACTCGGGACGCTGCCTCGACCACGAATCCGATTGTTGCCGGGTCCTTCGTCAATACCTTCCCCGCACCATCGGAGTTGGGTGCGTTGAAGTAGCCGAACGGTGCAGCGCCACCCGGCACACGACCAACCTGTATGAGCGCGGCCCGTGCGGCCTTGACTCGGGCTCTCGTTGCTTCCGCCTCCATCTGGCCAAACACAGCCAGCATGGTCGCGAACGCTTCCCCCTGCGCCGTGGTCATATCAATGGGGTCCTCGACTGCCGCGAGGCCAGCGCCACGCGTCTTCAAGTCCTCGTTGGCGTGCAGGAAATCGAGCACCCTGCGAGCCAGTCGGTCAACCTTCCAGACCAACACCACGTCAAAGGTGCCCTTGCCATGAGCGAGAACCTGTTGCCAGCCCTTGCGGAACTCAGGAGCGTTGGCCGACGCTGACACACCGTCGTCAACGTGCTCAGCGATGATGGTCCAGCCCCGCGCACGGCAGTAGTCCCGACCGGCCTCCAACTGACGGCTGATGCTCACCGACTCCTCAGAGGCGATGGACAGTCGGGCGTAAAGGACAACGCGCTTGCTCACTCCCAAATGGTACGGGTTCGGACGGGGAGTACGAGGAAGACGACGGGCACCATCATCAGGACCTCGCGGCGCGCGGCGACCTCGATCAGCTCGCGGCGCCCGGCCTCGCGCACGTCGCCGGCCTGGTGGTGCAGGACGTCGGCGAGCGGGGTGCCGCGCTCCACCGCGATCGCGACGCCCTGCGCGAAGCGGGAGACCAGCGGCAGCCCGGTGGTCGCGGCCATCCGGTCGAACGCCGCCCCGACCGGCTCGCCGGTGCGGATGGCGGCCAGCACGACCGCGAGGTCGCGCGAGAGCTCGCCACCGCTCCGCTGCACGACGCGGCCCAGGGCCGCGACCGGACCCTCGCCCGCGGCGACGGAGAGCGCGAGCAGCTCGGCCAGGGTGGGGAACTCGGCCAGGATGCGCCGCTCGCGGGCCCGGACCTGGCTGGTCAGCCAGGTGTCGCGGCCCAGCACGCCGCCCACGAACGCGATCGCGCAGATGAGCAGGCTGCCGACGGGCGAGCTGTCGGCGGAGAGCGCCCGCAGGACGCCGTACGCCGCGGCGACGGCGAACCCGATCAGCCCCCACTGCACCTGCTCGACGCGGAAGTCGTGGACGGTCCGCTCGAGGCCGGCGCGCTGAAGCCGGCGCTCGACCGAGCGGGCGCCGCCGAGGACGCGCTCGACGGTGTCGGCCGCCGAGCGGAGCACCGGGCCGAAGACGCCGGCGACCGCCGAGCGCGTGCCGGGCTCGCCGGCGGGGAACCGGGCGGTGCCGGCGACCATCGAGGCGTCGCGCACGTAGGGCAGCACCCGCAGCGCGAGCTGTGGACGTCGGATGGCCAGCACGCGGCGCCCGACGAGCAGGAGTCCGAGCCCGGTCGTGGCGCCCAGCAGGACGCCCCAGGTCGCGGGCGTCACGCGAGGATCCGCCGTTCGGTGGGCAGCCGGCCGATCCGCATCATCACGCGGTAGGACACGACGCAGAGCAGCGCGCCGACGGCGAGCACGGCCACCCCGGTGCCGGAGCGGTAGCGCTGGATGACCTCGGACTGCGCCGACATGAGCAGCAGCACGACCCACGGGGCGGCGACCGCCAGGCGAGCGCCGTTGACCGCCCAGGCCTGCCGCGACTCGAGCTCGGAGCGGGTGCGCAGGTCGTCGCGGAGGTAGCCGGACAGGTTGCGCAGCAGCCGGCCGAGCTCGCCGCCGCCCACCTCGCGCGCGATGCGCAGGCCCTCGACGACCCGGTCACCGACGGGGTCGGCCAGCCGAGCCTTGAGCTGGTCAAGGCTCTCACCGAAGCGGCCGGTCACCTGGTAATCGAGGGCGAAGGCGTCGAACGCCGGGCGCAGCGGCTCGGGTCCGCGGGTGGCGAGACCCGCGAGGGCGTCGGGCAGCGACAGCCCGGCGCGGACGGCGGAGGCCAGGTTGTCGATCGCCTCGGGCCAGACCTCGGCCAGCTCGCGCAGCCGGCGGCGGGCGCGCCCGGACACGATGGTCACCGGCAGATAACCGGCGATCGCGCCGAAGCAGACCGCGACCGGCGGGGTGCTCGACACCGCCTGGACCACGAGCCCGGCGACGACGGCGCACGCCAGGCACAGCACGACGAACCCGCCCACCGAGACGTCGGGGAGGCCGGCGCTCGTCAGCAGGCGGCGCAGGTGACCGGGCGCTCGGGTGGCTCGTCGAGAGGCACCCGTGCGCGGCAGGGCGAATGCCGACCACACGAGCAGCAGGCCCAGCCCGACCCCGAGTCCGACCAGCACGCCCACGACGTCACCGACCGTCCTGCAGCAGCGCGTGCACGTCGACTCCGACCCGCTCGAACAGCTCGAGGCGCGGCGGCATCCCGTGCGTACGGCGCAGCTCGTGGCCCTGGCGCACGAAGATCGGCTCGACCTCGATGACGTCGTTCTCGACCCGGCCGGGGACGGCGACGATCTCGTTGACCCGCCGCGTGCCCTGGGCGTCGATGCCGAGGTGGACCACGAGGTCGACCGACGCGGCGACCGTCGGCACCACGAACCGGGCGCTGATGTTCTCGCCGGCCAGCAGCGGCAGCGTGCACATCTTGACCAGCGCCTCCCGGGCGCTGTTGGCGTGCAGGGTGCACATTCCGGGGAGCCCCGAGTTGAGGGCCAGCAGGAGGTCGAGGCACTCCTCGGACCGCACCTCGCCGACGACCAGCCGGCTCGGCCGCATGCGCAGGGCCTCCTTGACCAGGTCGCGCAGCCGGATCTCTCCGGTCCCCTCGAGCCCGGACTGCCGCGTCTGCATCGGCACCCAGTCGGGGTGCGGGAAGCGCAGCTCGAAGACCTCCTCGGCACTGACCACCCGCTCGCCGCCGGGGATGCTGGCCGCCAAGCAGTTGAGCAGCGTCGTCTTACCGGTTTGGGTGCCGCCGGCGACGAGGATGTTGAGCCCGGCGCGGACGCTGGCCTCGAGGAACGACGCCGCGCGAGGGCTGAGGCTGCCGAGCTCGACCAGGTCGCCGAGCTGGCGGGCGCGGAGCACGAACTTGCGGATGTTGACGGCCGAGAAGCCGCGGCTGATGCCCTCGAGGACGACGTGGAGCCGGTGACCCTCGGGCAGCATCGCGTCGACGAAGGGTGCCGAGACGTCGAGACGGCGTCCGCTCGACTTGAGCATCCGCTCGACCAGCTCGGTGACCTGGGCGCGGGTCAGGACCAGGTTGGTCAGCTCGTGACGGCCGTTGCGGGCGACGAAGACCCGGCTGGGGTCGTTGATCCAGATCTCCTCCACGGCCGGGTCGTCGAGAAACGGCTGCAGGGGCCCGAAGCCAGAGACCCGCGCCACGAGCTCGCCCACCAGCGCGCCGACGTCGGCGACCGGGGCGACCACGCCGGTGAGGCTGCGGTCGTCGTGGGCCTTCACGACCGACTCCGCGATGCGGCGTACGACGCCGGCGTCGCGCTGCGGGTCGACACCCTCGCGGCGCACGAGCTCGCGCACGCTGCGGTCGAGGTCGTCGACGAGCCCTGCAGGCTCCAGGGTGGTGTGGGTCGAGGTCACCGGCGCGCCGCCTTCCCGAGTGAAGAACGCTGGCTGGGATGGGAGCGTAGGACGACCCGACGGCGCCGACCAGCCCCACGGGAACGATCTGTGGACAACAGCGTCAAATTTTGCCGAGGCGGGCCGGGAGCGGGCGCGGGGCGCGCCTGGAGTCGGCTCCCCGACGGCGCTCACCCGCAGGAAGTCGCAACTCCGTGGGACGTCCGTGCATCAGACCCGGCGACACGACGTCCCTCCCAGCACGAAGGACCCACCATGCTCCCGTCCTCCCTCCGCCGTCCCGCGCGTCCCCACCGCCTGGCCGCCGCCCTCGCGCTCGTCCTCGCTGCCCCGCTGCCCGGCCTGGCCGGGACGGCCGGGGCAGCAGCGGCCGAGCCGGCCTCCGTGAGCACCACGCGCCTGGTCGGCGACGCGGCCCCGGCCCCGGCGCAGCGGGCGGTCGTCAGCCGCAACCTCACGCGCGACGGCGGCTTCGAGGGACCGAACGCCTGGCGGCGCACCACCAACGCCAACTTCGTCGTCTACAGGAGCCGCCAGCTCTCCTCGACCTCGACGCCGCGCAGCGGGGTCCGCTACGGCGCCACCAACACCCGGGTCCGCGGCGGCAGCATCTACCAGGACAGCTCGGTGCAGACGACCGCCGGTCAGACCCTGTGCGCCACGGCATGGGTGAGGACGCAGACGGGCGCGACCGGAGCCGCCGGGACCTTTGCGGTCTGGTTGCTCAACGGAGCCTCCAACGAGAACGGCTCGGTCAACTTCTCCGGGCTCGGCAACGGCTGGACCCAGGTCCGCACCTGCGTGGAGGCGACGACGAGCCACTCCGTCCTGCGCCTGCAGCTCTACCCGCGACCCGGCGGCCCCACGGTCGACATCGACGACGTCGACGTGCACCGCTCGTTCGCCCGCGACGGCGGCTTCGAGCTCGGCAACGGCTGGCGGCGCACCGCCAGCACCAACTTCGTGACCTACCGCAGCGCCTCCGCCCGCAGCGGCGCGCGCTACGGCGCCACCAACACCTCGGCCAGCGGTGGCAGCATCTACCAGGACACCACCGGTGCCATCGGGACCGGGGAGACCTTCTGCGCCATCGCCTACGTCCGCACCCAGGCCGGCGCCACCGGCGCGGCCGGGACGTTCGCGGTCTGGATGCTGGGCGGGGCCTACAACGAGAACGGCAGCCAAGCCTTCTCCCAGCTCGGCAACGGCTGGTCGCAGCTGCGCACCTGCGTGCAGGCCACGACCGACCACACCGGCATCCGCATCCAGCTCTACCCCAAGCCCGGCGGTCGGACCGTCGACATCGACGACGTCGACGTCCACGCGTCGGTCGCCCGTGACGGCGGCTTCGAGGGTCCCAACGCCTGGGCCGTGCGCGGCAGCACCAACTACGTCTCCTACCGCAACGGCCAGGTCGCCGGCGAGTCCGCCCGCAGCGGGGTCGGCTACGGCGCCACCAACACCTCCTCGGCCGGCGGCAGCATCTACCAGGACAACCCGATCAGCACCGTCGTCGGCCAGACCTACTGCGCGTCGGCACACGTGAAGTCGCAGGTGGGGGCGACCGGCGCGGCCGGCACCTTTGCGGTCTGGCTGCTCGGCGGCGCCTACGAGGAGAACGGCAGCACCAGGTTCACCACCATCGGCAACGGATGGGGCATCGTCCAGACCTGCGTGCAGGCCACGACCAGCCACTCCTCGCTGCGCATCGAGTTCTACCCCAAGGTCAACGGTCCGACCCTGACCATCGACAACGTCGACGTGCACTGAGCCCCACGCCGCGGAGGGGTCGTCGCCACCGGTGGGTACCGGTGGCGATGACCCAGCTGCCTGACCCCGAGGGCGTCGAGACGACCCTCGCCGAGTCCGTCGTCGCCGAGTTCCACGACAACACCGAGTGAGCGCGATCCGTGCTCTCGGCCCGGCGTACGGTCCTCGCGCTGCCGGCGGCGCTCGTCCAATCCGGCTGCACGCGCGGCGGGATGAGGACCCGGTGAGCACCCCTACGTCGTCCGCAGCCGTCGAGCCGCCCGCGCGCACCGGCCGGCTGTCCTTCCGTCCGCGGGGCGGCGGCTCGGGCGCCCGCCCCGGCACCACCGACCTCGGTACGCCGGCCACCCCGGCCCTGCTGCACCTCCCGTCCGGCGTCGGTGACGGACCCACCCGGGTCGTCGTGCTGCTGCACGGCTCGGGCGGTGCACCCGCACGGACCCTCGAGCTGCTGCGCGACCAGGCCGACCGCGACCGGTTCGTCCTGCTGGTGCCGAAGTCGCGGGCGCGGACGTGGGACGTCGTCGCCGGCGGCTACGGCCCCGACGTCCGCGCCCTCGACCGGCTGCTGGCCGAGGTCGACGGCCTGGTCGACGCCGGGTCCTGGGCCGTCGCCGGCTTCAGCGACGGCGCGAGCTACGCCCTGTCCCTGGGCGTCGGCAACGGCGACCTCTTCGACTCGGTGGTCGCCTTCTCCCCCGGCTTCGCCGCACCCGAGGTGGCCCACGGCCGACCGCGGTTCTTCGTGTCCCACGGGGTCGACGACCGCGTGCTGCCCATCGAGCGCTGCAGCCGGCGGCTCGTGCCGGCGCTGCGCGGCGACGGCTACGAGGTCGCCTACCGCGAGTTCGACGGCGAGCACGAGGTGCCCGACGCGGTCCGCGACGAGGCGGCCCGCTGGCTGAGGGAGGGCTGAGCGGTGCGCGCGTCCGTCGCCGCCACCGACTCGTGGCGCGACCCCGACGGGATCCGCAGCCCGGCCGGCGAGGTGCACGCCTGGCTGCCGGGGACCAACCAGACCCTGTGCGGCACACCGCTGCGCAAGGCACGCCTCGGCCGCTTCCCCCACATCGACTGGCGCGACGTGCAGCCGGCCACCGGTCGCGACGCCGACCGGGTGGCGAGCGTGTGCCGCAAGTGCGCCGCCGGGATGGGCCAGCGGCGCGACGAGAAGCCGTGGAAGCGGATCGACCCGCGTCCCTGACCTGAGCCGGAGGGCCAGGTAACCAACTCCTTACCGTCGGGGTCACGCACGGAATTCCTGTCGAAACCAGTCGGAAACGCCACCAGCGTTGGCTTCTCGACATGCCGACAGCCCACCGCGACGCCCACCGCCACATCGGGCGGCTGCCGGCGCACGGGTTCTACGGCGGCCCGCCGATCAGCCCCGACACCACCGCGGTCGAGACCGTCGAGGAGCTCTTCCGCACCCTCGACGACGAGGCCACCGAGCGGGCGCTGGTGCTCCCCAACTACGGCGTGCCCGACCCCGACGTCGCCTTCGCGCTCAACCACCTGGCCCTCGAGGCCGCGCAAAAGGACGACCGGGTGCGGTGCGGGCTGTGGGTCAGCCCGAAGCAGAGCGACGCGGCGCGCAACGACGAGGCGCTCGCGCTGGCCGCCGAGGACGGCGTACGCGCGCTGAAGACGAGCTTCCTGCTCGGCGGCGCGCCCGACGACCCCGACTGCGCCGAGCAGCTCGAGCGCATCTTCACCACCGCCGCAGCCCACGACCTGG
>JAOPXU010000107.1 GCA_025964985.1 Nocardioides sp.
AGCGCTCGCGCCTCTACCGCAAGGCCAAGGAGCAGGTCACCCACTCCCTGGTCTACAGCTACAACGACCGCAAGAAGAACAAGGGCAACTTCCGTCGCCTCTGGATCCAGCGCATCAACGCCGCCGCTCGCGCGGAGGGCCTGACCTACAACCGCTTCATCCAGGGCCTCAACCTGGCCGGCGTCGAGGTCGACCGCAAGATCCTGGCCGACCTGGCCGTCAACGACCTGCCCGCGTTCAACGCGCTGGTCGCCGCCGCCAAGGCCGCCCTGCCCGAGGACGTCAACGCGCCTCGCGAGACCACCGAGGTCTCGGCCTGAGCGTCGCCCCCCTGACGGTGGGCAACGCCCGCCTCAAGGAGATCCGCAAGGTGAGCCGCCGCTCGACACGCGTCGAGCGGCGGCTCTTCCTCGCCGACGGCCCGAAGGCCGTCGAGGGGGCGCTCGGCGTCCCCGGCTGCGTGGTCGAGGTGTTCGCCACCGAGGTCGCCCGCCACCTCGTCGCCCCCGAGGTCGAGGTGACGCTCGTCGACGAGCGCGCCCTCGCCTCCCTCAGTGACTCGGTCACCCCCGCCGGCGTCGTCGCGCTGTGCCGCTTCGTCGACCGTCCGCTGGCGCACCTGCTCGACCGGGCGCCCCGCCTGGTCGCCGTCTGCGCCGACGTGCGCGACCCGGGCAACGCCGGCACCGTCGTGCGCACCGCCGACGCCGCGGGTGCCGACGCCGTCGTGCTGGCCGGGCAGTCGGTCGACCTCTACAACCCCAAGACGCTGCGCGCCGCCGTCGGCAGCGCGTTCCACCTGCCCGTCGCCGTCGAGCCCGACCCCGCCGACGTCGTACGCGCGGCGCAGGCGGCCGGGCTGACCGTGCTGGCCACCGCCGGTGACGGCGAGGTCTCGCTGCACGAGGCCGGTGACCTGCTGGCCGCCCCCACGGCCTGGCTGTTCGGCAACGAGGCGCACGGCCTGTCCGACGAGCTGGCCGCGCTGGCCGACCACCGGGTGCGCATCCCGATCCACGGCCGCGCCGAGAGCCTCAACCTCGCCACGGCCGCCGCGCTCTGCCTCTACGAGTCGGCGCGCACCCAGCGCCGCTAGGCGTCGCTACGGTGGGCCCGTGCCCGAGCCGACCGCCCGCGACCTCGCCGACGTCCTGCCCGACGGCGTCGTGGTCGCCGACGCCGAGGGTCGCGTCGAGCTGGTGTCCTCCCTCGCCTCCCGGATGCTCGGGCGCGAGGGCGCCGACGACGTGGGGCGCCCGCTCGCCGAGGTGCTGCGCCTGCAGGACCAGGACGCCAACGCCTGGACCACCTGCAACACGCCGTACGACGGGCTGCGCACCCGCACGGCCGTGCCCGAGCAGTCCTGGCTGCTCCCCGACGGCACCGAGGTGCTCGTCGCGGCGCGGCTGCACCGCGCGGAGCCGCTCGGGCCGGTGACCCGGGTGGCGATCACCATCCGCTCCGGCCGGGGCCGGGCCCGCCTCGACCGCGAGCGCTCCGACCTCGTCGCGACCGTCGCCCACGAGCTGCGCTCGCCGCTGACCGGCGTCAAGGGGTTCGTGACGGCCCTGCTCAACCGCTGGGACAAGCTCAACGACGAGCAGAAGAAGCTGATGCTCACCACCGTCGCGGCCGACTCCGACCGCCTCAGCCGGCTCATCGCCGAGCTGCTCGACGTGGCGCGCATCGACACCGGCCGCCTGCAGCTCTACCCCCGGCCCTCCGACGCCGGGGTGCTGGTCGGGCGCATCGTCGCCTCGGTCGGGGCCGGCACCCACCGCGAGATCGTGCTGCGCGCCGACGACGTCCTGCCGCAGGTCATGGTCGACCCCGACAAGTTCACGCAGGTGGCCACCAACCTCGTCGAGAACGCCGTGCGCCACGGCGACGGGCTCGTCACCGTCCGGGTCGAGCGCGAGGCGCACCCCGACGCGCCCGACGGCGTCCGGGTCACCGTCAGCGACGAGGGCGGCGGCATCCCGCCCGAGCTGCGCCGCCGGGTCTTCACCAAGTTCTGGACCGGCGGCACCACCGGCGGGTCCGGGCTCGGCCTCTACATCGTCAACGGGCTGGTCCGGGCGCACGGCGGCACGGTCTCGGTCGACAACGGCGTCGACGGGGGAGCGGTGCTCTCCTGCACCTGGCCCGGCGTGCCCGCCGACCTGTTCTAGGTCTGCTCGGCACCTGAGGGCAGCCGGTCGCCAGTGGGCTCGTCCTGGGGCTCGGGGGCGACGGCGTACAGGACGCCCTCCCAGCGCTTGACCGCCGCGACCAGCACGAAGCTCATCGTCACCAGCAGTGCCCAGGACCCGATCTTGGCGGTGTGGACGGCCTCCCAGACCTCGAGCTGGCCGGGGTACTTCCAGGCGCCGAGGAAGGTCGCGGCGTTCTCGGCGACCCACAGGAACAGCCCGATCAGCAGGAACGACAGCGCGAGCGGCATCCGGTAGCGCGCGTCGCCGACGCTGAAGTGCACCCAGGCCCGGCGCAGCACGACCAGGCCGAGGACGGCGATCGGCACGCGCAGGTCGACGACCCAGTGGTGGGTGAAGATGCCGGCCCCTGGTCCGAGCTGGCGAGGACCAGGCCCCAGGCCGGGAGGTTGAGGAGCGCCGCTCACACCGACGCGGAGCGGAGGGGGGAGCGACGCGTCTCGAAACCGGCGTGGACCAGGACGGCGACCACGGTCATCGGCAGCGCGTCGAAGCCGGAGACGCGCAGACCGAAGCGGCGCCAGGCCTGGCAGACGTAGGAGCCGACGGCGGCGTACATGAAGCCGGAGAAAAGCGGCACCCCGGCGACGACGGCCACGGCGTCCTCCGGGTAGGACCACGAGCCGACGTGCACCTTGAACACCTCGAGACCCAGGCCCAGCAGGTGGAAGGCGACGATCACGCAGACCTCGCGCCAGGTCTCGAGCCCGATGGCCCAGAACGCCAGCGTCACGGCCACGCACCACACCAGCAGCGCGTCGTAGCGAGCCAGCGGCAGCGGGACGACGTAGGCCACCAGCAGCCCGGCGAACAGGGCCGCTGCGAACACGCACGACTGCACCTCGAGCCACGCGAAGCGCAGCAGCTGGGCGAGGAAGCGCATGCGCCACCGTACGTCGAGGAGGAACCGGTTCGCCCGAGGCCGAGCACCGTTCCTAGACTCACCATGTGTCCGGACCCAACACCGACTACGACCCCGTGGAGGTCGACGCCTTGAAGCCCGAGGAGGTCGACGCCGCCCGCGATGCCGCGCTCGCCGCCATCGCCGCAGCTCCCGACCTCGAGGCCCTCAAGCAGGTGCGGATCGAGCACACCGGCGACCGCTCGCCGCTGGCGCTGGCCAACCGCGAGATCGGCGCGCTGCCGCCCCAGGCCCGCAAGGAGGCCGGCCAGCGCGTTGGCCAGGCCCGGGGAGCGGTCGGCAAGGCGCTCGCCGAGCGCCAGGGCGTGCTCGAGGTCGAGCACGAGGAGCGGATGCTGGTCGAGGAGACCGTCGACGTCACCCTGCCGACCGACCGGGTGCCCGCAGGCGCCCGCCACCCGCTGACCACCGGCTCCGAGCTGATCGCCGACATCTTCGTCGCGATGGGCTGGGAGGTCGCCGAGGGCCCGGTCATCGAGGCCGAGTGGCTCAACTTCGACGCGCTCAACCTCGGGCCCGACCACCCGGCCCGCACCATGCAGGACACCTTCTGGACCGAGCCGGCCGACGGCGGCGACACCGGCAGTGGGGTCGTGCTGCGCACCCACACCTCGCCCGTGCAGGCGCGCACGATGCTCACCCGCACGCCCCCGATCTACGTCGTGTGCCCCGGTCGGGTCTTCCGCACCGACGAGTACGACGCGACCCACAGCCCCGTCTTCCACCAGGTCGAGGGCCTGGCGATCGACGAGGGCATCTCGATGGCCCACCTCAAGGGCACCCTCGACCACTTCGCCACCGCGATGTTCGGCGAGGGCATCACGACCCGGTTCCGGCCGTCGTACTTCCCGTTCACCGAGCCCAGCGCCGAGGTCGACCTGGTCTGCTGCGTGTGCCGCGGCGCCGGAGAGGTCACGAGCGAGGCCGGCACCCAGACCTGCCGCACCTGCCGTGGCGAGGGGTGGATCGAGTGGGGCGGCTG
>JAOPXU010000136.1 GCA_025964985.1 Nocardioides sp.
CGACGTAGGTGAAGGCGTTGGAGAGCGTGAACGCCAGCTGGGACAGGGGGTTCGCCCCCGCCTCGGCGATGTGGTAGCCCGAGATCGAGACGGAGTAGAAGTTGCGCACGGAGTGCTCGATGAACCACTCCTGGATGTCGGCCATCATCCGCAGCGAGAACTCGGTGGAGAACAGGCAGGTGTTCTGGCCCTGGTCCTCCTTGAGGATGTCGGCCTGCACCGTGCCCCGCACCGTCGCGAGCGCGGTCGCGGCGTCGATGCCCTTCTCGGCGGCCTGGTCGAGCACGGTGTTGAGGAAGAACGCCAGCACGGTCGGCGCCGGACCGTTGATCGTCATCGACACCGACGTCGTCGGCGCGCAGAGGTCGAAGCCGCCGTACAGCACCTTCATGTCGTCCAGGGTGGCGATCGAGACGCCGGACGTGCCGACCTTGCCGTAGACGACGGGCCGCACCTCGGGGTCGCGGCCGTAGAGGGTGACGGAGTCGAACGCCGTGGACAGGCGGGTCGCCTCGCCGTCCTGGCTGAGCACCTTGAAGCGACGGTTGGTGCGCGCCGGGTCGCCCTCGCCGGCGAACATCCGCGCGGGGTCCTCGCCGTCGCGCTTGAACGGGAACACCCCGGCGGTGAAGGGGAAGTAGCCGGGCAGGTTCTCGCGGCGCCAGAAGCGGACCAGCTGGCCGTGGTCGTCGTACGTCGGTAGCGCGACGCGGGCGATCTTGTTGCCGCTGAGCGACTCGCGGGTCAGGGCGGTGTGGATCTCCTTGTCGCGCACGACGACCACCTGCTCGTCGCCGGAGTAGGACTCCACGACCGCGGGCCAGCGCTCGAGCTGCTCGCGGACCGGGCGCGGGAGGTCCTCGCGGGCCTCGGTCAGCAGGCCCTCGATCTCCTGGACCGGGGTCTCGCGGCCCTCGAGCTCGGCGGCGACGGCCTCGAGGCGCTGCACGCGCCGGGCCTGCTCGACGAGGCGGTCGGTCTCGGCGTGGTAGTCGCGCACGGTGGCGGCGATCTCGGCGAGGTAGCGGACCCGCTCGCCGGGGATCGAGGGGTGGATCTCGGTGGAGACCTTGCCCGCGACGGGCGCGAGCGTGCCCTCGTCGACGGGCAGGCCGTGCTCGGCCAGCAGCCCGCGCAGGTGCTGGTAGAGCGCGGTGACGCCGTCGTCGTCGAAGCGGGCGGCCGACGTGCCGAAGACCGGCATGTCGGAGGGCTGCTGGCCGAACGCCTCGCGGTTGCGGACCAGCTGGCGCCCGACGTCGCGCAGGGCGTCGGCCGCGCCGCGGCGCTCGAACTTGTTGATCGCCACGACGTCGGCGAAGTCGAGCATGTCGATCTTCTCCAGCTGCGAGGCGGCGCCGAACTCGGGCGTCATGACGTACATCGAGGTGTCGACGTGGGGGACGATCGCGGCGTCGCCCTGGCCGATGCCGGGGGTCTCGACGACGACGAGGTCGAAGCCGGCGGCCTTGAGGATGTCGATGACGGCCGGCAGGCACTCGGGCAGCTCGTGGGCGCCGCGGGTGGCCAGGGAGCGGAAGTAGACGCGGTCGCCGTCGAGGGAGTTCATCCGGATCCGGTCGCCGAGCAGCGCGCCGCCGCCCTTGCGACGGGTCGGGTCGACGGCGAGCACGGCGACGCGCAGCTTGTCGTGCTGGTCGACGCGGAAGCGGCGCACGAGCTCGTCGGTCAGCGACGACTTGCCGGACCCGCCGGTGCCGGTGATGCCGAGCGACGGCGTGGTGGAGCGGGCGGCGGCCTCGCGCAGCGCGGCCAGGACGTCGGCGTCGAGCCGGCCCTGCTCGGCGCCGGTGATGGCCCGGGCGACGGCGGTCCGCTCGCCGCTGAGCACCTGCTCGGCGGTGACCTGGCGCCCGACCTCGGGGTCGGCCCACAGGTCGATGTCGCAGTCGCGGACGACGGAGTTGATCATCCCGGCCAGGCCCATCCGCTGGCCGTCCTAGGGGCTGAAGATGGTGACGCCGCTGTTGCGCAGCCGGGTGATCTCGTCGCGCACGATCACGCCGCCCCCGCCGCCGACCACGCGCACGTGGCCCGCGCCGCGCTCGCGCAGCGACTCGACGAGGTACTCGAAGTACTCGATGTGCCCGCCCTGGTACGACGACACCGCGACGCCCTGCACGTCCTCCTCGAGCGCCGCGTCGACGACCTCCTGGACCGAGCGGTTGTGGCCGAGGTGGATCACCTCGCAGCCCTGGCTCTGGAAGATCCGCCGCATGATGTTGATCGAGGCGTCGTGGCCGTCGAAGAGGCTCGAGGCGGTCACCAGCCGGACGGGGTGGGTCGGGACGTAGAGGTCGGCCACGGGGACTCCTGGGCGGCTGGCGGCTGACGACGGCGTGCCCGTCGCAGTTGGTTGGACTTCCAACCAGTTTAGTCGGACATCCAACCAGTTGCCACCCCGGCGTCGGGCCGACGCCTCGCCAGGCGGTCCTCCACAGGCGCGGCGGTGCCTGGTTTCCGCCCGTGCGCCACGGGGGCAGCACGCCCGCCATGCCCCAGCACCCACCGCTCGGTCCCTCCCTCGACCCCCTCCGCAGCGCCGACGACCTCGTGCCGGAGGAGGAGCGGGCGACCGCTGCCGTGCTCCGGGCGGTGTGGGCGGCGCTGGGCCCCGACCGCGCAGGACCGCCGCGCCTCGCGCTCCGTCCCGGCCCGGGGCGCTGGACGCTCGAGTGGACGGCCACCGCCGTCCTGCGCGAGGTGGCCGACGGCGACGCCGCCCTGGGCCGGATCGCAGGGGCGCTGCCCGGGTGGGACCAGCGCGTCCGCACCCTCGCCGTCGTCCGGCTGACCGCACTGGCGGGAGGGCGCACGGTCGAGGCCACCCACCACGCCGGGGTCGTGGTCGTCTCGGTCCACTCACGGGCACTGCCCGTCGGCCGGGCCCGCTCGCGGGCGCTGCGGGAGGGCCGGTCGTGAGCGACGTCGTCGTGCAGCACGCCGAGGTGGGCGCCGTCGCCCGGGCGTGGGACGAGCAGCAGGTCCGGCTCACCGCTGCCGCGCACCAGGTCGGCGCCGTGGGGGAGTCGACCGGGTTCACGCCGCGGGTCGCCCCGCTGGCCGGTGTGTTCTGCGCGCGGTGGTCCGAGCACGTCGCCGACCTCGGCCGTGCTGCCGAGGTCCGCGCCGACGGCCTGCGCGACAGCCTGCGCGACTTCCTCGACTCCGACGCGTCCTCCGCCCTGGGCGCCGTCCGGCTGCTGGGCCTCACCGAGGAGCACCGGTGAGCGTGCCGCTGCCGCCGTTCCCGCGGCCGCTGCCAGAGCTGGTCGCCGACCCTGCGCGCGTGGCTGACGCCGGCACCGAGCTGCTCGCCGTCTCGGCCCGCCTCGACGACGCCGGTGAGCTGGCGCGTGCCGAGGGGCTGCTCGCGGGCTGGCTCGGGGAGGCCGCGGACGCCTACCGCCACGACCTGGCGCCGTACGGCGCCCGGGCCGACGCCATGTCGCTCGCCCTGCGCCGGGTCGGGCAGCGCGTCGAGGATCACGCCCACGCCCTGCGCCGGCTGCTCGCCGAGCTCGACGAGCTGACCGAGGGCAACCGGGTGCTGGTCGACGAGGTCCTCGCCCACGCCGACGCGGTCCGCGCGCTCGAGGCGCGCGACCCGGCCGATCCCGGGCGCAGGCAGACCGAGGTGCTGCTGCACTCCAGGTCGCACGAGCTCGCCGGGCGGGTGCGGGCGCTCGACGTCCGCCAGGTCGACTGGTGGGAGCGCGTCGTCGCCGAGGAGGCCGCGGTGCTCGACGCGTTCGCCGCGGTCCTCGAGCCCTCGCAGGTCGAGCACCACCACGGCGGCCAGAAGGACCCGGCCGACGACGCGCTGCGGTGCTTCCCCGGCCGGGCGGCCGGGCCGCTGGCGGCCCTGGCCTGGTGGCGCGGCCTGAGCGAGCTGCAGCGCCGGGCGGTGCTGGCCGCGGCGCCCGGTGCGGTCGGCGACCTCGACGGCATCCCGTCGGCCGACCGTGACCGGGCCAACCGGGTGCGGCTGAGCCGCGACCTGGCGACCCTGCGCCACCTCGAGGACCTCGGCCGGCTCACCGACCACGAGCGGGGGACGCTCGACAACGCCGAGGCCGTCGAGGAGGCCCTCGACCGGCACGCCGACGACACCGACGCCCACGGCCGCCCGGTGCCGACCCTGCTGTGGGTCTACGACCCCGGCGCCTTCGTCCAGCCCGACGGAGACGTCGACGGCCGCGTCGCGATCGCGGTCGGCGACCCCGACACCGCCGACAGCACCGCGGTCAACGTGCCCGGCGTCGGCACCGACGCGGGGGACGTCGGCCTGCACACCGACCGCTCGTGGGAGCTCCACCAGGCGGCCACCGTCGCCGACCCGGACCGCTCGTATGCGTCCATCGCCTGGCTCGGCTACGACGCCCCGCCCGACGTCACCGGCAGAGGCGACCTCGAGGCCGCCGCCTCGGCCGCGGCGGCCGCGCACGGTGGGGCGCTGCTCGC
>JAOPXU010000145.1 GCA_025964985.1 Nocardioides sp.
GACGAGGACTCCCTCATCCAGCTCGACATGTCCGAGTTCAGCGAGAAGCACACCGTCTCGCGGCTCTTCGGCTCGCCTCCCGGCTACGTCGGCTACGAAGAGGGTGGCCAGCTGACCGAGAAGGTGCGGCGCAAGCCGTTCTCGGTGGTGCTGTTCGACGAGGTCGAGAAGGCGCACCCCGACATCTTCAACAGCCTGCTGCAGATCCTCGAGGAAGGTCGCCTGACCGACTCGCAGGGCCGGGTCGTCGACTTCAAGAACACCGTCATCATCATGACGACCAACCTCGGTACCCGCGACATCAACAAGTCGATCCACCTCGGCTTCAACCAGAGCGGCGACGCCGCGGGTTCCTACGAGCGGATGAAGAACAAGGTCCAGGACGAGCTCAAGCAGCACTTCCGGCCCGAGTTCCTCAACCGTGTCGACGAGATCGTCGTCTTCCCGCCGCTCAGCCGCGAGCAGATCGTCCAGATGGTCGACAACATGATCGCCTCGGTCGAGCTGCGGATGCGCGACCGCGACATGCGCATCGAGCTGACCCAGTCGGCCAAGGACCTGCTCGCCGAGCGGGGCTTCGACCCGGTCCTCGGTGCCCGTCCGCTGCGCCGCACGGTGCAGCGCGAGATCGAGGACAGCATGGCCGAGAAGATGCTCTTCGGCGAGATCGGCCCCGGCCAGATCGTGCTCGTCGACGTGGAGGGCGAGGGCCCGACCGCGAGCTTCACCTTCAAGGGCCAGAAGATGGGCGAGCTGCCCGACCTGCCCCCGTTCGAGACGGCGGAGGTCGGCGGCGTCGACCTCGGCAAGCCCGTCGAGGACGGCCCGGTCGACATCAAGAAGTCGTCCCCGACCGAGGGCGAGGGTGGCGCCACCGGCACCGTCTGACCCCGCCTCACCCGTCCCACCACGCCGACCCGTCGCCTCGAGGCGACGGGTCGGCGTGCTTTTCACCCCTAGGGCAGGGCGTAGGTGTCGGGTCCGGTCTGGGCGACCAGGGCGTCCGCGACCAGCCCGGCCAGGCAGCGGGTGCGCTGGACCTCGTCGTGCCAGGCAGCGTCCAGCGCCGAGCGGTGCACGGGCCCTTCGCTGTCGCGCAACACGGCCAGCAGCCGGCCGCGGCACTGCCGGTCGGTGCCGGCCCAGGTCTGCACCTTGCGCGCCGGTCCGTCGTACGCCGGCCGCCCGGCCCGGGTCCACGCGCACCGGTCGACGACGGGGCAGGCGCCGCACCGCGGCGAGGCGGCGGTGCAGACGCGCGCGCCGAGCTCCATCACCGCGACGGCCCAGGTGGCGGCGGTCGCCTCGTCGTCGGGCAGCAGGCTGGTCGCGAGGTCGCGCTCGGCGCGGGTGACCGAGGCTCCGGGGAACTCGGCGCCCGCCACCGCCCGGGCCAGGACCCGGCGCACGTTGGTGTCGAGCACGACATGACGGCGTCCGTAGGCGAAGCTCGCGACGGCGGCCGCGGTGTAGTCGCCGACGCCGGGCAGGGCGAGCAGGTCGTCGTAGGAGTCGGGCACCACGCCTTCGTGCTGCTCCACGATGGTCGTAGCGGCCGCGTGCAGGCGCAGCGCGCGGCGCGGGTAGCCCAGGCGGCCCCATGCGCGCACGGCCTCGCCGGTCGGCTCGGCGGCGAGGTCGGCCGGAGTCGGCCAGCGGTCGAGCCAGGCCTCGTGGACCGGCAGCACCCGCGCCACCGGCGTCTGCTGGAGCATCAGCTCCGAGACGAGCACTGACCACGCCGAGGCGTCCGGCCGGCGCCAGGGGAGGTCGCGCTGGTGCTCGGCGTACCACCGCAGCACCGGCTCGTGGAGCGACGACTCGGGCACCCGGTGATTGTCCCTGCGGTGTGGCAGCACGCCAGCAGGCGGGTCGCTCGTTAGCGTTCTGACACATGTCGACCAGGAGGCCACCGGCGCGCCGCCCGCAGCCCGCGGGCGTCTACCGGCGACGCCGGCTGATGGTCGCGGTCACCGCCGTCCTCCTCCTCGTGGCGGGCGTCGACCTGGTCCGCGACGACGACCCGGCGCCCACCGGCGCTACCGCCACCCAGGTCGCCGCGACCCCCACGAGCACCCCGTCGGCCGTCGTCGTCGGCCCGCGCAAGGCCGGCAAGGGCAGGGGTCGGAAGAACCAGCCACCCGTGCCGGCGTACACGCCGCCGCCCGCGCCGGAGCCGGCTGAGCCCGACGGCGTGTGCACCGACTCCGACGTCATCGTCGAGCCGGTGATGGAGACCGAGCTGGCCGGCCGACCGGTGCTGGTCACCCTCGGGCTGCGCACGCGCGACGCCGAGGCCTGCACCTGGACCATCAGCCGCGACAGCCTCGCCTACAAGATCACCGACGCCGACGGCGACGACGTGTGGTCGAGCGCCGAGTGCCCGGCCCAGGTGCCCCAGGACGAGGTGGTCGTGCGCCGTGACCTCGTCGGCAGCTACCGCCTGGCCTGGAACGGCCGCCTCTCCAGCCGCGACTGCCCGGGCACCATGGGCCACGCCGACCCCGGCGACTACGGCGTGCAGGCCGCCGCCATCGGCGGCGAGCCGTCGGAGGTCGTGCCCTTCACGCTCACCGACCCCGCCGAGGTGGTGCCGCAGGAGCCGGTCGGGCCGCCGGTGCCCGAGACCGAGGACCGCGGGAAGAAGGGCAAGAAGGGCAAGGGCAAGAACAAGCCCGCCGCGACCGGCTAGACGTAGCGCTCGAGGATGGTCGACTCGGCCAGCCGTGAGAGTCCCTCGCGCACGCTGCGGGCGCGGAGCTCGCCGACGCCGTCGACGATCTGCAGGTCGTCGATGCCGGCGGACAGCAGCTTCTGCAGGGTGCCGAAGTGGTCGACCAGCCGGTCGACGACGGGCGCCGGCAGCCGGGGGACCTTGGCGAGCAGCCGGTAGCCGCGGGGCGCGACGGCGCCGTCGAGCAGCTCGGCGGTGCCCAGGCCCAGGACGCGGGCCGAGGAGGCGGGGTCGACCAGCTCGGTGGGGGAGAGGGCCTCGAGCCGGGACAGCAGCACCTCGGGGCTCTTGGTGCGCTTGCCGTGGGGCACGTAGTCGCGGATGACGAGCTCGCGCTCGGCGTCGACGCCGGTGATGAGCTCCTCGAGCTGCAGGGACAGCAGCCGGCCGTCGCTGCCGAGCTCGAGGACGTAGTCCTCGATCTCGCGGGCGATGCGGGTGACCATCTCGAGGCGCTGGGCGACCACCGCGACGTCACGCACGGTGACGAGGTCCTCGATCTCGAGCGCCGACAGGGTGCTGGAGACCTCGTCGAGGCGCAGCTTGTAGCGCTCGAG
>JAOPXU010000216.1 GCA_025964985.1 Nocardioides sp.
TCAAGGTCCGCCCGGACCGCGACCACCCGGTCTCGCAGGGCTACTGCTGCGTCAAGGGCCTCGGGCTCGGCGCACTCCACCACGACGAGGACCGGCTCGACACCCCGCTCAAGCGCGTCGACGGCGAGCTCGTCCCGATCGGCTGGGACCAGGCGCTGACCGAGATCGGCGACCGCGTGCGCGGCCTGGTCGACGCCCACGGCCCGCGCTCGGTGGCGGTCTACCAGGGCAACCCGACGTTCTTCTCGCTGTCGCACACGCTGATGTCGACGGCGTACGTCGAGGCGCTCGGCTCCCCCAACGTCTTCGCGTCGCACTCGGTCGACGTCAACACCAAGTTCCACGTCTCGACCGAGATGTACGGGCTCTCGCTCGTCCACCCGGTCCCCGATCTCGAGCACGTCGAGATGTTCGTGTGCCTGGGCTCCAACCCGCTGGTCAGCCAGATGTCGGTGGTCACCGTGACCGACGCCGCCGGGGTGCTGCAGCGCATCGAGGCGCGCGGCGGCCGGGTCGTGGTCGTCGACCCGCGCCGCACCGAGACCGCCCGCCGCGTCGGCGAGCACGTGCCGATCCGCCCGGGCACCGACGCCTACCTGCTCGCCGCGCTGCTGCACGTGCTGAGCGTCGAGCAGCCGCTCGACCTGGGTCCCGCGCGCGCCGTGGCCCGCGGGGTCGACGAGCTCGTGGCCGCCGCCGCACCCTGGACCCCCGAGCGCGCGGAGGCTGTCACCGGCATCGCCGCCGCGACGATCCGCGAGCTCGCCACGGCGTACGCCGCAGCTGACGGTGCCGCGCTCTACTGCTCGACCGGCGTCAACATGGGCCCGTTCGGCTCGATCGCCTACTGGCTGGTGCAGGGGCTCAACCTGCTGACCGGCAACCTCGACCGCCGCGGCGGGCTGCTCGTGCCGCGCGGGGCGTTCGACACCCTGCGCCTGTCCGACCTGGTCGGGCTCGGCCGCTTCGACGAGCACCGCACGACCGACGGCCGCTGGCACCGCGTGGCCGGCGCGTTCCCGGTCGCGGCGCTGGCCGGCGAGATCGCGACCGACCACCCCGACCGGGTGCGTGCGCTGTTCGTCACCGCGGGCAACCCCGTGCACTCGGTGCCGGGCCACGACCTGCGCGAGGCGCTGCCGCGGCTCGACCTGCTCGTGAGCGTCGACATCTACCGCAACGAGACCGCCGCCTTCGCCGACTACGTGCTGCCGGCCACCGACATGCTCGAGCGCAGCGACTTCCCGGCCTCCCACCAGTCGCTGCAGGTCGTGCCGCACGCGCAGTGGACCCCCGCCGTCGTCGCGCCGCTGGCCGAGCGGCGCACTGAGTGGCGGATCTTCTCCGACCTGGCCATCGCCTCGGGCGTGCGCCCGTTCGGCACCACCGCCGCCCACGCGCTGCCGCGCCTCAACCGGCTGCTGCGCCGCCTGCCCGGCTCGCCCCAGGTCGGCGCCGACCAGCTGCTCGCGCTGCTCCTGCGCTGGGGACGTCGTACGACGCTGCGCGAGCTCAAGCGCAAGCCCGAGGGCGTCCTCCTGCCGCCGACCGAGCCCGGGTCGTTCCTCGGCAGCCGGGTCGCGACGCCCGACGGGCTGGTCGACCTGGCTCCCGCCGACCTGGTCGCCGACCTGGTGCGGCTCGAGGCGGCCGAGGCCGACCTGTCCCGCCCCGGGGTGCTGCGGCTGATCGGCCGGCGCGACCGCCGCTCGCACAACTCGTGGATGCACAACAACGACCACATCCGGCAGCCGGACGGCAACGGCGTGCTGATGCACCCCGACGACGCGGCCGAGCGCGGCATCGCCGACGGCGACGAGGTCGAGGTCAGCAGCCCGACCGGCAGCCTCCGGCTGCCGGCGTCGCTGACCGACGACGTGGCGCGCGGCGTCGTCGTGGTGCCGCACGGCTGGGGCCACGCGACCAGCGGCCCGCGCCGGGCCCAGGCACTGCCGGGCGCCAACGTCAACGACGTGATCCCCGGCGGCCCGGCCCACATGGACCCGGTGAGCGGTCAGGCGGTGATGCTCGCCCACGTGGTCGAGGTCGCCAAGGTCAGCGTCCCGACGTCTTCCGCCACGCGCTGAACGAGCGCACCGACGCCGGCCGTGGCCGCACCAGCCACGGCCACGGGTGCACCTCGACGACGTCGAGCGAGTCGCGGCGCCGGGCCCAGCCGGGGACCGGCGCCCAGGTCGTCGCCAGCGGCCGACCGGCGATCTCGGTGCCGACGTCGCCGCGCCGCACGTCGAGGGGTCGCTCGGCGGCCAGGTCGCCGAGGCACTCGGCCAGGAACACCAGTCGCTTGCCGGACAGGCGCAGGCCGCGCAGCAGCGCCTCGTCGAAGACGAACATCGCGGGCCGGTCGGGGTCGGCCGCCAGGGCCGGGTCGCCGGTGCCAAGGGACTCGGCGGTCAGCCAGACGGCCTCGCCACCGTCGCCCTCGACGCTGGTGGGTCCGCCGGGCACCGGTCCCTTGCCGAGGTCGGGCGAGCCGACGACGGACGGGCCGACCTCGGCCTCGGGCCAGCTTTCGATCGGGCAGGCGTCGCGCAGCGCGCAGCCGCCGCACAGCTCTGGCGCGCGCTTCTCGATCTGCCAGCGGCTGAAGCCGTAGGCCTTGCCGCTGCCCGTGCCGATGGTCCACTGCCAGCCCAGGCGGTTGGCCGCGCGCGAGCCGTCGAGCAGGTGGGCGAACATCGCGTCCTCGCCGGCGCGCCACTCACCACCGCCGCGCACCGACCACTGCGAGGCCAGCCACATGCGGGTCTGGTTGACCAGCCAGCCGTCCTCGGTCAGCGACCGGGTCAGGTAGGAGCTGCACGCCATGTCGGGGCGCAGCGGCTCGGGCCACGGCGGCGTCGGGCGCGGCTGCTCGCGGCGCAGCGAGCGGCCCAGGTCGGCGCCCAGGCGGGCGTAGAGGTGGCGGGCGAACTCCTGCCACAGCAGCTCGTCGTGGTACTTGCGCACGTCGCCCGACGGCGCGCCGGCGACGGCGTCCCAGAGCTCGGGCAGGGTGAGGAGCCCGTGCCGGACGTACGGCGACATCCGCGTCGCCCCGCGTCGCGACTCGGGCAGCACGGTGCTGCGGGTGCGGGCGTAGCCGGCGATGTCGAGCCCGGCCAGGGCCGCGTCGGCGGCCGCCTGGCCGCCGCGCACCACGCCGGGCCGCACGCCGTCGGGGCCCTCACGGGCGAGGTCGCCGAGGTGGGTGGAGACCCAGGCGACGACCTCGTCCGAGGTCGCGCCGAGGGCCGGGGACGGCGGGGTCGGGAGCGCGGTCACGACGCGAGCACCTCACCCAGGGCGCGCTCGAACGCCTCGACCGAGCCGTCGAGCGGCTCGAGGTCGTCGGGTCCGAGGACCACGGTGACCGAGCCGTCGGTGTGACGGGCCAGGACGGCCGGGGTGCCGCTGGTCGCGGTGACCGCGGCGACGTCGGCCGGCTGCTCATCGAGGTGGAGCAGCTCGACCGGCAGGCCGAGTCGTTCGACCATCGCGTCCCAGGCCGGCTTGCGGCGCACGGGCGAGTGGGTGACGTCGCACAGCGAGCAGTGGGCGGTGCCGAGCAGCTTGCCGATCACGTAGGCCGTCTCGCCGCGCCAGCCGCCGCGGGCGTGGTAGACCCCGACCAGTCCCGCGACGCTCATCCGCGCCGCTCGGGAGCCAGCCACTCGTAGCCGTAGTAGGAGCCGGCGACCACCACGGCCACGCCGAGGACGGTGAGCAGGACAGCGGTCAGCGCGGGGTGGGCCTGCGTGTGCGAGAAGGCGCCGCGGTGGCGGCGGGCCAGCGCCCCCAGCCGGACCGGTCCGGGCTCGCGGACGACCTCGGCGTGGGCGCCGATGCGCTCGACCAGCCGGGTCAGGGCCTCCGGCGACCAGGCGGTCGACGGGACCTGGAAGAGGCGGCGTCCGGCGTGGTCGCGCGGCACGACCCAGGTCACCTCGGGCTTCGACGCGGATGCGGTGACCCGCGAGGCGAGCAGCACCGACCCGACCTCGCTCCACTCCCAGCGCTGGGCGCCGAACAGGCGGCGGTGCACCAGACCGCGCTCGTCGAGCTCGACGCCGACCAGCTTCTGGGAGCGGTGCAGGGCGAACAGCGCGACCCCCGCCACGAGGAGCCCGACCAGGGCGCCGACGACGCCGGCGCGCGCACCGACGACCACCAGGACGCCGACCAGCAGGGCTCGCGGCGCGCCCTTGAACCAGCCGGCGTCACGGGCCGGCTGGGTGCGGCGCAGCACCTCGGGGGCGGGCGCCCGGCCGCGACGGGCGGGCGGACGGGGTGCCTTGGTCACGGGCCCAGCGTCGCACCCGCCACCGACAGCGTCAGGTCACCCCGTCGGGTGCCGCTCGCGGTCGAGGGTCTCCGGGGCCACCAGCCAGGGCAGCAGCGCGAGCAGGCTGACCAGCGCGGTGACGCCGAACGCCCAGTCGTAGCCGGCCCGGTCGGCGACCAGCCCGACGAGCACCGGCCCGAGGATCGCGCCGGCGTCCTGGGCCATCTGGAACGTGCTGAGCACCGTGCCGCCGCTGCGGTCGGCGCCGACCACGTCGGCCACCGTCGCCTGCTGGCCCGGGTTGACCAGGCCGGAGCCGACGCCGGACAGGGCCGAGAGCGCCAGCAGCAGCACGAGGTCACCGCTCAGCCCGATGAGTCCGAGCCCGACCGCGGTGACGACGAGTCCCACGATGACCAGCGGCCGGCGTCCGACCGAGTCGGCCACCCGGCCGGCCACCTGCAGCGTCAGGGCGGTGCCGAGCGCGGCCAGGGCGAGCGCCACGCCGGCGACCCACGTCTCGTCGTGCACCGCCACCGCGAACTGCGGCAGCACCGCCACCCGCACCCCGAAGTTGCACCACCCGTTGGCGAAGCCGGAGGCCAGGCTCGCGCGGTACGCCGCGTCGCCGAGAGCCTCGCGCAGCTGCATGGGCGGGCCCTGGGTGGCGGCGTCGACCGGTCGCAGCCGGGTGCCGGAGAGCTGCACCGCGACGACGAGCGCGGCGATGACCAGCGCGGCGGCGTACACGATGAAGGGCAGGCGCAGGCCGAACGTCGCGAGCGCGCCGCCCAGCACCGGGCCGAGGGTGCCGCCGATGAGGAACGAGCTGGCGTACGACGACGACACCCGTCCGCGCATCGTCGGCGGCGCGAGGCGCACGAGCAGCGCCATGGCCGAGATGGTGAACATCGTCGAGCCGATGCCGCCGAGACCGCGGAAGACCAGCAGCTGGGCGTAGGACTGGGCGAAGGCGGTGGCCAGCGACGACGCGGCCACGAGCAGCAGGCCGGTGACGTAGACCGGGCGCTCGCCGAGCCGGGTGACCAGCGCACCGCCGACCGGCGCGAAGAGCAGTCGGAAGAACGCGAACACCGACACGACCACCGAGGCGGCCGCGACGCCGACGTCGAAGCTGCGCGCGTAGGCCGGCAGCACCGGCGAGACCAGGCCGAAGCCGATCGCGATCACGAACGCCGACGCGATGAGGACCTTCAGCTCCGACGGGATCGGCTCCCGCGGGGTCTTCTCCTTCAGGCCCTTCACGGGGTCAGGGAGTCGAGCACCTCGCGCACGGCGTGCAGGCCGCGCTCCACCTCGGCGTACGACGTCGAGAGCGGCGAGAGCCCGAGCCGCAGCCCGTGCGGGTCACGGTAATCGGGGATGACGTCGCGGCGCCACAGCTCCTCGGTGACCTCGCGCATCAGCGGGTGGTTGAGCGTGACGTGGCCGCCGCGCCGCTCGGCGTCGCGCGGGGAGGCGAGCGTCGTGTCGGGCAGCAGCTCGGCGGTGGTGGTGATTGCGTGCTCGGTCAGGCCGGTCGACTTCGCGCGGACGGCGTCCATCCCGACCTCGTCGATGAGCGCGAGCATGTCCTGCAGGGCGAGCATCCCGACCACGGGCGGGGTGCCGGACAACATCCGTCGGATCCCCTTCGCCGGCGCGTAGGTCGGCCCCATGAGGAACGGGTCGTGCGCACCCATCCACCCCTGGACGGGCTGGACGAGGTCGTCGAGGAGCCGTGCGGCGGCGTAGACGAACGCCGGCGCGCCGGGTCCGCCGTTGAGGTACTTGTAGGTGCAACCCACCGCCAGGTCGACGTCCCAGGCGTCGAGCGACATCGGCACCGACCCGACCGAGTGCGACAGGTCCCAGAGCACCAGCGCTCCCGCGTCGTGGGCGATCGCGGTCAGTGCCGGTACGTCGGCCAGCCAGGCCGAGCGGTAGGCCACGTGGCTCAGCACGACGAACGCCGTCTGCTCGCAGACGGCCTCGCTCAGCTGGTCGGCGGTGACCCCGGCGGAGGTGTCGACGTCGATCCAGCGCAAGGTCAGGCCGCACTCGCGCGCGACGCCGTCGGCGACGTAGCGGTCGGTCGGGAAGTTGTCGCGGTCGACCACGATCTCGGTGCGGCCGGGCCGCAGCGCCGCGGCCGCCCGCATGGCCTTGTAGAGCAGCACGGTCGTCGAGTCGCCGACCACCGTCTGAGATGCGGCGGCGCCGAGGCAGATGCGTCCGATCTCGTCACCGACGACCTCGGGCAGCAGGAACCACGACTCGTCCCACCCCCGGATCAGCCGCCCGCCCCACTCGTCCTCGACGAACGTCGCCAGCCGCTGGGCGGTCGCCTGCAGCGGCCGCCCGAGCGAGTTGCCGTCGAGGTAGACGAGGCCGGAGCCGGTCCCGACGAACCGGTCGCGGTAGGCGGCCAGCGGGTCCTGCGCGTCGAGGTCGGTCACGTCTCCGAGCGTAGTCAGGAGCACACGACCGGCTCACCACACGTCGGCCGAGGAGGTTCCGACCGATGTGTGGTGACCACACGTCGGTCCGGGAGGTCGCTCTGCGACCGTCACGAGACCACACCACCGCAGGGTTCGTGCCCGACTCGACCCGCATCCGCACCTGCGGTCGGACGGTCTCGTGACGCTCCCCAGCGGGAGCTCCTCGACCGACGTGTGGTGACGTGGTGACCACACGTCGGTCGAGGAGGTCGCCCTGCGACCGTCACGAGACCACACCACCGCAGGGTTCGTGCCCGACTCGATCCGCACCTGCGGTCGGACGGTCTCGTGACGCTCCCCAGCGGGAGCTCCTCGACCGACGAGTGCGGAAGCCGCTCCCTAGACTCGCGCCGTGATCCGTCCCGAGCTGCTGGAGGTCCTGGCCCGGCGGGCCCTGACGGAGGACGCTGCGCGTCCCGAGGCGGTGGCCAAGCACCACGCCCGCGGCGGGACGACGGCGCGGGAGAAGGTCGCGGCGCTGGTCGACCCGGGCAGCTTCGTGGAGTACGGCCGGTTCGTGACGGCGGCGCAGTCCGACAAGCGCGAGCTCGACGACCTGCTCGACCGCACCGTCGCCGACGGCATCGTGGGCGGGCTGGCGACGATCGACGGGCACCAGGTGGCGGTGCTGTCCTACGACTACTTGGTGATGGCCGGCACCCAGGGCATGCGTGGGCACCGCAAGACCGACCGGCTGCTCGACGTCATCGAGCGGCTGCGGCTGCCGACGGTGTTCTTCGCGGCCGGCGGTGGCGGACGGCCGGGCGACACCGACATCCCGCTGGTCTCGGCGCTCGACGTGACGACGTTCGCGGCGTGGGCGCGACTGTCCGGGAAGGTCGCGCGGATCGCGGTGGTCGACGACAACTGCTTCGCCGGCAACGCGGTCATCGCCGGGTGCTCCGACCTGGTCGTGGCCACCCCGCGCTCGAGCCTGGGCATGGGCGGACCGGCGATGATCGCCGGTGGCGGGCTGGGCGACGTGGCCGCGGCCGACGTCGGCCCGCTCGAGGTGATGACCGCCAACGGCTGCGTCGACCTGGCCGTCGACGACGAGGACAGCGTCGACGCGGCGCGCGCGCTCATCGGCTACTTCCTCAGCCGCGAGACCGACTGGACCGCCGCCGACCAGACCCCGTTGCGCGACGCCGTGCCGGAGGGCGAGCGGACGTCGTACGACGTCGAGGCGGTCATCGAGACGCTCGCCGACGTCGACAGCGTGACCGTGCTGCGACCGGCGTTCGCACCTGAGCTGTGCACCGCGCTGGGGCGCGTCGAGGGCCGCACAGTCGGGTTCGTCGCCAACGACACCCGCCACGTCGCGGGGGCGATCACCGCCGACGCCGGCGACAAGGCGGCGCGGTTCCTGCAGCTGTGCGACGCGTTCGGCTTCCCGGTCGTCTCCCTGGTCGACACCCCCGGGATGATGGTCGGCGCCGACGCCGAGCGCACCGGCCTGGTGCGCCACACCTCCCGCCTGCTCGTCGCCGGCGCCCGCCTGCAGGTGCCGCTGGTCGGCGTGGTGCTGCGGCGCGGCTACGGCCTCGGCGCGCAGGCGATGCTCGGCGGCAGCACCCACGAGCCGCTGCTGACCATCGCCTGGCCCGGTGCCCACCTCGGCGCGATGGGCCTGGAGGGCGCCGTGCGTCTGTCGATGCGCCGCGAGCTCGAGGCCATCACCGACGACGAGGAGCGCGAGCGGACCGTGCGCGAGCTGACGGCGTACGCCCAGGCGCACTCGACCGCGCTCGAGGTGGCCCGCCACTTCGAGATCGACGACGTCGTCGACCCGGCCGAGACCCGCGGCCTCATCGCCCGCGTCGTCGACGCGGCCGCCGG
The DNA here is from genome assembly GCA_025964985.1 of Nocardioides sp. Lineage (GTDB taxonomy): Bacteria > Actinomycetota > Actinomycetes > Propionibacteriales > Nocardioidaceae > Nocardioides. The sequence goes on from JAOPXU010000216.1 coordinate 8,626, forward strand.
TCCCGACGGCCGGATCGAGGGCAGCGGCAACCCGGTCGACACCTGGTAGCCGCGACCGGTAGACACGACGCTCGTGGAGATCCGCCGCTACACCCTCGACGACCAGCCCGCGTCCTACCGGCTCTCCCTCGAGGCGTTCGGCTCCCACCCGGGTCCCCCGCCGCCGGCGCCGACCGAGCTGCCGCAGGGCCGCGACGTGTGGCTGGCCCTCGACGGCGACGAGCTGGTCGCCCGCGCCGCCGCCCACTCCTACGAGTCGTGGTTCCACGGCCGCCGGGTGCCGACCGCCGGCATCGCGAGCGTCGCTGTGGCCCCGGAGCGCCGCGGCGGCGGCCTGCTGCTGCCGGTGTTCCGCGCGATGCTCGACGCGGCCGCCGAGCGCGGCGAGGCGCTGTCGACGCTCTTCCCGACCGCCAACGGCATCTACCGCCCGCTCGGCTACGAGCTCGTCAGCTCCTTCGACACCGTCGTCGTGCCGACCGCCGAGCTGGCCGGCGTCCGCGCGCCGGTGGCCACCCGCACCCGGCGCGCCCGGCTCGACGACGTACCCGCGCTCAAGGCCGTGTACGACGTGTGGGCGGCCGCCCAGAACGGCCCGCTGACTCGCACCGGCCCCCGCTTCGCCGCGACCGACCAGGAGCTGCTCGACGACGTCACGGCGATCTCGCTGGCCGTCGACGCCGACGACCGGGTCGTCGGCTACGCGATGTGGGACCGCGGCGAGGGCTACGACCCGACCACCGCCAGCCTCGAGGTGCACGACCTAGTGGCGGTCACCGTCGACGGCTACCGCGCGCTGTGGCGGATGCTCGGCACCCACACCTCGGTCGCCGGCCGGATCCGGCTGCACACCTCCGGCGAGGACCCGGCCAGGCTCGTGTTGCCGACCGCCACCTGGGACGTCGTCGGCCGCCACCCCTACATGCTGCGCGTCAGCGACCCGGCCGCCGCGCTCACCGACCTGCGCGCCGACGGCCTGCGGGCCGAGGTCGGCCTCACCGTCGCCGGCGACCCCCTCGGCACCGCCGACGGCTCCTACCGACTCGTGCTCGGCGACGGCCCGAGCCGGTGCGAGCGCGACGCCGCGGCCGACGACCGGCCGACGTTCACGCCCCAGGGCCTCGCGCTCGCGTACGCCGGAGCGCAGTCCTGCGCCAACCTGCGGATGTCCGGGCACCTGACCGGGCCCGACACCGCCGACGGAGTCCTCGACGCGCTGCTCGGCGCCCGCCCGATCCACATCCGGGACTACTTCTGACCGACACGGCGGACCACGGCGAGTCCGTCGAACGGCGTCCCGGCGGCGTACTGGGCCGATGAAGCTGGTAGTTGGCCGATGAAGTTCCATCGGCCAAGTGAGGGATTCACCGGCCGGCCGGTGAATCCCGAGGCGCAAGTGACGCGCGACTACTGGAAGCTGACGAACCGGACGGCCGGCCGCATGCTGCGCACCTCGCGCGCCGACATCCGAGGCACGTCCTCGTCGTAGAACAGCTTGAAGCCCATGTCGAAGCGCCGGGAGCGCTCGACGGTCCGGTAGGTGTCGAGCTTCTGGCCCGGCGTGCCGAACCCGTCGACGTGCTGCACCATCGCCAGCCCCGGCCGGTCCTCGACGCGGTCGATGCCGCGGACCATGTCGGTACGGAACTGGTGGATGACGAACAGCTTCTCCGGCAGCCCGTTGCGCCGGCGCACGCCGTCGAGCCAGCCGGAGACGAGGTCGACCTCCTTCGCGCTCACCGACCCGATGACGGTGCCGGGCACCTCGTCGCGGGCCATCCGCCACTCAGGGTCGATGGCGAGCCCGACGTGCGGCTCGCGCAGCGCCCACTCCCAGCGGCGCGCGACGTCGACGAACCGGGACCGGCCGGGCTGGAGGTCCAGCAGCAGCAGGGCGCCGCGGCGGCGCGCGGCGTCGACGTACTGGCGCACCACGCTGCGCGGCACGTCGTGGCTGAAGTCGCCGTCGGGCCCCGGGCCGCGGTCGGCGACGGTGACGATGAGCTCGTAGACGAGCTGGACCCGCGAGCCCTCGCGGCCGAGCCCGGCGAACGGGCGGGCGGCCCGCTCGAGGCGGCGGTGCATGGACGCGGGGTCGGTCTCTCCGAGCACGCCGAGCGACCCGGTGCCGCCGGTGCCGTAGTAGGCGACGAGGAAGCGGCCCTCGCCGAAGATCCGGCCGTTGGCGGCGTGGGTGCTGCCGACGGGACGGGGCGGCCGGGAGGTCGCAGGAGCCGACACGGGCACCTCGGTCGCCACCTCCTCCGGTACGCCGGTCGGGGCTGCCGCGGCCGGCCGCGGCTCGTCGGCGGTCGGGTCGGCCTCGTCGCCGCCGACGACCCGGACCAGGCCGGCGAGGGCGAGCAGGACCGCGACCGCCGTCACGGCGAGCGCGAAGCCCCGCTGGTCCCGTCGGTCCCGTCGGTCCCGTCGGTCCGCGTCGGTCGCCACCGGGTCAGGAGGTGACGGCGCCGTGGGCCGCGGAGGTGACGGTCTTGGCGTACTTGCCGAGGACGCCGCGGGTGTACTTCGGCGGCAGCGGCTCCCAGCCGACCCGGCGGGCCTCGAGGTCGTCAGGCCCCGAGAACTCCACCTCGAGGGTCTTGTTCAGCACGTCGAGCGTGATCGGGTCGCCGTCACGGACGAACGCGATCGGGCCGCCGTCGGCGGCCTCGGGGGCGACGTGTCCGACGCAGAGGCCGGTCGTGCCGCCGGAGAAGCGGCCGTCGGTGAGCAGCAGGACGTCCTTGCCGAGGCCGGCGCCCTTGATGGCCCCGGTGATGGCGAGCATCTCGCGCATGCCGGGCCCGCCCTTGGGTCCCTCGTAGCGGATGACCACGACGTCGCCGGCGACGATGCGGCCGGCGGTGAGCGCGTCCATGGCGGCGCGCTCGCCGTCGAAGACCCGGGCGGTGCCGGAGAAGACGGACTCGTCGAAGCCGGCCGACTTCACGACCGCGCCCTCGGGCGCGAGCGAGCCGGTGAGGATGGTGATGCCGCCGCTGGCGTGGATCGGGCGGTCGATCGCGCGGATGACGTCGTCGTCGAGCGGCGGCGGGGCGAGGGCCTCGAGGTTCTCCGCCATCGTCCGCCCGGTCACGGTGAGGCAGTCGCCGTGCATGAGGCCGGCGTCGAGCAGCGCCTTCATGACCACGGGGATGCCGCCGATCTTGTCGACGTCGTTCATCACGTAGCGGCCGAACGGCTTGAGGTCGCCCAGGTGCGGCACCCTGTCGCCGACCCGGTTGAAGTCGTCGAGGGTCAGGTCGACCTCGGCCTCGCGCGCCATCGCCAGCAGGTGCAGGACGGCGTTGGTCGAGCCGCCGAGGGCCATCACGACAGTGATGGCGTTCTCGAAGGCCGGCTTGGTCATGATCTGGCGCGCGGTGATGCCCTCGCGCAGCAGGTTGACGACGG